>CANBWY010000010.1 GCA_947373245.1 Comamonadaceae bacterium
GCCGTAACTGGTTGACACCAGAGTTACAGCAGACTTTTTTTGGATGGTGCCGTCGGCGAGACTCGAACTCGCACAGCTTTCGCCACTACCACCTCAAGATAGCGTGTCTACCAATTTCACCACGACGGCTTTGGGTTGTTTGTTCTACAGAAGCGAAGAGGGATAACGCTTCCTGAACAGCCTCAGAGTTTACCCGAAATGGGGACCCAATCTCTCTGAAACTTGAAGGTTTTGCGATTACTTGGTAGGAATTTGTGCCGCACCTGATGCGGGCACTTCTGCCACTGGCGCAGGCGCCACCACAGCGCCTTCAAGCACGCTGCCCGAAGTGGTAGGACGCAGGTTACCGAAGTAGGCCAACGCCAAGGTGCAAACAAAGAACACCGCAGCCAACACACCGGTGGTGCGCGACAAAAAGTTAGCGCCGCCACTGGCGCCAAACAAGCTGCCAGAGCTGCCGCTGCCAAATGCCGCACCCATGTCCGCACCTTTGCCGTGCTGCACCAAGATCAAACCAATCATGCCCAAAGCTGTCAACAACTGAACTACTTGAACGATATTCAAAATCAAACTCATAAAAACTCCGAAAAATGTATTAATTTCAACGCGCCGCAGCAGAGATGATGGTCAAGAAATCAGCCACCTTCAAAGCAGCGCCGCCAATCAGGCCGCCGTCAATGTCAGGCTGAGACAGTAACTCTGCCGCGTTGGCCGCATTCATGCTGCCACCGTACAAAATGCGCACGCGATCCGAATGCTCAGTCGCGGCTTTCAATTGGGAACGCAACACCGCGTGCACCGCTTGCGCTTGCGTTGGCGAGGCTGTTTGGCCTGTACCAATCGCCCACACAGGCTCATAAGCCACCACGATTTCGCTGATGCAATGGCCGTTGGTGTGAATCACAGCGGCCAATTGACGCTTGACCACGTCTTCGGTCTTGCCCGCTTCGCGTTCAGCCAGTGTTTCACCTACACACACGATGGGCGTGATGCCCGCCGACAAAGCATGTTGCGCTTTGAGCGCCACCTGCTCATCGGTTTCACCGTGGCATTGGCGACGCTCTGAATGACCCACGATGGCGTATCGCACGGCAAAGTCTTTCAACATCGCTGCAGACACTTCACCGGTGAAAGCCCCTTGCTCATGTGCCGACACATCTTGCGAACCCAAGTCGATGCCAGAGCCTTGGACGAGTTGCTGCACTTGCGACAAATACACCGCAGGCACGCACACCACAACCTGGACACGCTTAGCCCCCAAGGCGCTCGCCAAGCCCTGCTGCACACCGTGCACCAAAGCCGCGTTGGCAATCAAGCTGCCATTCATCTTCCAATTGCCTGCGATGAGTTTTTGCTTCATCACATACTCCAAGTCAAAACGATCTTGCCAATGTGCTGGTTCGATTCCATCAAACGATGCGCATTGGCAGCACCATCTGCAGATGCGGCATCAAAGATCGAATGAATCACAGGCTTGATGCGCCCCGCCTCGATCAACGGCCACACGCGCGCGCGCAAATTCTGCGCAATTGCCGCCTTGAACGCCACTGAGCGTGCACGCAAGGTCGAGCCCGTGAGGGTCAAACGGCGACGCAGCACCAGTCCGGCATTAAAGCCACTTTTGACGCCGCCTTGCACCGCGATGATGACCAAACGGCCATCCTCTGCCAAGCATTCCACTTCACGCGCCACATAGTCGCCAGCGACCATGTCGAGCACCACATCCACACCTTTACCACTGGTCAGGCGCATGGCCTCGGCGGCGAAGTCGTGGGTTTTGTAGTTGATGGCATGGTCTGCGCCCAACGCCACGCAGGCTGCGCATTTTTCGTCGCTGCCTGCGGTCACGATGACCGTCGCGCCCATGGCCTTTGCCATTTGAATCGCTGTCACGCCAATGCCGCTTGAGCCTCCTTGCACCAGCAATGTTTCACCCGCCTGCAAATGCCCACGGTCAAACACATTGCTCCACACAGTAAAAAATGTCTCAGGCAATGAAGCCGCTTCGACATCACTCAAACCATTGGGCACAGGCAAGCATTGAGCAATAGGCGCTACGCAATACTGCGCATAACCGCCGCCAGCCACCAAGGCACACACACGGTCGCCCACCTTCAGGCCAGCAGCCGCCAACGCCGCCGCATCACCTGATTCGATGACACCGGCAACCTCAAGACCCGGCACATCCGATGCGCCAACTGGCACGGGGTAGTTGCCAGTTCGCTGCAACACGTCAGGGCGATTGACGCCACTGGCGCTGACACGAATCAGCAACTCACCGGCACCCGCCTGCGGCACAGGCCGCTGGGCAGGACGCAGCACCTCAGGGGCGCCGGGCGTTGTGATTTCAACGATATGCATCATGTGCGCGACCGCATTCAGCCTTGTGACTTAGGCTTGTGGCGCAACGTCGTGCGCGTGGTCTGCTTGTGGGCGGTCCATCAACGCTTTCATCGACAACTTCACGCGACCTTTTTCGTCAGTCTCGAGCACTTTCACGCGCACGATTTGACCTTCGCTGAGGTAGTCAGTGACTTTCTCGACGCGCTCGTGTGCGATCTGGCTGATATGCAGCAAACCGTCTTTGCCTGGCAACAAGTTGACCAAGGCACCGAAGTCCAAAATCTTAGTGATGGGGCCTTCGTAGACTTTGCCGATTTCGACTTCAGCCGTGATTTGCTCAATGCGCTTTTTAGCTTCTTCAGCTTTTGTCGCATCGGTCGCGGCAATGGTGATGGTGCCGTCTTCTTCGATGTTGATTTGGCAACCAGTTTCTTCAGTCAGCGCACGAATGGTGGCGCCGCCTTTACCAATCACGTCACGAATTTTCTCGGGGTTGATCTTCATGGTGAACAACTTAGGTGCAAAGTCAGACACTTCGGTCTTAGCTTCGCCCATCGCAGCTTGCATCTTGTCCAAGATGTGCATGCGCGCTTCTTTGGCTTGAGCCAATGCCACTTGCATGATTTCTTTGGTGATGCCTTGGATTTTGATGTCCATTTGCAAAGCGGTAATACCGTTGGTCGTACCGGCCACTTTGAAGTCCATATCGCCCAAGTGATCTTCGTCACCCAAGATGTCGGTCAACACAGCAAAACGGTTGCCGTCTTTGATCAAGCCCATAGCGATACCGGCCACGTGTGCTTTCATAGGCACGCCAGCGTCCATCATGGACAAGCAGCCGCCGCAGACCGAAGCCATGGATGAAGAACCGTTGGATTCCGTGATTTCAGACACCACGCGCATGGTGTATGGGAACTCTTCTTTGCTTGGCAACACGGCGATCAAAGCACGCTTGGCCAAACGGCCGTGGCCGATTTCGCGGCGCTTAGTGGAGCCCATGCGACCCACTTCGCCAGTGGCAAAGGGAGGCATGTTGTAGTGCATCATGAAGCGGTCTTCGTACTCACCGGCCAAGGCGTCGATGCGTTGTGCATCGCGCTCGGTACCCAAGGTGGTGACCACCAAGGCCTGGGTCTCGCCGCGTGTGAACAAGGCTGAACCGTGGGTGCGTGGCAGCACGCTGTTACGGATTTCGATAGGACGCACCGTGCGTGTGTCGCGACCGTCGATGCGTGGCTCACCTGCCAAGATTTGGCTACGCACGATGTGCGCTTCGATGTCGAACAACATGTTTTCAACTTTGACCGCGTCAAACTCAACGCCGTCCGCTTTCAAACCAGCCATCACAGCACCGTAGGCCTCACGGCAAGCATGGGTACGGGCTTGTTTGTTGCGAATTTGGTAAGCAGCGCGCAGCTTGTCTTCGGCTTGTGCGGTGACCTTGGCAATCAGTGGCTCATCCTTGGCAGGTGCAGACCAATCCCAAGCTGGCTTGCCAGCGTCGCGCACCAATTCGTGAATGGCGTTGATCGCGATGTTGCCTTGCGCGTGGCCGAACACCACAGCACCCAACATGATTTCTTCTGACAACTGTTGGGCTTCAGACTCCACCATCAACACAGCCGCTTCGGTGCCAGCGACCACGAGGTCCATCTGGCTGTCTTTGCGTTGTGTTTGACCTGGGTTCAAGACGTATTCGCCGTTGATGTAACCCACGCGCGCAGCACCGATGGGGCCGTTGAAAGGAATGCCAGAAATGCTCAAAGCAGCCGACACAGCGATCAACGCAGCGATGTCAGCATCCACCTCTGGGTTCAACGACACGGTGTGAATCACCACGTGCACGTCGTTGTAGAAACCTTCTGGGAACAAGGGACGGATGGGGCGGTCGATCAGACGGCTGGTCAATGTCTCGTGCTCGCTGGGCTTGGCTTCGCGCTTGAAGAAGCTGCCAGGGATTTTGCCTGCAGCGTATGTTTTCTCGATGTAGTCAACGGTCAAGGGGAAGAAGTCTTGGCCCGCTTTGGCGATCTTCGAACCCACGACAGTGGCCAACACCACGGTGTCGTCCATATTGACGAGCACAGCGCCGCCAGCTTGGCGCGCAACTTCGCCGGTTTCCATGGTGACCGTGTGTTGGCCCCATTGGAATGTCTTGGTGACTTTATTGAAAATTGACATGTGTTTTCCTTATGAAATTTGGCAGAACCTGGTGCAGTACACGATGCCATTCCAGAAAAGTTGGCGCTTTTTTGGAATGACACAGCTTTCGAATCTGCGCCTCGTTGTCTTGCCGGTGATGAAAATGCGGTTTTAAAAGTGCAAAACGCCTGAGCTTTTTGAAAACTCAGGCGTTTATCGCTAGAAATTTAACGATTACTTGCGCAGGCCAAGCTTGGCGATCAGAGCAGCGTAACGGTCAAAGTTCTTCGACTTGAGGTAGTCGAGCAATTTGCGACGGCGGCTCACCATGCGCAACAAACCGCGACGACCGTGGTGGTCTTTGGCGTGTTGTTTGAAGTGAGGGGTGAGTTCGTTGATACGTGCGGTCAACAAAGCCACTTGGACTTCTGGACTACCTGTATCGCCTGCGGCGCGTGCGTTGTCTTTGACGACTTCGGCAATTTTTGCTGTCAACATGGTTTTTTCCTTAAATATTTGACTTGCGTTGCACCTTGGAAGTTGGTGGAACGTGCTGTGCTTGACCCAAAAGGTAAAGCCAGTAGAGTATAGCAGGCGCAACGCTGACCGGCCCTAAAGGACAGCCGGCCCTCAGTTAGGCCAGGTCAGCCAACGGCCAGCGCGGCTTGACATCGAAGCTGTAGCGCGGCTGGGCTTGGGCCATGCCGCCCTCGCCGCTTTGCAGGCGCATGGCTGCGGCCATGGCAATCATGGCGCCGTTGTCGGTGCACAAATGCAGTTCGGGGTAATGCACGCGCACCCCTTGGCGCTGGCAAGCGGCGTTGAGCTGCTCGCGCAAATGGCGGTTGGCACCCACGCCGCCAGCCACCACCAAGCGCTTCAAGCCTGTTTCGCGCAAGGCAGTGAGCGATTTTTTCAGCAACACCTCGACGATGGCCGCTTCGGTAGACGCCGCCAAATCGGCTTTTCGGGCTTCTAATTCATCGCCCAACTTTTTGGCTTGGGTCATCACGGCCGTTTTGAGGCCCGCAAATGAAAAATCTAAATTGCCACTGTGCAGCAAAGGGCGAGGCAGTTTGAAAGCTGCGGGATCCCCCTGTTCGGCCAGTTTCGACAGCGCTGGCCCACCGGGGTAGCCCAAGCCCATGAGCTTGGCCGACTTATCAAAAGCCTCCCCCGCCGCGTCGTCAATGGTTTCGCCCAGCAACGCGTAGCGACCCACGCCGTCCACCCGCATCAGCTGCGTGTGGCCGCCAGACACCAACAACGCCACAAACGGGAATTCGGGTGGGTCTTCACTCAAAAATGGCGACAACAAGTGGCCTTCTAAATGGTGCACGCCCAGCACAGGCTTACCCAAGGCCGCCCCCAGAGCGCAAGCCACGCCTGCGCCCACCAACAAGGCGCCAGCCAAACCGGGGCCACGGGTGTAGGCCACCACATCGATGTCTTGCAGATCGTGCTTGGCATCAGCCATCACTTCGCGCGCCAACGGGATCACGCGACGGATGTGGTCACGACTGGCCAACTCAGGCACCACCCCGCCATAGGCTACGTGCATGGCCACTTGGCTGTAAAGGGCGTGCGACAACAGGGTAGGTAGCGCTTGCCCGTCCAACCGGACCAGCGCCACACCTGTTTCGTCACAAGAAGATTCAATACCGAGGATCAACATAAGCCGCTAAGTTTATGTGGTGGACACCGCTTTGATCAAAGGTCCTGCAAATCCACGCCCCAGCGCCGTTCGCGTCTCAATCGGCGCAGCAAACACGATGCTCA
Organism: Comamonadaceae bacterium; assembly: GCA_947373245.1. Taxonomy (GTDB): domain Bacteria; phylum Pseudomonadota; class Gammaproteobacteria; order Burkholderiales; family Burkholderiaceae_C; genus Limnohabitans. The sequence goes on from CANBWY010000010.1 coordinate 6,265, forward strand.
ATGCCGCGACCAGCAACTGCACATACGCAAAACCGCGCCTGCGATGCATCCACATGGCAGAACCATCGAGCAAGCTTGCGCTGGCAAAGCGTTTACTTTGCGCGTCGTTGTCGCTGGCTTCATCTTCTTTTGAGTCAGCAGCTTCGCCAAACGTGCAACTCTCAAGCGCAGGCGCAACGGCTTTGCGCTCTGAATCGACCACACCCACCTCTTCATCGATCGCCTTATCCGTGGCTGCATCCGTTGTTTTAGCTACCCCCACGTCAAGCCCCATCCTGGCGTATGACGCCTCGGCCAGCTGTCGATTGCTAGACGAGGCGTCATCGTCAATCAACACGAATTCGTCTGTGAATTTTTGCTTGCGTCCAATTTCTAGAAATTGGAAATGATCCACTTCAAATCGATCTAATCGACGTCCGACCTCTTGCAACACCTCATAAACGTTTTGCATCCGAACTTCAGGGTCTAGCGTTTCGCGGTGCACATCCGCAGCGTCCGCATGGATCGCTTGTGTATTCACCTCAGGTCGATCGATGTCAATCACTTGGTGGTGAGGACCTGACGCATCGGTCTGGATTTTTTGCAAGTTGAAACCGTCTGTCGCATTCAGTCCCACTTTCACCACGTTGCTTTGACTTCCAAAGTCATCTGAAACACTTTGGATGTTGTCTTGCATGGTGCGCGCAATGAACTGGCTCATTTGGGCATCGCCTGTGGCCCCCACCCATACGCCTTGATTGGCTGCGTCTGGCAAGCCACTCGAGACGCCTTGCGCATCCTCTTCAAGCAAAACACGGTCATGAATGACGCGATTTTTAAATGCACTGGTATCAAAGGGTTTGAAATTTTTGGTCTCAAGCACTTTCAAATAACGTGCAAATGTTTTTTCTGTGAACCCAAATGCCGTCATCATGCTCATAAAGAGCTTGTCTTCTAGGCGTGCAACCTCGCCATCCGACAGCATGGCGTCACACACATTCGCCAAGATGTAGAGTTTTTGCTCTGTCTTCAACAAAGCGGCAGCTTCATCTAAAAACTGCTTCAACTTCACCGAGCGCACGTACTTGAGTGCTGCATTTTGCAGGCCCTCAAACTCACCAATGACAGCCTCGAGTTGACCCACCTCTTGCACGCCAATCACGCCATCAGCCGTCAACATGTAAAGCAAGGCAATGGCCAAGGCAAAGTGCGGCGTCATCGGCTGACGCTCCTCCTTGACGCCCGTGTAACGGCCCAAAACAGACTTGTCATTTTTGAGCGCTAGTATTTTGAAATAGGGCTCGAACTGCGCTTCGCGCACGCCAAACGCCTGACTGAGCTGTGCAAACAGTGCCAACTCTGCACGATCGGCGTGCCCGTCTGACAGCAAAGCATCGCACACGTTGGTCAGAATGCACCACTTATCTTTGGTGCTCAGCAGCTCAGGGGCTGTCGCATAGAACTTCTCAACAGGAACCGATTGCACATAACGCAAGGCGTAGCTGAGCACCGCCTCATCCCCGCCCAGCACCGCTTGGAGTTGACTGCTTTCTGCCGCCTCAATCTCCCCGTCAGAGGCCATCATGTAGAGCAAGCTACAGGCGAGGGCCAAATAAGGCGTCAAAAAAATCTCTTCAGACCCGCCGATACCAGCAGCTAATCCAATGTTGTTTTCTAGGGTTTCTAAAAGATGCGTTTGAGGGTTTGCGGCGGCCATGCGCCACGGTAATCAAACGATCAAATTTTTGGGTGACATCTCCGTCATAGACATCGATGATGACGCTTTCGTCATCAAGTACCCACTTAAACGACGCGCTGCAAAGGGGCAGCCAATGTCGCGAGCACTGTTTGCCGATCCGTCGCAGCCAAGGACAACGTGGCCTGGTGCAATTTGGCAATTTCCAAACAAATACTCAAACCCAAACCTAAACCATCGACTTGACGGGTGTGAGATGCATCACCCCGGTAAAAGCGATCAAACGCGCGTTCGCTGATGTCCTGAGGAATGTCGACAGCTGAATTCTCAATCGTTAATTCAAAGCGCCCCTGCGCCTGCTTGAGGCTGAAATGAATCCAACCTTGGGGCTTGTTGTAGTTCACCGCATTTGCGTACAGGTTGTAAATCAGCTGATGCACCAAAGTTTTATCGCAGCGCCAAATCACATTCGGCGCAATGGTGCTGGTGAGTTTCAAACTGGATTGAAACGAGTGCGAATCCTTGATCAGCCGCGTCAGCCAATCACTCAAGTTCACGTCCGTCAACTCTTGCAACAAACTATTGGCATCTGCGCGCGAGAGGAGCAAGAGTTTTTCGGTAATTTCAATCAAGCGCTCCACCTCATCGCCCATGTTTCGCATGCGCACTTGCGCCTCTGAGTTCATGGGTAAGTCGTGAATCAATCGCTCAACATTGCCCCTCAAAATGGTAAGTGGGGTGCGCAACTCGTGCGACGCGTCAGACGCAAAACGGCGCGCCTTGATAAAGCTGTCATTCAAGCGAATGCGCAAGTCATCAAACACTTGCACCAACTTTTCAAACTCTTGGTAGGGCGCGAGCAAAACAATCGATTGATCCAGATTGGTTGCTGTTAATTTCGAAATATTATTTTGAATCGATGTGATAGGACGCATCATCACGTAGGTTAAGTACAGTGTCAGTGCCAATAGCATGGCAATCAAGGTCGGCAGCACATAGATCGTATTGCGGTCGCGTAGCGCCCAAACCCGCAGCATCAGCGCATGAATTTGGGGCTCGGGCAACCAGACTTCCGGCCCTTGCAAACGATTTTCAAAGCGGACCGCATACCAATGCTGCGGCCCCACCCAGTCTTCAGCAAGCTCAACACCGCCCTGGCGCGAAACGTCATGGCCGCGCCAAAAATCGCTATCTGTTAGCAGCGGCTGACAAATGGCAGTCTCGCCAGACTGTGCGGCGCCCTTCGTACCATCACACAACACATAAAAATCTGAGATATTGCTGAATAAGCTGCCTTTTTCGAGCGCCTTGAAGCAGCTGACAAATTCCTCGCGATCCTCAAAATGATCCACACATGTCGTCAATGCCACGCCCATTTCTTGATGGATACGGGTTTGCAGCTGATCGGTTAAAAAGTACTGTCCGACCAAACGGTTCACAAAAATCACAGCAGCCGCGATCAAAACCACGTGCAGGAACAAACGCACTTTGAATGACTTTTTCATGCCTCAAACCTCCACGCGCAATCGGTAACCCACACCGCGTACAGACTCAATCGGAGATGGCTGCCCACCACTGCCCCGCTCTAGCTTGAGTTTGATGCGACGCACGCACACATCCACCACATTGGTTTCGGGATCAAAGTTAATTTCCCACACGTGCTTAAGGATCTGCTGCCTAGAAAAAATATGCTCCGGTGAACGCATCAAAAACGCCAACAAACTGAACTCGCGCTGGCTCAGCACAGCCGTCACACCACACCACTGCACTTTATGGCTCACCACATCCAAGGTGAGATGGCTCACGCTGATTTGCTGCACTTGCTCGGGCATCTTGCGCTGCATCACGGCTTTGATACGCGCCACCAACTCTTCCACAAAAAAAGGTTTGGGCAAGTAGTCATCTGCCCCCATCTCAAAACCCATCAAACGGTCAGGCAAATCCACTTTGGCGCTGAGGATGATGACCGGCAAGGTGTGCCCCAACGCTCTGACTTGCTGCAAAAGGTCAAACCCATTGAGCTTGGGTAGCATCACATCCAAGATCACCAAATCGTGTTCGCCAGACAAGGTGGCAGCAAGCCCTTGCTCGCCATCGTCCACATGTGTCACGTCGTAGCCAGCGGCAGACAGTCCTTTGACAACAAACTCGGCGATCTTGGCCTCGTCTTCAATCAACAAAATTTTCAACTTACTCCGCCTTTGTGCTGGATACAACGCCATTCTCAAGGGGTCTGCGTAGATTATTAAAACATCAGAAATGACATTTTCGTCATAAACACCATTAACGATCTCAATGCTTATTAGCAGCGCTTTTGTAGCACCTGCGTGAATTCCATCAGAACGGCAAGCGAAACAAGCACCAGATTGGCCTTATAGCTACAGGTTATCTAGCCTGCGAGACAATCCAAGCATGAGCATCAGTCACTACATCAAAGACATAGGCCGCGGACGCGATGGCGCGCGCGCGCTGACACGCCTGCAAGCCGCAGACTTGATGGGCCTGGTCTTGGATGGCCAAGTGTCTGATTTAGAGCTAGGCGCGTTTTGCATCGCCATGCGCATCAAAGGCGAAACGCCAGAAGAAATGGCGGGTTTTCTTGACGCCGCGCACCAACGCTTGCAACCCATCAGCGCCCTCGGCCCCGTCGTGGTTCTGCCCAGCTACAACGGGGCACGCAAGCTGCCTGTGCTCACCCCCTTATTGGCACACCTGCTCGCTCGCGAGGGTTTGGCGGTGGTTCTACATGGCACGGCGACAGAATCCGGCCGCATCACCAGTCAAGAAGTACTGCACGCCATGGGCGTAGAAGCCCTCACACAATCGCGCGCTGTGAAAGCGAGCGAGGTGGTGTTTGCGCCCACCGAGGTGCTGTGTGCGGGCTTGAAACGCTTGCTCGATGTGCGCCGCGTGGTCGGTTTGCGCAACCCAGCGCACAGTTTAGTGAAATTGATAAACCCCACCTCGGCAGCCGATGCTTTGCTGGTCAGCAGCTACACCCACCCCGAATATGCCTTGTCAATGGCAGCGACGTTTGAACTGACAGGCGCACGCGCCCTGCTGCTGCGGGGCACCGAAGGCGAAGTGGTGGCGGATGCACGCCGCACGCCTCAGATGGATGCCTTTGTGCACGGCACACGAACCCGCTTGGTCGAAGCACAGACAGGCTCACTCATCCAATTGCCAGAGCTGCCCACCGACATTGATGCGGCCAGCACCGCACGCTACGCACAAGCCGTGCTCCAAGGTGAATTGCCCGTACCCGCCCCTCTGGCCAAACAAGTACAGGCTGTGTTGCAGGCCCTCGCACTCTAAAACATGCCACACACACACCTCACACAAGCACACGTCACCTTGGTCGGCGCAGGCCCGGGCGATCCGGAATTGTTGACACTCAAAGCCGTCAAAGCCATTGCCTCAGCCACTGTATTGTTGGTGGACGACTTGGTGAGCGACGCCATCATCGCCCATGCTTCACCAACAGCGCGCATCATCCAAGTGGGCAAGCGCGGTGGCTGCAAATCCACCCCGCAAGCGTTCATTGAGAAACTCATGGCGCAAGAAGCGCTGGCCGGCGAAACCGTGGTGCGCCTCAAAGGCGGCGACCCCTTCATCTTTGGTCGTGGCGGTGAAGAGGTGGAAAACCTGCAAGCCCAAGGCATTGCGGTGACGGTTGTCAACGGCATCACCTCTGGACTCGCAGGCGTGACATCTTTAGGCATTCCCCTCACCCATCGCGAACACGCGCATGGCGTGGTGTTCATCACCGGTCACGCCAAACAAGGCGCAGCCGACAGTGTGGACTGGGCGGCACTGGGTCAAACCGCGCAACAAGCCAAACTCACCTTAGTCATTTACATGGGCGTGAGCGGCGCGGCGCATTTACAAAATGCGCTGCTACAAAGCATGCGTGCGAGCACACCCGTGGCGGTGATTCACCAAATAAGCCTGCCGACGCAGCGCCATGTGCTGTGTGCGTTGCAACATTTGCACGACACCCTGGTTCGCGAGGAATTGGCTAGTCCGTCGGTCATCGTGGTGGGTGATGTGTTCAAGGGGTTGTTGGCGATACAAAACGCAACGTCGCTTCAAGTAGCGGTGGGCTGAAACTGGCCAAACCTTAGCTCAGGAACTTTCTGCGAACACGCTATCAAAGCATGCTCCAACTAAAATTGCCGCATGAAAACCTTTGACGTTGTGATTGTGGGTGCCGGTGCTGCCGGGTTGTTTTGTGCAGGCGTCGCCGCACAACAAGGTTTGCAAGTGCTGGTGCTGGACCACAGCGAGAAAGTAGCCGAGAAAATTCGCATCTCAGGCGGCGGCCGCAGCAACTTCACCAACCGCGAGCTCGATGTGCGCGCACCGCACAAACACTTTTTGGGTGAGAACCCGCAGTTTTGCCGCAGCGCCCTATCGCGCTACACGCCAAAAGACTTTGTGGCGCTCATGCAAAAACACCACATCCCATTTCACGAAAAGCACAAAGGCCAGCTGTTTTGCGACCGCTCTGCCGAAGACTTGATTCAAATGTTGCTGGCTGAATGCAATGGATCAGCCAGTGGCGGCAGCGTGACCCGCTGGCAGCCTTGCAGCCTCAAAGGCATTCGGTACTCAGATGCGGTCCCCGAGGCGCAGCACTATGAGGTGGACACTGGCCAAGGCACAGTACACGCAGCGGCAGTTGTGGTCGCGACCGGTGGTTTGTCCATTCCTAAAATTGGCGCGACCGACATTGGCTACCGACTGGCCAAGCAATTCAACTTGCGCGTAGTAGAGCCGCGTCCGGGCTTGGTACCTCTCACCTTTGACGACAAAGCTTGGGCGCCTTATGCGCAGCTGTCGGGACTCTCGCTGCCTGTGCGCATTGAGACAGGCACCAAGAAAAACCTACAAAGCTTTGACGAAGATTTGCTCTTCACCCACCGCGGATTGTCTGGCCCGGGTGTGCTGCAAATCTCTAGCTACTGGCAAGCAGGTACGGACCTGCGCATCAACCTCGCCCCCGAGATCGACCTGCAAGAGGCGTTGATGGCGGCCAAACAGCAGTCCAAAAAGCGCATCGCCAACGAATTGAACACTTGGGTGCCCTCGCGCTTGGCCGACACCTGGGCCAGCCAAGACCCCGCGTGGCAACGCCCCGTGATGGAAGCCAGCGACAAAGCCCTGAGCCTTTTGGCACAGCGCCTCAGCGCTTGGCCGCTCACCCCCACCGGCACCGAGGGCTACAAAAAGGCGGAAGTCACCGTGGGCGGCGTGGACACGCGTGATTTGTCGCAGCAAACCATGGAATCCAAGCAACCGGGCCTGTATTTCATTGGCGAAGTGGTGGACATCACGGGCTGGCTGGGGGGCTACAACTTCCAGTGGGCATGGGCTAGCGGCCATGCATGCGCAAAAGCCTTGGGTGCGCGTTTGAAACCGGCGGTTTAGTCGCTATAATTTTGGTCTTTGCTGGCAAACCCCCAACGGCCTGATCAACTTAATGTTGGGGAACACCGCAGGCATGGCGCTCAGGCACGATCTTCCTTGGCACCCTCTGACTGCAAAATATTTGGAAACTTTGGTAATGACCACCATCCGTGTAAAAGAAAACGAACCGTTTGACGTAGCCCTGCGTCGCTTCAAGCGCACCATTGAAAAATTGGGTCTGTTGACCGACTTGCGCGCTCGCGAGTTCTACGAGAAGCCAACGGCTGAACGCAAACGCAAAAAAGCAGCAGCCGTGAAACGCAACTACAAGCGCATCCGCAGCATGCAGTTGCCCAAGAAGCTGTACTAAGCAGCCTCTGCCCTCAAAAAAGCTCGCTAGGGACGCCTCAGCGGGCTTTTTTTTCGAACAACTTTTCACACAGCGATTCAGGAGCACACCATGAGCCTCAAAGCACACATCACCGAAGACATGAAAACCGCCATGCGCGCCAAAGACAGCGTGCGCTTGGGCACCATCCGCTTGCTGCAAGCCGCGATGAAACAAAAAGAAGTCGACGAACGCGTGGAGTTGGACGACGCCATGGTGATCGCCATCGTCGACAAACTCATCAAGCAACGCAAAGACTCGGTGGCGGCTTACCTATCCGCACAACGCCAAGATTTGGCCGATGTGGAGAGCGCAGAAATCAAAGTGCTGGAGGTGTACTTGCCTCAGCGTTTGAGCGCAGAAGAAATCACGGCCGCTGTCAAAGCCATCGTGGCTGAAGTCGGTGCAGCGGGTCCTGGCGACATGGGCAAAGTCATGGGCGCTGTGAAAGCGCAATTGGCTGGCAAAGCCGATATGGGTTTGGTGTCTGCTGCCGTAAAAGCCGCACTCGCAGGCTAATTCAGGCGTCAGTGAAAGCGTCTGTTCAACACCAAGGCAGACATGGCCTGCGATTTTTGGTTGAGCAAGGGGCTGCCCATCAACATTCCACTGGCCGTTGAGGTGCCATAGGCCGCGATCAAATCTGTATCGCGGTCCACCTCAATGGCCAAGCCTATTTGGGCATTGGCATACAAGGTGCCCGCGCTACGCGGCGTGAACACGCTGTAGCCTGAGGTAGCCCGCTGGCTGGGCGTCACGCCGTAATACTGCTGCACATAACTTTGGCTCGCCCAGTAGCGAGACACATCCACAAACCCATTCACACGGCCCATCACCGGAAAGCCAATCGTGGCACCCCACTGTGCGAGCGTGCCGCTGGCGGATTGCCATGAACTGCCCACGTTGCCGTACAAAGTGACGGCATCTTGGATGGGCTGCCATTCGCCCCAGACGTAACTCATGGCGGAACCCGCGACGCGGCCCATGCCTGCGTAGCGCGGGTCAGCCTTTTCTTGGCGGCCCATCATGTAATTGACGGAAACCCCGGCCTTCAGCTGCTCATCACGCACCAGCCACACACCGACGCCGTTTTGTACGCTGGCAAAGCCTTTGGATGTTTCATAAGTGATGTTCAGCGTCGGGTCACTCTTGTAAGTCACTAACACGCCATGCAGCAATGATTGACTGGTGCGACTCATACCCGCGGTGACTTCCAACTTGTCTGGCATACCCTCCCCTTCGGCTGCGTAAGCAGACAAAGGGCACAGAAGCAGGAGAGACCAAAAGAGACGAGGCATGTGCTTAAGCGTCATTTGCAAGACGCAAAATTTTCAAGGGCTTGCCGAGAAAGGTAAACGACTCCAGTTGAACCCGGTGTGGGGTGGCATCCGCGTCAGCAATAAAGCGCAGCGTAAAAACAGATGCGCTGTTAGAACGCACCACAGGCTTCGCCAATTGGACGAGCAAAAAAGCTAAATCATCCGGATGGACAAAGGTTTGCCACTCTTCTTGCTTTAGCGACGTGTGACCGTTTTTCGCCAGCGCAAAAAACAGGGGCTCTAACTTGACACTCGCCCCACCAAATTGGAGCAAGATGAGATCGTCAAATGACGTCAACATCTCTTCAAGAATCGTCCAAGCTTCGTTGCTTTTTTTCGAAAAATAAAGTCGATCATTTTCACGTTGCAGTGAAATTTTGTGACGTGACGCCATGATTTTTAAAACCATTTGTCGCGCATAAATCGTTCGTTGTAACTTCTCGATGATGAAAATAGAGATCAACGTCACCGAGGCAAAATTGACAAACTGAATCACATCCGTCACCGCCGCAGGACCGAGTGTGAAATAGGGTTTGACAAAGAAAAAACTACCCGTCAAAGCGCTGATCCACGTTGCCACCAGCGCCAGTTTGTAACCATAGAGGTAGGCGATGAAGAGGCATGCTACGATGAAAAAGTGAAATGGCGCATAAGGCTCAATCAGCGACTGCAAGGCATCGCGAACGATGAATGCGCTGAACAAAAGCGCAGCACTACCGAGCACTGCCGAGCGCCATGAATACTTCACCCACGATTTGGAATTTTGAATACGCATGAATCAATCTATAAAGCCACAACAAGACATTGACCTCGTGGGCGGGGAACATTGCGTCTTGATGTTACATGGGCTGGGTGCCAGTCCCCTAGAACTGTCTAGGCTTGCCAAAGATTTGCACTTGGCCGGATTCTCTGTTTTTGTGCCCAATATTCCTCACTATGCGTTCGGAACCGAGTGCGGCGACTGGGAAGACTGGTTACAACACGCCCAGCAGTACCTGTGGGATTTGCGCTTGCAGTACACCACCGTCTCCGTGGTTGGCCTGTCCATGGGTGCCACCTTGGCCATGGCCTTGGCGCAACGAGAGCACATCACCAGCATGGTGCTGCTCTCCACCGCACTGGCCTACGACGGCTGGGCCATTCCTTGGTATAGCTTTTTGCTCAACTTTGCGAGCTGGCTGCCTTTTGCCAACCGTTACCGTTATGCCGAGGCAGAACCTTTCGGCGTAAAAAATCCTGAGATGCGCGCCATGATCAAACGTGCCATGCAAACCAACCACATTTCAGAATCGGGGGCTGATTACTTGCCCTTTAAATACGTGTCTGAGGGGCGCGCCCTCATCAAAGAAACGCGGAAAAAAGTGGGCTTGATCGATTGCCCCACGTTGTTCATCCACGCAGCCGATGACGAAACCGTGCACATGCGCAATGCCGAATGGGCGTACGACCGCATCCGTTCTGCCAACAAAGAGATCATCTACCTTGGCGACAGTTATCACATGATCACCGTCGACAACGAGCGTGAAACCGTGAACCAAGAAACCGTTCGCTTTCTAGAGAAGGCGGTGAACGACGCATTAGACGTCCCCGCGTTTGACGTGGCCTCGATTCAATCGCCTGAGCTTAGACGCCTGTTACGCAGCAAGCGGACTTAACTGCCCGCGACTTTCATGCGGTTGATGAGCACGGAACCAATTGTCTTGGCTCCCATGTTGTAGGCATCTGCGCCAATGGCTTGAATACCTTGGAACATGTCTTTCATGTTGCCCGCGATGGTGATTTCTTGCACCGGGTACGCAATGCGACCGTTCTCCACCCAAAAGCCGCTCGCGCCCCGTGAGTAATCGCCCGTCACATAATTCACGCCTTGGCCCATCAGCTCAATCACAAACAAGCCTGTGCCCAGCTTTTGCAACATAGCCTCGAGGTCGTCCGTGCTTTGCGTGAGACGCGAGGACATCACCAAGTTGTGCGAACCACCCGAGTTACCGGTGGTCGCCATGCCCAGTTTGCGGGCGGTGTAGCTGCTCAAGAAGTAGCCTTCGACGCGCCCCGCATCCACGACACGACGCGCGCGGGTGGTCACACCTTCGTCATCAAACGGTGAGCTGCCTTTGCCACGCAAAACAAACGGGTCTTCCGAAATATCGATGTGTTTGGGGAACACGCGCTTGCCAAGTGAATCCAGCAAAAACGTGGTCTTGCGGTAAAGCGCGCCACCGCTGACGGCTTGCACAAAGCCACCCAACAAGCCCGCTGCCACAGGCGCTTCAAACAACACGGGGCATTCGATGGTGGCGATCTTGCGCGACTTCAAACGGCTCAGCGCACGCTCAGCGGCATATCGGCCAATGGACTCGGGCGAAGACAAATCATCCGCGCTGCGCATGGAGCTGTACCACGCATCGCGCTGCATGCCATCGCCCTTGCCAGCGATAGGCGCCACCGAAATGCTGTGTCGAGAGCTGGCATAGCCACCCCGAAAGCCATGGGTGTGCGCGCTGAAAAAATGGCTTTGCTGCGCCGACACCGCAGCGCCTTCGCTGTTGGTGATGCGCTTGTCGGTTTGCATGGCCGCTGCCTCGCAGCGCAAGGCGATGGTGGCTGCGTCGGCACTGGTAATAGGCCAGGGGTGGAACAAATCCAGATCGGGGTGGTGTTTGGCAATGTCTTTTTCGTCAGGCAAGCCAGCCACAGGGTCTTCCGCGGTGAAGCGGGCAATGTCGTAAGCCGCTTGCACGGTGCGCTCAATGGCATCTTGCGAGAAATCAGACGTGCTGGCATTGCCTCGGCGGTGGCCTAAGTACACCGTCACGCCCAGCGATTTGTCGCGATTGCGCTCCACGTTTTCCAGCTCGCCTTTGCGAACCGACACGCTCAAACCGCAGCCCTCAGACGCATCGGCGCCGGCATCGGTCGCCCCCAGCTTTTTGGCGTGCTTCAAGGCCGCGTCCACGAGCGACTCGAAGTGATCGCGGCTGTAGCTGAACCCTTGGGCTGGCGTGTGAACGGAGGCTTTGTTTTTAAGGGCTTTGGTCATATCGAAGGCTATGATACTTGCCAGTGCGTTTCCCTTTGTTTTGAAGGGCAAACCGACCCTAAAAAGCCCCCATTTATGTCACGTAAACCCAAAAAAGGTTACTTCGTCCGAGGTCAATTTGTCGCTGAAGGCAGCGAACTCGACCTCGAACTCAAAGCCGAACTCAAAGGCACCGAAGGCCTCAGCCGCACCGACCGCAAAAAAGACAGTGACGACCGCCAAGACCTCGGCGTGGAATTACTCACCCTGCGCAGCGAATTAATCGCACGCCTAAATAGCCAAGGCCACATGACCGACCAGCTGCGCGAAGCACTGGCCGAAGCACGCCGCATCACCAACTTTGAAGGCAAGCGCCGTCAAATGCAGTACGTGGGCAAACTCATGCGCAAGCTCAGCGAAGCGTCCATTGAAGCCGTCAAAGACGCGTTGAACGAACAACGCATGGGCAGCACCCGTGACACCTTGGCCTTGCACTTGGCCGAGAGCTGGCGCGACCGCCTGTTGGCCGACGACAGCGCCGTGCAAGCCTGGATGGACGAGTACCCCAACACCGACAGCCAACAGCTGCGCGCTTTGGTGCGCCAGGCCCGAAAAGACGATGCCACCACCAAGGCCGACATCGCCAAAGGTTTGCTGCCGCGTCAAAGCCGTTCGTACCGCGAAATTTTTCAACTCGTCAAAGAACACTTAAACCAAATCGAAGACGTGCAGCACACACCTGAAGAAGACAACGAGGTCTACAAACCATGAACGGCGCCGCTTTGCCCACACCCGATGCGCGTTGCGACACCATCCAAGTGGGCATCGTGTCGATCAGCGACCGGGCATCCAGCGGCGTCTACCAAGACAAAGGTCTCCCCGCTTTGCGCGATTGGCTGGGCCAAGCTTTGTACAACCCCATTGCGTATGTCGAACGCCTCATTCCCGACGAACAAGCCACCATCAGCCAAACACTGATCGAGCTGGTCAATGCGGGGTGTGACTTGGTCTTGACCACGGGCGGCACAGGCCCCGCCAAACGTGACGTGACACCCGAAGCCACTTTGGCCGTGGCCCACAAAGAGATGCCGGGCTTTGGCGAACAAATGCGCCAAATTAGTCTGAAATTTGTGCCCACCGCCATCTTGTCGCGTCAAGTGGCGGTGATTCGCGAAGCGTGCCTGATCATCAATTTACCCGGTCAACCCAAATCGATTCAAGAAACCTTAGGCGGCTTGAAAGATGCAGATGGCAAACAAGTGATGGACGGCATCTTTGCTGCGGTGCCCTATTGCCTCGACTTGATTGGCGGGCCTTATATGGAAACGCGCGATGCGTTTTGCAGGGGCTGGCGACCTAAGACCGCCATCCAATCTAAACGCGTTTAACGCGCTTTACCAGAGATCTTTTGCACCGCAGGTTTAGCGCCTGACATGTCAAAGTAAATCTCGTCAAAAAACAATTTCACACTAGGCAAGCCGTTGCCCTTGGCGCTGCGACTGGGAGCGAAATGCAACATGTCGAACACATAGTGGTTCAAAGTTTCCACAAATTGATTGAAGTGGGGCATCTCGATGTCAAACAAGGGCTTCATCCAAATCTTCCACTGCCCCCGCATCACAGGGTCTTCTGAAATGGTGATGTCGCACACGGTGTCGCTGAGTTGCAAACCATATTGCTCAAGATTGAACGTGAATTGCCCTTCAAACACCCCCTCATCGTTCAAGGTCGCACTGAGGCGTTTTGGGTAGACGTTTAAAAATCTCATGGTCAATCCAATAGTTGGTTCATGCGTGCGGCTTCAAAGTGCTCTTGTCGCGCGGCTTCGCTGGGAACGCAATTGGGTTTGGCTTGGCCTGTGGAGAGCTGTTCAATGGCTTTCCAAAGCAAGGCGATTTGATGCTCTTGAGACGAGGCGTTGTCAATCAAGCCCCGCATGGCTTGGCTCACCGGGTCGTCATTTTGAGTGACGCCATATGCAGAGAACCCCATCTTGGAAGCCGCCTCTTCACGTTTGATCTCTTGGTTTTTAGCCTCGGCGTGGATGATGCGTGCGGGGTTTCCCACCGCTGTTGCGCCCGCTGGCACGGGCTTGGTCACCACCGCGTTGCTGCCCACTTTGGCACCATCGCCGACAGTGAAACCGCCCAACACTTTGGCGCCTGCGCCAATCACCACGTCTTTACCCAAAGTGGGATGCCGCTTGGCCCCTTTGTAGAGGGAAGTTCCGCCCAAGGTCACCCCTTGGTAAATCGTGCACCCATCGCCAATTTCGGCGGTCTCGCCCACCACCACGCCCATGGCGTGGTCAAAAAACACGCGCTCGCCAATCTTGGCAGCAGGGTGAATTTCAATGCCCGTCATCCAACGCGCAAGGTGCGAGACGAAACGGCCCAGCCATTTCAAGCCCATGTGCCAGCAGCCGTGTGCCAAGCGGTGCAGCAGCACCGCATGCAAACCGGGGTAGCAAGTCAACACTTCCCAGCGGCTTCGAGCGGCGGGGTCGCGGTCCAAAATGCATTGAACATCAGAGCGTAGGCGTGAAAACATAGAGGTTCATTATCGTTGGCCATTCGCAGTCTTGCCAGCCGCCTGTGACATGGCCTTGGCAATTCCCCGCAAGATGTGAATTTCTTCTTGCGTGACCTGTGCGCGGTTGAACAATTGGTTCAAACGTGGCATCAACTTCTTGGGCGCTTCTGGGTCCAAAAATCCGATATCTGTCAGTGATTGCTGCCAATGGCTCAACAAACCGGCCAGCTCCTGCGCACTGGCGAGGCCAGCGCTGGCGGGGCTTGGCATCAATTCAAAGGACTCGCCTTGTGCAAAATCTTGCATCGAAGCCAGCCCGCCCAAGGCTTGGCGCCAGTCATAGGCCAACACCTGAACTGCAGCTCCCAAATTTAGCGAGCCAAACTTGGGATCGGTGGGAATTCGTAAGCAGGTATGGCATCGATACACGTCTTCATTGCGCATGCCAAAGCGTTCTGAGCCAAAAAGAAATGCCACGCCATAGTTCCTGTGATCGACATGCTTCTCAACCAAATCAGCAAAATGAGGCCGTGGCTCTAAGGTGGGCGGACCAAAGTCGCGGGGCGTCATGGCGGTGGCGCATAAGTGGGTCATGCCATCCAACGCATCGTCTAAGGTGGGCACAACGCGGGCATTGGCCAACACATCCAAAGCGCCGCTGGCACGTTGAATGGTTTCTTCACGCCGCAGCACGTTGTCCCATCGGGGCGCGACCAACACCAAATCGGTGAAGCCCATCACCTTCATGGCACGCGCTGTGGCGCCCACGTTGCCAGCATGGCTGGTGTTTATTAATACGAAGCGGGTTTTCATGAAGGGGGTGCCAGTCTTAGCGCGTAAAATATGGTTCATTGTCGCCGCCCGCATCGCCGGACGTTCATCTTCGTCTCGTTTGAGTCAGCTCTTCACACAATCTATGTCGTCCTCTTCTATCCACCCCATGCTCAACGTGGCCATCAAGGCTGCACGCGCCGCCGGCGCCATCATCAACCGCGCCGCGCTCGACGTGGAGGCTGTGCGAATTTCGCAAAAGCAAGTGAACGACTTTGTGACTGAGGTTGACCATAACAGCGAACGCACCATCATCGAGACCCTGCTCACCGCGTACCCAGACCACGGCATATTGGCCGAAGAGTCAGGCACGACACACGGCAACCCCAACGCAGACCACATCTGGATCATCGATCCCTTGGACGGCACGACCAACTTCATCCACGGCTTTCCCTACTACTGCGTGAGCATCGCTTTGCAAGTGCAAGGCCGCTTAGAGCAAGCCGTCATTTACGACCCCACCCGCAACGACTTATTCACGGCCACCAAAGGCCGTGGTGCGTACATGAACGACCGGCGCATCCGCGTGAGCAAGCGAACCCGCTTGGAAGAGTGCTTGCTGGCCACCGGCTTCCCGTTCCGTCCCGGTGACGACTTCAACAAATACCTCAGCCTGATGGGCGACATCATGCAACGCACGGCCGGTCTGCGCCGCCCCGGTGCAGCCGCACTCGACTTGGCCTATGTGGCCGCAGGTTTCAGCGATGGTTTCTTTGAGCTCGGCCTCAAGCCTTGGGACATGGCCGCAGGCGCTTTGCTCATCACCGAAGCCGGTGGTTTGGTCAGCAACTTCACAGGCGAAGGCCCCTACCTAGAGCACGAAGAGTGCTTGGCCGCCCCACCCCGCATCTACGCACAGTTGGTGCCGATCACGCAAAAGTATTCCAAGTTTGCAGGTGCAGACGACAAGCGCGCTGCCAGCACGGCGGCCAAGACCTTGAGCCTGTCACGCCAAGCGCCAGACGCGCCACTCTGAATTCACAGCAAGTAGTGCTGCGCCATATAAAGGAAGTCGTCGAGCTGCGCATCTTGCTTCGTCTCACTCTCGAGGATCGCAGCCACTTGCGGCGCCAGCTCAATCGCTAGGCGCGCGTCTAGAAATAATAGGCGCGAGCGACGTGCCAACACATCTTCCACGGTACGGGCAAATTCCTGTTGCGCGGCAAATCGCACCATGGCTTCGCTGAGGGACGCCGAAAGCCAATGGTCCGCGCCGGGGAGCTGCATCAAAAGCGCTTGCTCTTCGCCGTAGCTGTGCATACCTGCCGCTTGCATCAGCGAAAAATTGGCCTGTGTGCCCATGGTCGCGCCTACAAGTCTGCAAGCGTCGCTGTGTGACTCTTTGAATTTTGGGGCGATCAAATGCGCTTGAGTGCAACGTACCAGCACGTCTTGAGCAATGGCACGGTAGGTGGTCCATTTCCCACCCGTCACAGTCACCAAGCCACTGCTGCTGATCAACACGGTGTGTTCACGGCTCAAATCTTTGGTGTGATTGCCGTCAGCGTCTTGCGGTTTGACCAAGGGGCGTAAGCCCACCCACACACTGCGCACATCCTCTCGCTTGGGTGCACGCTGCAAATAGCGCGCGGACTCTTGCAAAATGAACGCCACCTCAGCCTCAAAAGCTTGCGGCTCACGCGGCAAGTCGTGCCTCGGTGTGTCGGTGGTTCCCAAAATCACTTTACCCAACCAAGGCACCGCGAACAACACCCGCCCATCGGAAGTTTTGGGAATCAACAGCGCGTGGTCGCTGTTCAAAAACGCACGATCCACCACCAAGTGGACCCCTTGACTGGGTGCCACCATCGGCTTGACCGCAAGGGCATTGGCCGCCCCGTCCATCTCGCGCAGCGCATCCACCCAGACCCCTGTGGCATTGATCACGCATTTGGCACGCACATCAAACGGACGGCCTGTTTCTTGATCTGTGCATTGAACGCCCACCACATGTTGGTTTTGATGCGTGAGTGCTGTCACGGGGCAATAGTTGATTAACAAAGCGCCCTTGGATGCGGCGGTTCGCGCCAAAGCCACCGCCAAGCGGGCGTCATCAAATTGACCATCCCAATATTGAACGCCCCCACGTAAGCCCTGTGCTTGCGCTTGTGGCAATCGCTGCAGCACTTCTGCTCGGTTTAAAAACTCTGTTCGCCCCAGACCGAATTTTCCAGCCAGCAGGTCATACAACGTGAGCCCCACCCCGTAAAAAACCGTTTCCCACCAACGGTAAGAAGGCATCACAAACGGAATAGGTTGCGCCAGATGGGGGGCGTTGTACAGCAACACCGCACGCTCGTGCAAAGCCTCGCGCACCAAGCTCACATTACCTTGCGCCAAATATCGCACGCCACCGTGCACTAATTTTGTGGCGCGTGAAGATGTGCCTTTTGCAAAATCATGCGACTCTAAAAGCACCACCCGCAGCCCCCGCAAGGTGGCTTCCAAGGCGATCCCCAAACCCGTGGCACCACCCCCGACGATAGCGATGTCAAACGGCGGAGAGTCTTGTAACTTGGCAAATAAATGTTGGCGAGGCATGGTCTAACAGAACAAGTCAATGAACGGAGGTCGCCATTTGAGCGACCTCCCGGCGGTAACGTTTAACGCACGCGTCCTTCTTTCCATGCGTTCAATAGCTTGTCATAAGCAATGGTTTCGCCTTTAGGCTTTTCATTGTCAAGTTTTTTCCAAGGTGCCCCCTTGTCGCTCAACCACTTGGCGGGGTCCATCTTAGGATTCAGCTTAGGTGCGCATTGCGCCATGCCAGCACGTTCCAAACGTCCCATGACTTGGTCCATTTCTTCGGCCAAGTTATCCATCGCGCCTTGCGGTGTTTTTTCGCCCGTCACTGCTTGTGCCACGTTCTTCCACCACAGTTGCGCCAACTTTGGATAGTCAGGCACGTTGGTGCCAGTGGGTGTCCAAGCCACGCGTGCCGGACTGCGATAAAACTCAACCAAGCCACCCAACTTCGGTGCCAAATCGGTCATCGCTTGGCTGCGAATGTCGCTCTCACGAATTGGCGTCAAACCCACAATGGTCTTTTTGAGCGACACAGTTTTGCTGGTCACGAACTGGGCGTACAACCAAGCTGCCGCAGTTTTGTTCTCATCATGACCTTTGAAGAAGGTCCATGAGCCTACGTCTTGGTAGCCGTTTTGCATGCCTTGTTTCCAATACGGTCCATTCGGGCCTGGTGCCATGCGCCACTTGGGTGTGCCATCGGCGTTGACCACGGGCAAACCGGGCTTGGTCATGTCTGCAGTGAAAGCGGTGTACCAAAAGATTTGCTGGGCAATTTGGCCTTGTGCAGGCACAGGGCCGGCTTCGCCAAAGGTCATGCCAGTAGCTTCTTTGGGCGCGTATTTTTTCATCCAATCCACGTACTTGGTCAGTGCGTAAACCGCAGCGGGCGAGTTGGTTGCACCACCACGTGACACCGAAGCGCCTACAGGTGTGCAACGGTCATCGGCGACACGAATACCCCACTCGTCCACGGGCATGCCGTTGGGAATGCCTTTGTCTGCGGTGCCCGCCATCGACAGCCAAGCGTCCGTGAAACGCCAACCCAGTGAAGGGTCCTTCTTGCCGTAGTCCATGTGACCATAAATGGCTTTGCCATCAATATTCTTCACGTCGTTGGTGAAGAAATCGGCGATGTCTTCATAGGCGCTCCAGTTGAGTGGCACGCCCAAGTCGTAACCATATTTGGCTTTGAATTTATCTTGCAGGTCTTTGCGTGCAAACAAATCGGCACGGAACCAATACAGGTTGGCAAATTGTTGGTCAGGCAGTTGATACAGCTTTTTGTCTGGGCCTGTGGTGAAACTGGTGCCAATGAAGTCTTTCAAGTCCAACCCGGGGTTGGTCCATTCCTTGCCCTTGCCCACCATGTAGTCAGACAACGGCATGATTTTTCCGTAACGGTAATGGGTACCGATCAAGTCGGAATCTGAAATCCAGCCGTCATAAATTGACTTACCCGATTGCATGGACGTTTGCAATTTCTCGACCACGTCACCCTCTTGAATCAAGTCGTGCTTGACCTTGATGCCCGTGATTTCTTCGAAGGCTTTGGCCAACGTTTTGGATTCGTACTCATGGGTGGTAATGGTCTCAGAGACTACTGAAATTTCCTTCACGCCTTTGGCTTGAAGTTTTTTGGCTGCATCCATGAACCACTTCATTTCAGCGAGTTGCTTTTCTTTATTCAGGGTAGAGGGTTGGAACTCACTGTCCACCCATTTTTTTGCCTCTGTATCACCAGCCCACGCACTGTGTCCCATCACCACAGCCGCCGCCGCAAAAGCCAGCGCTCGGAATTTCATTTTCATGTCTGTCTCCTTGTCAATTGCATCCCAAATGAATACAAAACGCCAGCCTGTGGGAAGGACCAAGCTGGCTTGGGTGAATGTCCGGTTAACCCTTGCGCATGACAAGCATCAACCAAACCACACTCAGTGATGTGCCCCACCAAATCGAGGGCTCATCCAACAACCCAAACTGGGTGGCCAACCAACCGGCCATGCCAACAAACATCAAATTGATGTACGCCGCACCTAGCAACCCAATGAACAAGCGGTCCCCGCGCGTGGTGACCAGGGGCAAAAAACCCTTGCGTGCAACGGTGGGCGACTTAATTTCCCACACCGTCATGCCTACCAGCATCAAGACCACCAAGATAAAAAAGACCGCCACCGGAGGCGTCCAATACATCCAACTCAACATGATGTTTCCCTTTACACACGCCCCATCGCAAAACCTTTGGCGATGTAATGACGGACAAACCAAATCACGATGGCACCGGGCACGATGGTCAACATGCCAGCGGCGGCCAAGGTTGCCCAATCCATGCCAGACGCGCTAACAGTGCGCGTCATGGTGGCGACGATGGGCTTGGCATTCACGCTGGTGAGCGTACGCGCCAGCAGCAGCTCAACCCAGCTGAACATGAAGCAAAAAAATGCGGTCACACCCAAGCCCGCTTTAATCAGCGGCAAGAACACGCGAACAAAAAATCGCGGGAAACTGTAACCATCGATGTAAGCCGTCTCGTCAATTTCACGCGGAATCCCGCTCATGAAACCTTCCAAAATCCAAACTGCCAAGGGGACGTTGAACAGCAAATGCGCCAAGGCAACGGCCAAGTGCGTGTCCATCAAACCCACGGTCGTGTAGAGTTGAAAAAATGGCAATAAAAACACCGCGGGCGGTGTCATGCGGTTGGTCAACAACCAAAAAAATACATGCTTGTCACCCAAAAAGCTGTAGCGCGAAAACGCATACGCTGCAGGCAAGGCGACCGATACCGAAATGACCGTGTTCATGGCCACGTAGATCAAGCTGTTGATGTAGCCCGAATACCAAGACTCATCCGTGAAGATGGTGACATAGTTTGCCAACGTGATGTGCCGAGGAAACAGCGTGAAGGTGGCCACAATTTCTTCATTGGTGCGCAGACTCATGTTGAACATCCAATAAATGGGCAACATAGCAAACAAAAGGTAGAGCCACAAAAAAATTGTGCGTTTTTTAAACCGCGTGTCATCCATGCTCGGTCTCCTTCACGGCATTGCCCACTTGCTGCATCCAGTTGTAGAGGACGAAGCAAAGCAACAAAATAATCAAAAAATAAATCAGAGAAAACGCCGCCGCAGGCCCCAAGTCAAATTGACCCACTGCTTTTTGCGTCAGGTATTGACTCAAGAACGTGGTGGCATTACCCGGGCCACCGCCCGTCAGCACAAATGGCTCGGTGTAAATCATGAAACTATCCATGAAGCGCAACAAAACAGCGATCACCAGCACACCGCGCATCTTGGGCAATTGAATGAAGCGAAACACCGCAAACTTAGAGGCCCCATCGATTCGGGCAGCTTGGTAATAAGCATCGGGAATGCTGCGCAAACCCGCATACGCCAAGAGCGCTACCAAAGGCGTCCAATGCCACACATCCATGATGAGCACGGTCAGCCAAGCATCGGTTGCGTTGCCGGTGTAGTTGTATTCCACGCCCAATGCTTGCAAGGTGTAGCCTAACAACCCAATGTCGGCACGACCAAAAATTTGCCAGATCGTGCCGACCACGTTCCAAGGAATCAACAGCGACAAAGCAATCACCACCAAGGTCAGCGATGCTCGCCAACCTTGCGCAGGCATAGACAGCGCCAAGGCGACACCCAATGGAATTTCAGCCATCAGCACCGAGAACGAAAACACTAACTGACGCCACAGCGCGGCGTGTAAGTCTTCGTCACGCATCACCGCAGCAAACCATTCAGTGCCCACATACACACGACGCTCGGGCGAAATGATGTCTTGCACAGAGTAGTTAACAACCGTCATCAAGGGCACGATGGCCGAAAAGGCCACGCACATGAGGACGGGCAGAATAAGAAACCACGCTTTTTGATTGACGGGCTTCATGCCAGCAACTCCTCATCTTTGTAAAAACAGGTGTGCGATCCCATGATGTCTAAATACACGCTTTGCCCAACATGGCGTGGGGCGTGATCCAGGGGCAAGCGTGCACGAACGGTTTCGCCCGCGCAATCGGCTGTCAACAAATAACTGGTGCCCAAATCCTGCCAACGCGTGACCACGGCAGACAACGCGTTGTCGTGGCTTTTCTCTGTCACGCCCACATATTCAGGACGTATCCCAATGCGCACGTCTTGCACATCGCGCAACCGCGATGCGTGCTGCGCACCCAATGTCAGTGTTTGATGCCCGACTTGAATTGACTGGTCTTGACAGCGCGCCTGCAAAAAATTCATGCCAGGCGAGCCAATGAAGTGGCCTACGAAGGTGTGCTCGGGACGCTCAAACAAATCTTCTGCGCTGCCCACTTGCACCGCACGGCCACGCGTCATGACCACCACTTCTTCGGCAAAGGTCAAAGCCTCGACTTGGTCGTGCGTGACGTAAATTAGAGTGAGTTTGAGCTCTTGGTGAATTTGTTTGAGCTTGCGCCGCAATTGCCATTTCAAATGCGGGTCGATCACTGTCAAAGGTTCGTCAAACAAAATGGCCGCCACATCGGGGCGCACCAAACCACGACCCAACGATATTTTTTGCTTGGCGTCTGCGGATAAGCCAGAAGCGCGTAAGTCAAGCTGCGCATTCAGCTCTAACATTTCAGCGATCTCGCCCACACGTTTTTGAATGAACGCCTTAGCCATTCCGCGGTTGCGCAACGGAAAGGCCAAGTTTTGCGCCACGGTCATGGTGTCATACAACACGGGGAACTGAAACACTTGCGCGATATTGCGTTCTTGTGGCGTTTGACGCGTGACATCCACGCCGTCAAATGACACAGAACCGTGCGAAGGCCGAACCAGTCCCGAGATGATGTTGAGCATGGTTGTTTTGCCACAACCTGAGGGGCCCAACAAGGCATAGGCGCCACCAGCGCGGAAAGTCATTTTCAAAGGCAGCAAGGCGTAGTCGCTGTCTTGAGTCGGATGCTGCGAATAGGCGTGTGCCAAATCTAAATCAATGCGAGCCGCCATGTGTGGGCCCTCCTTTTTCAAACGCCAGTGGGGCGCGCAACAAAGTGCCTTGCAATGCAAACACATACACGTCAGCGGGACTGAAGTACACATCCAACTGCGAACCCAACTTGAAAAAATGGACCCCCGTGCGTTGCATGACCAACTCACCCATGGCTGTGTGAAGATGGACAAAGGTGTCGGTGCCAGAAATTTCAGCCAATTGCACTCGCCCTCTGACGGACACATCACTTGCGCGCGCATCTGCACGCAAGGCGCTTGCGCGAATTCCAAGCACCAAGCTTGAAGCGGTGGTATTCACGTCGTCCAACGGCAGACTGGGACCTGCTGCAATTTGCCACGTCGCACCCACACGATTAGCATGCAACACGTTCAAAGGCGGGTCACTGAAGGCCCGCGCCACATTTAAGGATTGCGGGCGGCGAAACACCTCCAAGGTCGGTCCGTATTGCAGCAACCGCCCTTCTTGCAAGACTGCGGTGAAGCCGCCCAACAGGAGTGCCTCACTTGGTTCGGTGGTGGCGTAGACCACCGTGGCGTCACCGGTTGCAAACAACTGGGTCAATTCATCGCGCAGCTCTTCGCGCAGTTTGTAATCCAAATTCACCAAGGGCTCGTCCAGCAGCATCAAGGGCGCGTTCTTGGCCAAAGCACGCGCCAAGGCCACGCGCTGTTGTTGCCCGCCTGACAACTCGGCAGGCAAGCGCTTCAAAAAGGCGTCTATTCGCAACCGTTTGGCCAGATCAAGCACCGTACGCTCGATGTTGGCGTCACCGCGTAAGCGCAAAGGAGAGGCGATGTTGTCAAACACTGTCATCGAGGGGTAATTGATGAATTGCTGGTACACCATGGCCACATTGCGCTCACGCACGGGAACGCCTGTGACGTCATGTTCATCCACCCAGACACGGCCCGTACTGGGCACATCCAGCCCTGCCATCAAGCGCATGACACTTGTTTTTCCAGCTTGGGTGGCACCCAACAACACCGTGACAGCACCCGGCACCAGGCTCAAGTCAAAGGGGTGCAAATGAACCGACGCGCCGACCGACTTACCAACTTGTTTCAATGTGAGCTTCACATGCCGTCCAAAATTTAATGATTACGATAAGTTTTTACGTTCGAATTCTTGTTCGTTTTTTTATTATTTTTTTCGGTATTTACCCTAAGCGAAACCAATTCGCGCATGATTTATCGTTGCGGCATGTCACCGAATGCCCGCCAAACCGAACTTTTAGCACTTGTGAAAGCGCAAGGTGTTGCCTCGATTGAGTATCTGGCTGAGAAATTTGGTGTCACGCTTCAGACCGTGCGACGCGACGTACAACGCTTGAGCGAAGCTGGCTTTCTCACCCGTTTTCATGGCGGCGTGCGACTCCCCACCTCCACCACAGAAAATCTCGCTTATCGCCAGCGCCAAGCCCTGAACGACCAAGGCAAAGCGCGCATTGCCAAAGCCATTGCGCAACGCGTGCCCAACGGCTGCTCGTTACTCATGAACATCGGCACCACCATCGAAGCCGTCGCCCGCGAACTGATGCACCACAAAGATTTACGCGTGATCACCAACAACTTGAACATTGCATCGCTGTTGAGCGGCAATCCCGCCTGTGAAGTCATCGTCACGGGCGGCGTGGTGCGCGGTTTGGACCAAGGCGTGGTGGGCGAAGCCACTGTCGATTTCATTCGCCAGTTCAAGGTCGACATTGGTTTGATTGGCATCAGCGGCATCGAAGCTGATGGCACTTTGCGTGACTACGATTACCGCGAAGTGAAAGTGTCACGCGCCATCATTGAGCACTCGCGCGAGGTTTGGTTGGCCGCTGACTTCAGCAAATTCAATCGCCCAGCCATGGTTGAACTCGCGGCGATGGCAGACATTGATCGCGTGTTCACCGATCAAATCCCTCCCGATGCGTTTGAGCACATGATGGAACAAGCAGGCGTGGAATGCATCATTGCCGCGACGGACTGACACTGAACCCCATGAAATACCTTTTAGCCATCGACCAAGGCACCTCCAGCTCACGCAGCATTGTGTTTGCACCTGACGGTCACATCGTGGCCATTGCACAGCGCGAGTTTGAACAAATTTACCCCCAACCCGGCTGGGTCGAGCACAACCCATTGGAGATTTGGCAAAGCCAGCTCGCGACAATCCACGAGGTCTTGCACAAAGCCAATCTTCAAGTCAGTGACGTGTTAGCAGTGGGCATTACCAACCAACGCGAAACCACCGTGGTGTGGCACCGCGAAACCGGACAGCCCATATACAACGCCATCGTTTGGCAAGACCGCCGCGCCGAAAACGTGTGCGCCCAGTTGCGTGAGCAAGGTCACACCGATGGGGTGCGAGAAAAAACGGGGCTGCTCATCGACGCGTACTTCTCAGGTCCGAAATTGCAATGGATCTTGGACCACGTGCCCCACGCCCGCGAATGGGCCCAGGCGGGAAAACTGGCCTTTGGCACCATCGACACGTGGCTCATTTGGCAACTCACGCATGGCGAAGTTCACGCCACCGATGTGAGCAACGCCTCACGCACGATGCTGCTCAATGTCCATACCAACGAATGGGATGACGAGCTACTCGCCTTGCTGCGCATTCCAAAATCGTTGATGCCCAAGGTTCAGCCTTCGTCCAGCGATTTCGGGGCTATCGACGCCTCGTTTCTAGGCGCACGTTTGCCGATTGGCGGCGTAGCGGGCGATCAGCAAAGTGCCTTGTTTGGACAAACCTGTTGGTCAGCCGGACAAGCCAAAAATACCTATGGCACCGGCTGCTTTGCGCTCATGCACACGGGGCATCAGTTCCTGACCAGTCAAAACGGCTTGATCACCACCAGCGCCGCACAAGTGGGCAAGACGCCCGAATTTGCTCTAGAAGGCAGCGTCTTCATTGGCGGTGCGGTCGTGCAATGGTTGCGCGATGGCCTGCATGCGTTCCAGCACAGCAGCGACGTTGAAGGATTGGCGCACAGCGCGGGCGACGCAGGTGGCGTGGTGATGGTGCCCGCCTTCACCGGTCTAGGCGCACCCTACTGGGATGCGCAAGCACGCGGATCGATTGTGGGCATCACACGCGGCACAACGATGGCCCATTTGGCCTACGCAGCGCTTGAAAGCATTGCCTTTCAAAGCACCGCCTTGCTTGAAGCCATGAGCCGTGACGCTGTGCAAAACGGCGGCCAAGCGGTGCGTGAATTGCGCGTCGACGGCGGCGCCTGTGCGAACGATTTGCTGATGCAAATGCAAGCCGACTTACTGGGCATCTCTGTCGTTCGACCCGCTGTGATTGAGACCACCGCCCTCGGCGCGGCCTACCTCGCAGGCTTGCAATGCGGCATGTATGCAGACCCGCAAGACTTGTCTGCCCAATGGCGTGTCGAAAAACGCTTTGAACCTCGCATCTCACGCGATCAAGCGCATCACAAGATGGATGCATGGAATCGTGCCGTTCGCCAAACCACTTGTTTATAAACACCATGAAACTCACCCGTTACGGATTCATCGGCTGCGGCATGATGGGTCAAGAGCACCTGCGAAACATTGCCTTGCTCCAGCATGCTGTGGTGACGCGCATCTACGAACCAGATGACGACATGCTGAAACTCAGCTTGTCGTTGGCACCACACGCGCAGCGCAGCGCCACACTAGACGACGTGATCTTGGCCGATGACGTGGATTGCTTGGTCATCACCAGCCCTAACTTCAGACATGCAGAGCAGTTACAGCACATTGCCAGCTTGCGCGCCCTGCCCGTCTTGTTGGAAAAACCAGCGTGTACAACGATGGATAGCGTACGCGAATTGCAGACCTTGGCACGCACTTACCCAGCCCCCATCTGGGTGGCCATGGAATACCGTTACATGCCACCCATCATGCGTTTGGTGGATGAAGTGCACTCGCAAAGCAGCACAGGTCCAGTGACCTTGATTAGCATTCGCGAACACCGCTTTCCCTTCCTCCACAAAGTCGGCGACTGGAACCGCTTCAACCGTTACACCGGTGGCACCTTGGTCGAAAAATGCTGCCATTTCTTTGATCTCATGCGTTTGTTGACCCAAAGCGAACCGATACGAATTTATGCATCTGCCTCTGTCGCGCACAACCATTTGGACGAACATTACCCCGACGGCACGCCCGACATTTTGGACAACGCATATGTGATCGTGGACTTTGAATCGGGCCAACGCGCATTGCTAGAGCTCTGCATGTTTGCCGAAGGTGCGCGCTACCAAGAAGAAATTTCAGTGGTCGGTCCACGCGCCAAAGTGGAATGTTTTGTGCCAGGCCCAGGACGTTTCTGGCCTGCGCATTTAGGCGCACCGCCCACGCCCTTGTTGGTGTTGAGCCCGAGGGAGCCCAAAGGACCTTCTGAGCTGGAAGTGCCCGTAGATCCGCAAGCCTTGGCTGCGGGCGATCACAACGGATCAACTTTTTATCAACACCAGCGGTTTCAAACCACCGTCCAAGGTCAAGGTCGCGTTGAAGTCAGTCTGCACGATGGCTTGGCTGCTGTACGCATGGGATTGGCGGCACAAGAATCTGCCCGCACAGGTCAAGCCATCGACTTGCGCAGCGGCACTTTCTCTGCCACTGGGCAGTAACCCTGCAACCTCACTCCGCCAAGGCTTATGCGCGAAAACGTGAACAACCGTCGCCCTTTCAGCGATTTATCATTTGTCATACGTTTAACCAAAGGTATCTACATGTCAAACATCGCATCGAAATTTCATAGCCACACTTTTAAAATTCTTGGACTAGCCTTCATGGCCACTGGCGCTGTATCAGCTCAGACACAAGAGGTGCGCGTCATGTGCTACCAAGATGGCGTTGAGTGCGATGTCACGTCTGAGTTAGCGAAGAAATTTGAAGCCCAAAATCCTAGCGTCAAAATCGTCGTCGACGCTGTGCCCTACAAAACCATTGTCGAACAACTCCCCGTGCAATTGGCTGCTGGTCAAGGTCCAGACATTGCACGCGTGACCGATCTGGGTGGCTTGTCGAAGTTCTATCTGGACATTTCGCCCAACCTCAAAGACCGCAAGTATTTCGACACCCAATTTGGCAGCACTGCCGCTTGGCTCAGCCCAAGCGCAGGCGGCAAAGGCATTTACGGCTTCATGTCGCAACTGACCATGACTGGTCCTTACGTCAACAAAACCTTGTTTGAACAAGCCAAGGTTGCCATGCCTGGCCCCAAAGCCACGTGGGACGAATGGGTGGCCGCAGCGAACAAAGTGGCCAAGGCCACGCAAACCAAGGCGGCGATGGCTTGGGACCGTTCAGGCCACCGCTTTGCGGGTCCTGCCATCAGCAATGGCGCGGCTATTTTTGATGCCAAAGGCGAGTTAACGCTCGATGCGGGTTACAAAACCACCGTCAACAAGTTTGTGGCGTGGCACAAAGACGGCACCATGCTCAAAGAAGTGTGGGCGGGCTCGGGCGGCTCGACCTATGCCGACTCCATTGGCGAGTTTATCAATGGGAATACTGTCATGGTCTTGTCAGGCTCTTGGCAAATTAACCGTCTGCAAAAAGACATTGGCAACAAATTTGACTGGGTGGCCGTGCCCAACCCCTGTGGTGCAGCCGCATGCACAGGCATTCCCGGCGGCGCAGCTTGGGTGGCGTTGAAAACCAGCAAATCGCCCAAAGAGACGGCCGCGTTCTTGAGCTTCATGGCCGCAGAAACCAACTATGCCGACTTCATCGCCAAAACAAACAACATTCCGGCACACGCAGGCCTGGCCAAAAAAGGCGTGAACTACGTCAACGCACAACCCGCCGCACGTGCAGCGCTGGGTGTGTTTGGCAGTGGCGTGGCGAATTTGTCACCTGTGGCCTATAAATTCCAAGGCTACAAATACAACCGAGCTCTGATGCTGCCTACGGTGTCGCGCGTCACACAAGCCTTGGTGGGGGAGTTGAGCACGGACGAGGCGATCAACAAAATCAATGCCGACATGCAAGACGCCGTCAAGCAAGCTCAAAAGTAAGCTGGCGCTGTGCGTTTTCTCGCTTTCTTTTTTAACCTCTTCGAACCCATCTTCCGACTCAGCCAGAAATGGCTGGGTCAGTCGCGGCTGGCTTGGTTGTTTGTGGCGCCCAACCTCTTGGTGTTTGGCGTGTTCACGTTTTTGCCGATTGTCATCAACTTCTTGTACGCCACATCGGGTGGCGTGGCGTTGATGCCCTCGCAACGGCCTTTCAGCGGCCTTGAAAATTTTGAAATTCTGTTTGAATGCCGTGACTACTTTGATTTTCAAAGTTGCCGCAAAGACGTGTTTTGGCGCGCGATTGGCAACACCTTGAAATTCAGCGTCATTCAAGTCACATTGATGGTGTTCTTCTCGCTACTCACGGCATTGGTACTGAACCGAAAAATCATCGGTCGTGGGTTTTGGCGCGGTGTTTTTTTCTACCCCGTGCTGCTCTCACCAGTCGTTGTTGCATTGATTTGGAAATGGTTGCTACAAAGTCAAGGCGTCTTCAATGCTGTATTGGTTTCCATGCACCAAACCCCTGTGGATTGGTTGACCGAGGGTCATTGGGCTTTCTTTTGGACCCTCTTTGTATCTATCTGGGCGCACATGGGTTTTTACACCCTCATTTTGCTGGCCGGCTTGCAAGCCATTCCCAAAGACGTTTACGAAGCGGCCTTGATGGACAAGGCCTCTGCTTGGCGAACGCTGACCCACATCACCCTGCCCTTGCTCATGCCCAATTTGATTGTGGTCTTGGTACTTGCCTTGATTCGTGCGGTCCAGGTATTTGACGAAGTGTTTGTGTTGACAGGCGGCGGCCCCGGTTCGGCTACCACCTTCATCGTGCAGTTCATCTACCAAACGGGTTTTGCAGAACAAATTCATTTGTATGGTTTGGCCGCCGCTGCTTCGCTGGCGTTGGCCCTGGGCTTGATCATGCTCACGCTGCTACAGCTCAAACTCACACGCGCCAAAGACGCGGGGCAAAAGGTACGCTGACATGATGTTGAAATTTCTGACACGCACGCGTCACGCGCAACGCTTTGGTTGGACCGATGCCTTGAGCTACGCGTATTTGGTGGTGGGTTTGTTCACCCTGTTTGCGCCCGTCGTGTGGTTGCTTATGTCG
Source organism: Comamonadaceae bacterium (assembly GCA_947373245.1). Lineage (GTDB taxonomy): Bacteria > Pseudomonadota > Gammaproteobacteria > Burkholderiales > Burkholderiaceae_C > Limnohabitans. The sequence continues at coordinate 36,071 of CANBWY010000010.1, forward strand.
TCGTTCAAAACAGAAGCTGCGATCGGTGAGTTTCCACCTACCTTTTTACCCTACGCACAACGCACGGTTCAGCTTGACAACTATCCGCAGCCACTGCCCCTGTTCACCGTGACCACGGAGCAAGGTGAGGTCAAGACCTTGGCGCAAGTCAGTCGCATCGGCATCATGGCAACGATGGTGGATCCAGCCACACCCCAAGACACGCTTCAAATCAACATCCGGCAGCGAGAACCCGTGCGTGAGTTGCGTTTTTCTGTCCGCAACTACACGGAGTTATTTGGAAAATTTGCGTTTGGCACGTACTTATTCAACAGCGTGTTCATCACGGTGGTGGCCACCGTCTTGACCCTGCTCTTTAACTCGATGGCGGCGTTTGCCTTGTCCAAGTACCAATTCAGGGGACAAAAAACAGTCTTCTTGCTCATCATTGCCACGCTGATGATTCCGCCCACGATTGTGTTAGTTCCTATCTTTTTGGTCATCAACGCCGTGGGTTTGCTCAACAGTTTGTGGGGCGTGATTTTGCCTGCGGTTGCCACCCCGACTGGCGTGTTTTTACTGCGCCAATACATGCTGACCATTCCCGACGAATTGCTCGAAGCCGCACGCATGGACCACGCCAGCGAATGGCGTATTTATTGGCGTATCGTGCTTCCGCTAAGTGCCCCTGCTTTGGCGGTGTTGGCTATTTTCTCGGTCATGTGGCGCTGGAACGACTTTTTGCTGCCCTTGATCGTGTTGTCTAAATCCGAGTTCTTCACCTTGCAATTGGCCTTGAACTCATTTCAAGGCGAACTCAACACGCAATGGCACTACCTGCTCGCCATGACGGTCATCACGCTGTTGCCCATCACCTTGGTGTTTGCTTTCTTGCAGCGCTACATCACCACGGGCATTGCCAGTGCCGGTGTCAAATAACTTTTGGAATTTCTCTGTGTCCACGCTTGAACTTCACGCCATCACCAAATCGTTTGGTGCAACACACGTCATTCAACACATCGATCTGTCCGTCCAACACGGTGAGTTCATGGTGTTTGTCGGCCCCTCGGGCTGCGGCAAGTCCACCTTGCTGCGCATGATTGCAGGTTTGGAAGACACCACCTCTGGCGACATTCACATTGACAACGCGGTGGTCAACCGGGTCTCCGCAGCAGACCGTGGTTGCGCCATGGTGTTTCAGTCCTATGCACTTTATCCGCACATGAGCGTGCGCGCCAACATGGCCTTTGGCCTTGAAAACATGGGCATGGCCAAAGACCTCATCCATGACAAAGTGACATCGACAGCCAAACTTTTGCATCTTGACAACTTGCTAGAGCGTCGCCCCACGCAGCTCTCGGGGGGGCAACGCCAACGCGTCGCCATCGGACGCGCCATTGTGCGAGAACCCAAGATCTTCTTGTTCGATGAACCCTTGTCCAACCTCGATGCCGAGTTGCGCGTTTCCATGCGCAGTGAGTTGCGCGAGTTGCACCAACGCTTGGGTGCGACCATGATTTATGTCACACACGACCAAGTTGAAGCCATGACTTTGGCGGATCGCATCGTGGTGCTGCGACAAGGCAAGATTGAACAAGTGGGTTCGCCCCAAGTGCTGTACGAACGTCCGGCCAACACGTTTGTCGCCGGATTCATTGGCAGTCCGCGTATGAACTTCATTTCTGTCAACAGCTTGTCGGGCTTGCCTGCTCACCCCTATGTGCTGCCCGACGGGGTGCACACCCTCGGTATCCGGCCCGAACATTTTGTGCTCTGTGCCGCGCATGAAGGCTTGACCGCACATGTGACCAACACCGAATACATGGGCTCCCAAACCTTGGTGCAAGCCCACTTGCATGACGGCACAAAAATTGAAGCCTTGCTGCAAGACACCAGCCCCCCAGCGCTTCACCAAGTCCTCCATTTGAAAACAAAACCTGCACACATCCATGCCTTTGATGCGCATGGAAACGCCTTAGGAAATCACCCATGACGCCCTGGACCGCAAAACAATGGGTGGCGCACACGCAAGGTGCGGACGCCGATCTTCAGGCACACGGCAGCATGCGCCTGCGATTTTTGAGCGATCGCATGGCGCGTGTCACCGTTACACCCACCGATGGCTACCGTGAACCCAACACGTGGGCGATTGCCCCAGTCACAGCCCAAACCCCCAACGATGTCCCTTGGCAAGGTCGCCATCGCGATGATATTTCGGAGTTTTCTGCGCCCACCGTGACGCACCAGCACACCACCGGTTTGCACACCCTGTCCACCGCGTGTTTGCGCATCGAGTTGCATACGCAGCCCTTGCGCTTGGTGTGGCATTGGCAGCAAGACGGCCAGGATGCGGTGGTGCTGTCAGACCGTGCCACCAGCGCGTATTTAAGCGACAAGCGCACGGGCGCGCTGCGCCACTACCTTCAACGCGATGAGGCTGAAAAGTTTTATGGCTTAGGCGATAAAACCGGCCCCCTCAACCTCAGTGGCAGACGTCTGCGCACCTTGGCCATGGACTCGTTGGGCTACGACCCAGAACACGGCGATCCGCTCTACAAACATTGGCCTTTTGTGCTGAGCCGCACACCCAACGGGCAGTGGCTTGGTATTTATTACGACACCTTGGCCAGTTGCACGTTTGACTTTGGTTGCGAACACGACAACTACCACGACTTTTACCGCTACATCGACATCGACGATGGCGATCTCGATTACTACGTCATGATGGGCAACACACCTGCTGAGGTCATTCAGCAATTCATGTCTTTGATAGGCGGCACACACTTGCCTCCGCGCTGGACAGTGGGCTACGCCCAAACTGCGATGGGTTTGGCCGATTCACCCGATGCGCAGCATCAGTTGTCGTCCTTCATCGACTTGACACAACAGCACCAGGTCCCCGTCTCGGCGTTCCATTACGGGTCGGGCTACTCCACACGCGGCAAGCGACGCTATGTGTTCACTTGGAATCACGACAAGTTTCCAGATCCACGGTCGTTGAACCAGAAATTCCACGACCATGGCATGCACTTGGTGGCCAACATCAAACCCTGTTTGTTGGATGATCATCCAGCGTTTGACACCCACGTCAAAGCTGGCACATTCATTCAAGACACGGCCCGTCAGCCCGTGGTTGAGCCCTATTGGGACGGGCAAGGTGCACATTTGGATTTCACCAATCCGCAAGCGGTGCAATGGTGGCAAGCCCAGCTCAAAGCCCAAATTTTGGACATGGGCATTGACGCGGGCTGGAACGACAACAACGAATACGCCATCCTCAACGAAGAGGCGCAATCCAACGGCTGGGGGCAAGCCATTGCCATGCACCGTTCAAGACCTTTGCATGCCTTGCTGATGACACGTGCCACGTTTGAGGCGCAAGAGCAAGCCTTAGGACGGGACCACGTGTTCACCGTCACACGCGCAGGCCCCCCCGGTATTCAGCGCTATGCACAAACTTGGTCGGGCGACAACACCACGAGTTGGCGCACGCTGAAATGGAACATCCGCACAGGCCTGCAAATGAGCTTGTCGGGCATGTTCAATGTGGGCCACGATGTAGGTGGCTTTTACGGGCCGCTGCCTGACCCTGAGTTGTTCTTGCGCTGGGTCCAAGCGAGTTGCTTGAATCCACGCATGGTCATGAATTCTTGGAAAGCTGGCAACGTCAGCAACTTGCCTTGGATGCACCCCGAGGTCAAAGACGATGTGATTCGCGCCATCGAATTGCGCTACACCTTGATGCCTTATCTGTGGTCCTTGTTTGAGCGCGCGTCGCAGCACCACGAACCCATCATTCGCCCCACGTTCTACGACTTCCCTGATGATGCACAGTGCTTTGAGGACTGCGACGACTTCATGCTGGGCGCTTGGCTGCTGGTCGCACCTGTGGTTCATGCAGGCCAGACCACGCGTGAGCTGTACTTGCCCGCGCTGGCCAAGGGTGAGTCTTGGTTTGACTTTGCAACAGGCGAGCGCTACGCCGCTGGACAAAGCCACACGGTCAACGCACCTTTGGGTAAGTTGCCCTTGTTTGCACGCCAAGGCGCCAACATTGCCTGTGCTTCGGCCCAAACCGGACAAGTGGCGCGGTTTGATGACCCTGTGAGCCAAACCCGCAGCTTTTAAGTGCCAAGGGGTGAGTGCCCAGCCCTTGGCCATGCTCGACAATGTCAAAATACGGCTGACCCAGCGCCAGCCGCTTATTTTTTCAAGTCGTTCAGTTCAGACAAGTCATTGATGTCAAAAGAGAATCCATCGCCCAAGGCATCCGGACCAGACTTATCTGGGCACACCCCCATGATGCAGCAGTACTTGGGGCTCAAAGCTGACCACCCCGAGACGCTGTTGTTCTACCGCATGGGCGACTTTTATGAGTTGTTCTTTGCCGATGCCGAGAAGGTCACGCGCCTGCTCGACATCACGCTCACGCAGCGTGGTCAGTCCAACGGCGAGCCTGTGGTGATGGCTGGTGTGCCTTTTCACTCACTCGAAACCTATCTCGCGCGCCTTATTAAGCTAGGCGAATCCGTGGCCATTTGCGAACAAGTGGGCGATGTGGGTGCCAGCAAAGGCCCGGTCGAGCGCAAAGTGGTGCGCGTGGTCACGCCGGGCACGCTCACAGACAGCGCACTGCTGAGCGACAAAACCGAAGCCTATGTGCTGGCCATTCACCAGAGCGACCGCGCGGGTTGCGGCTTGGCGTGGCTCAGCGTCACCCAAGGCTTGGTGCATTTGGCCGAGTGCGACACCGCCGAGCTACCCAACTGGATGGCCCGCGTGGCGCCCAGCGAAATCATTTACAGCGCCGAGGTCAGCCCGTCTTTTGAGCAACAGCTCAAAAGCTTTTGCGCCCAACTGGGCCTGCCCGCCCAAGTACGCCCCGCGTTTCAGTTTGATGCGGCTTTAGGTGGCCGCAAGCTGCTAGAGCATTTGCAAGCGGCGTCCCTGAACGCATGGAATGCGCAAGACGTGGTGCTGGCCCACGCCGCTGCCGCTGCATTGCTGGCTTATGCCCAACACACCCAAGGCCGCGCCCTCACGCATGTGCACGGTGTGTACGTGGCACGCAACGATGCGCTGATCGACCTGCCGCTCACCACCCGCCGCAACCTAGAGCTGACCCAAACACTGCGCGGCGAAGACGCGCCCACACTGTTCTCGTTGCTCGACACCTGCATGACAGGCATGGGCAGCCGCCAGCTGAAAAACTGGTTGCTCTCACCCGAGCGCGACCGCGCCGGAGCCATGCACCGCTTGGCCGCCATCGAAGCGCTGCAAGATAACCGCACCCAAAGCTACAAACTGCTGCGCGACGCCCTCAAAGGCTCGGGCGATGTGCAGCGCATCAGCGCCCGCGTGTCATTGCGCCAAGTGCGCCCACGTGAATTGGTGTCCCTCGGCCAAGCGTTGCAAAAAGCGTTGCGCATTCAGCCTTTAATTCCGAACAGCCCCTTGTTGGCACAAATCGCCCAAGACATGGGCGTGCCGCCCGAATGCGGTGCATTGCTAGAGCGCGCCTTGCTGCCCGAGCCCGCCGTCTTGGTGCGTGATGGGGGCGTGATCGGCCACGGCTACGACGCAGACCTGGACGAACTGCGCGCCATCCAAAACAACTGCGACGGCTTCTTGCTCGAACTCGAAGCGCGTGAGCGCGAACGCACTGGCATTGCCAACCTGCGCGTGCAGTTCAACAAGGTGCATGGCTTTTACATCGAGGTCACGCAAGGCCAAATCGACAAAGTACCGGCCCACTACACGCGCCGCCAAACCTTGAAGAACGCCGAGCGCTTCATCACGCCCGAACTCAAAACCTTTGAAGACAAAGCCCTCAGCGCTCAAGAACGCGCCTTGGCCCGCGAGAAGTTTTTGTTCGAGCAACTGCTAGACACCTTGCAGCAATTCGTGCCCGCCCTCACCCGCTTGGCGCAAGCCGTGGCCACGCTGGACGCGCTCTGCGCCTTAGCTGAACGCTCGCTCACATTGGGCTGGTGCGCGCCCGAGTTTGTCAAAAACCCATGCATTGAAATTGAGCAAGGCCGTCACCCCGTGGTGGAAGCCCGCTTGGCCGAAACGCATGGCGTGGTGGCGGGCGGTGCGGCCAAAACCTTCATTGCCAACGACACGCGGCTGGGCCACCTGCACCGCATGCAAGTCATCACCGGCCCCAACATGGGCGGTAAATCGACCTACATGCGCCAAGTGGCCCTCATCGTGTTGCTGGCCAGCATTGGCAGCCATGTGCCAGCCACGGCGTGCCGCTTAGGCCCGATTGACGCCATCCACACCCGCATTGGCGCGGCCGACGATTTGGCCAACGCGCAATCCACCTTCATGCTGGAGATGACCGAGGCCGCGCAAATCTTGCACGCCGCCACGCCGCACAGTTTGGTGCTGATGGACGAGATTGGCCGCGGCACCTCCACCTTTGACGGCCTAGCCTTGGCCAGCGGCATTGCCACGCACTTGCACGACAAGACCCAAGCCTTCACGCTATTTGCCACGCATTACTTTGAACTCACCGAGTTTCCGGCCAACCACCGCGCTGCGGTGAACGTGCACGTGAGCGCGGCCGAGAGTGGCGCGAGCATTGTGTTCTTGCACGAAATTCAGCCTGGCCCCGCCAGCCGCAGCTACGGCATTCAAGTAGCCCGCTTAGCTGGCATGCCTACTGCTGTACTCAACCATGCCCGCCATGCGCTGGCCTCGCTCGAAGCGGGGGCTGACGCATCGAAGGTGCAAGTCGACCTCTTTGCGCCTCCGCCCTTGCAAGACGATGTGGGCCCCAGCCCACTGCAAGCCAAGTTGGCCGCGATCGACCCCGACAAACTCAGTCCACGCGATGCGTTGGACGCCCTGTATCAACTCAAAAAATTACTATGACATATTGCGTAGGCATCAAACTCAAAGCCGGTTTGGTTTTCTTGTCCGACTCGCGCACCAACGCGGGCTTGGACCAAATCAGCACCTTCCGAAAAATGATCGTGTACGAGAAACCGGGCGACCGCTTCATGGTCTTGCTGTCGGCGGGCAATTTGTCCATCTCGCAATCGGTGCGTGAGATTTTGCAAATCGAAAAACTCAAAGACACACCCGAGAGCGAAGCCATCACTATCTGGAACGCCAAGAGCATGTTTGATGCCGTGCGCGTCTTGGGCGCGGCCATTCGCCGCGTGCACGAACGCGATGCTGCGGCCCTCAAAGCGTCTGGCGTGGAGTTCAATGTGTCGCTCATCTTTGGCGGACAGATTGCAGGCGAAGGCATGCGTATGTTCCAGGTGTACTCACCCGGCAACTTCATCGAAGCCACGGCTGAAACACCTTATTTTCAAATTGGCGAATCCAAATACGGCAAACCCGTGCTCGACCGCGTGTTGCAGCCCGACACCCCGCTGGACGAAGCAGCCAAGTGCGCGCTGGTGTCGATGGACTCCACCCTCAAGTCCAACCTCTCCGTCGGTCTGCCGCTCGACATGGTGGTGTACGAAGCCGACAAGTTTGAGAGCGACCGCGTGGTCTGCATCGACGAGAACAACGCCTACTTCAAGATGATGCACAACACCTGGGGCGAGAAGCTACGCGAAGTGTTTGACAGCATAGAAGACCCCGTGTGGGATGACGCCGCCGCCACCTCGCCCCTGATGCAAGTCGCGCCACGCGTGCAGGCGCTGAAAAAAATCATGACGCCTGACGAGAAGCTCATCTGAACGGCATGACGCAGCCACTCATCGTTTTCTCGCACGGCAACAGTTTTCCTGCCAGCACCTACCGCGTCATGTTGGATGCCATCCGTGCACGCGGTTTTCGTGTGGAAGCGGTGGACAAGTTTGGCCACGACCCGCGCTACCCCGTGACCGACAACTGGCCGCACTTGGTGCAGCAGCTGACCGACTTTGCCTCGCCCTTGGTGCAACAAAACGGCCCCGTGTTTTTGGTGGGCCATTCGCTAGGCGGCATCCTCAGCATGATGGTGGCCGCCAAGCACCCCGAGCTGGTGCGCGGCGTGGTGCTGCTGGACTCACCCATGTTGGGCGGCTGGAAAGCACAGTTGCTGAGAGTTGGCAAACGTGTGCCAGGCGCAGAGGCTTTTTCGCCCGCCGCCGTTAGCCGCAAACGACGCACCAGTTGGGCCAACGAAGCCGAGGTGTTGGCGCACTTTCAGCACAAAAAAGCGTTTGCCAAATGGGCTCCTCAAGTGCTGCAAGACTATGTGACATACGGCACGCAGGATGCGCAAACGCCACAAGGCACTCGCCGCGTGCTGAGCTTTGACCGCGACGTGGAAAGCGCCATCTACAACGGCCTGCCCGACCATTTGGAAACCTATTTCAAACGCCACCCGCTCAAATGCAAAGCCGCCTTGATAGGCGGCTTGCAATCGCGTGAGTTGAAACAGGTGGGCTTGGATTTCAGCCGTCGCGTCACGCATGGGCGCGTGATGAAGATTGATGGCACACACTTGTTTCCGATGGAGCACCCGTGGGTGGCAGCGGCGGCTGTGGAAACCGCGCTGCTCAACCTGATTGGCTAATTAAGCAGCCCACGTGACGGTGCCGCTCCACGCCGTGGCCAGCACCACCACACCAAAAACAATGCGATACCAAGCAAACGGCACAAAGCTGTGGCTAGCGATGTAGCGCAACAACCAGCGCACACAAATCCAAGCGCTGATGAACGAGAACACCAAGCCCACGGCAAACACAGGGGCGTCGGCCAAGCTCAAGAGTTCGCGCTCTTTGTAAAGGCTGTACGCACCCGCGCCGATGAGTGTGGGGATGGCCAAGTAAAACGAAAAGTCTGTGGCCGCCTTGCGCGACAAACCCAGCAACATACCGCCAATGATGGTGGCGCCGCTGCGGCTGGTGCCGGGAATCATGGCGAGGCATTGCACCAGGCCCACTTTCAACGCGTCCAGCGGCGACATGCTCTCGACATTGACAATGCGCGCGTTGTCGTTGGGGTGCATCTCTTCACCCTCGGGCTTGGTGCGGCCCCAGCCTTCAGCCCACAAAATGATGAAGCCACCCAGAATGAAGGTGCTGGCCACCACGGTGGGCGTGAACAAATGCGCTTTGATGAACTTGCCAAACAACAAGCCCAACACCACGGCGGGCAAGAAGGCAATCAACACGTTCACCGCAAAGCGGCGGGCTTCGTGTTGTGTGGGCAAAGCCACCACGGTGCTGGCAATCTTTTGCCAATACACAATGATCACCGCGAAGATGGCGCCGGTTTGGATGGCGATGTCAAACACCTTGGCCTTGTCATCATCCATACCAAGCAAAGCGCCAGCCAAAATGAGGTGGCCCGTCGATGAAATAGGCAAAAACTCGGTCAAACCTTCGACCACGCCCATCACGGCGGCTTTGAGCAACAAAACAATATCCACACAAGCTCCTAAAAACTACGCGTAATTATCCCTCGTGGCCTGACGGCATCTGAAATTTTGCAGCGTCACACGCGCCTGTCATGAGACTGTCGTGTCCAAGTCGCCCTGTTGACGTGCCGATGACGTGTTCAACTACAAGGCAAACCGCTAGATTACGGCCCTCGGCAAACAGGAACTTCATATGTTGATTCAAAAACTCAGACTCCAACGCGGTTGGTCACAACAGCAACTTGCAGACCTCAGTGGTCTGAGCGTGCGCACCATCCAACGTCTTGAACAAGGACAAGTGGCCAGCACTGAATCGTTGAAGTCTCTGGCTGCCGTGTTTGAAATTGATTTCTCAACACTTCAGGAGCCCGACATGAACACCGCAACAGCCCCCGCATCACCCTCAGCCTTTAACGCCGACGAAGCCTTGGTGTTCGCCCAAGTGCGCAAGCTCAAAGGGTTTTATCTGCATTTGGCCCAATACGTTTTCACACTAAGCATTCTGCTGGCCATCAATCTATGGACTCACCCACAGTACCTTTGGGTGCGTTGGGTCGCGCTGGGCTGGGGTGTAGGCGTGCTTTTCCATGGCCTGCGCGTGTTTGAACGCTTCAGCCCATTTGGCGCTGATTGGGAAAAGAAGCAGGTTGAAAAGCGCTTAGGCCGAAAAATCTAAGAACTGCCGCAGACAAAGGGCATGCGCAGCGCAAGATGGCGCATTGCCCCGCCTAAAATCAGCGGATGACGAAACCCGCCCACTCTGCGACAGAACAAGACCACAAGCCCAGCAACTTCTTGCGCCAAATCATCGAGAACGATTTGGCCCAAGGCACTTACGCCAGCCGCCGCTGGGCAGGCAACCCCGGTGACGCAGCGCATCACTCAGCAGGCGAGCCAGACCCTGCCAAGATTCGCACGCGTTTTCCGCCCGAGCCCAACGGCTACTTGCACGTGGGCCACGCCAAAAGCATTTGCATCAACTTCGGCTTGGCGCGCGACTACGGTGGCGTGTGCCACCTGCGCTTTGACGACACCAACCCCGAAAAAGAAGACACCGAATACGTCAACTCCATCATCGACGCGGTGAAATGGCTGGGCTTTGACTGGGCGCAACTTGGTCAAACGGCAGGCTCTGCCGCGCCCTACCAAGCGAGCGACTACTTCGACTTCATGTACCGCGCTGCCGAGGCTTTGATTGAAGCCGGCCACGCCTACGTGGACGAACAAACGCCAGAAGACATGCGCGCCAACCGTGGCGACTTTGGCAAGCCCGGCGTGAACAGCCCTTTTCGCACACGCACACCCGCTGAAAACCTCGCACGCTTTCGCGA
>CANBWY010000011.1 GCA_947373245.1 Comamonadaceae bacterium
ATCACGCGCTCTTTGAGCAAACGTGAATAGATGTCGTAAGACCGCTCACCGCGGCCCGACTGCTCAATGACCATGGGGACCATGCCCAAGGCTTGTGTATCCAGTGCGCTCATGTTGTTTCCTTGTAGGTGAATCAGCCTTGCTGACCCATCAATTCGTCGAATGAAATGGCTTTGGCGTTGACCTTAGCTTTAGACAAGATGAAGTCAGTCACGTTGTTTTCAATAACGATGGCTTCAACTTCGCCCAAACGGCTCATGTCGCTGTAGTACCAACGCACCACATCGGCTGGCTTCTCGTAGCTAGAGGCCAGCTCTTCGATGTGAGCCTTGATTTGCTCAGCCGTGGCTTGCAAGTTGTTGGCGCGGACCAAATCAGCCACCACCAAGCCCATGCGTACGCGCTTTTCAGCTTGTGGGCGGAACACGTCGTCAGGAATTGGGGCGTTGTCAGCGTCTTTGATGCCACGGGCCTTCAGATCAGCGCGAGCGCCTTCGACCATGCGGTCGAGTTCTGCTTGCACGCTGGCTTTTGGCAAGTCGAGTTCAGCTTTGGTTGCCACGGCGTCCAAAGCAGCTTGCTTGTTGCGGCCCAACAAACGGAATTTCACTTCACGCTCGAGGTTGTTTTTGATGTCAGCACGCAGGCCAGCCACAGTGGCTTCAGCCACGCCCAAAGACTTGGCCAATTCGTCGTTCACTTCTGGCAAGTGAGCGGCTTCGACTTTCTTCAAAGTCACCAAGAAATCGGATTGCTTGCCGGCCACGTCTTTGCCGTGGTAATCAGCGGGGAAGCTCAGAGGGAAAGTCTTGCTTTCGCCAGACTTCATACCGCGCACCGCATCTTCAAATTCTTTGAGCATCTGGCCTTCGCCGAGCAAGAACTGGAAGTCTTCGGCTTTGCCGCCTTGGAAGGGTTCGCCGTCGATCTTGCCTTCGAAGTCAATGGTCACGCGGTCGCTGTCTTGGGCCGCACCGTCCAAACCACGCTGGGCGAAGGTACGGCGTTGCTTGCGCAAGATGTCAATGGTTTTGTCGATGGCAGCTTCTGTCACATCGGCGGCCACTTTGTCCACTTCCACGCTGGCCAAATCGGCAAACTTCACTTCAGGGTACACCTCGAAGATGGCGTCAAATTGCATTTCACCCTCGGGAGCGCCTTCTTTTTCAGTGATACGGGGCTGACCCGCGACGCGCAACTTGGCTTCATTGGTGGCCACAGCAAAGGCCTCACCCACTTTGTCATTCATCACTTCGAACTGGGTGGAGTAGCCGTAGCGTTGGGCCACGATGTTCATAGGCACTTTGCCTGGACGGAAACCGTCAATCTTGACTTGGCGTGCCACGCGCTTCAAGCGCACATCCACTTCCTTGGCGATCACATCCACAGGCAAGGTCAGCGTAATTTTGCGTTCCAGCTTTTCCAAAGTTTCAACGGTCACGGCCATGTGTTTCTCCTAAATTGGCATGGTTAGCAGCGGCCTGATGGCCGCTTGCTATGAATCAAGTGGTGCGCGGGGCGGGACTCGAACCCGCACATCCTTGCGGACGTCAGGACCTAAACCTGGTGCGTCTACCAATTTCGCCACCCGCGCGGGTTTCTAAATAACAACGGGTGGTCTGGGAAGACCACCCGCTTGAAATCGGTCAGCTTTGCATTTTAGACGGCTTTTCGACCTTAAACCACGCCGCGTACATAGCAGGCAAGGCAAGCAGCGTCAAGACGGTGGCCACGATCAAGCCGCCCATGATGGCAACGGCCATGGGGCCCCAAAATACGCTGCGTGTGAGCGGGATCATCGCCAGCACCGCCGCCGCCGCCGTCAACACAATCGGGCGCAAGCGACGCACGGCAGACTCCACAATGGCCTCCCAAGCCGGCAGGCCATTGGCACGGTCTTGCTCAATCTGATCAATCAAGATGACGGAATTGCGTTGAATCATGCCCATCAATGCAATCACGCCCAGCAACGCGACGAAACCAAAGGGGCGATTGAGGGCTAACAAAGCGCCAGCCACACCCGCTAAGCCCAATGGGCCGGTAATAAACACCAACACGGCGCGGCTAAAGCTTTGCAACTGAAGCATCAGCAAGGTGAAGGTAATGAACAACATCACCGGCATGCCCGCCGAAATAGAACTCGAGCCCTTGGCGCTTTCCTCCACCGCGCCAGCCACCTCGATGCGGTAGTTGGCGATATCGGTTTGCGTCCATTGCGCCTCTAGTTTTTTCAGCTCAGGCAACAACTGCTGGGTCACCGTCGCGCCTTGCAAGCCTTCAATGATGTCGCACTGCACCGTGATGGCGTATTCGCGCCCTTCACGCCACATGACACCAGGCTCCCACGTGAAGTTCAGCTTGGCAACTTGCGTCAGCGGAATCATGCGGCCCGCGCTGGTGGGTACATAGGCGTTGCCCAAGTCTGTGATGGCATCGCGCTCCTCCAAGGGTTGGCGCAACACAATGTCAATCAACTTGTTGTCTTCGCGGAACTGCTCCACCGTTGACCCCACCAGCAAAGTGCGCACGGCTTGCGCAATGGACTGGCTGGTGACCCCCAAGGTCCGAGCTTTGCCTTGATCCACTTCGAGGCTGATGACTTTGACGTTTTCGTTCCAGTTGTCATTGGTCCCGCGCGTGGCACTGTTGGCGCGCATGAAGGCCTTGACCTCGTCCGCCCGCAGCCGCAGCACTTTGGGGTCAGGCCCAACCACACGGAACTGCACGGGGTACGGCACAGGGGGGCCATTGGGCAGCAGCTTCACACGGGCACGGGCCTCAGGAAACGCTTGCGCCAACAACGCCGGCAATGCCTTGCGCAACGACTCACGACGCTCCAGCGTTTCAGGCACCACAATGATTTGCGACACATTGGTTTGCGGGAACACTTGGTCCAGCGGCAAATAAAAACGTGGCACGCCAGAACCAATCCATGTGCTCACGGTTTGCACACCTGCCTCCTTGAGCAACCGCTGCTCCACCGCCTGCGTGACCGACTCATTGGCTTTGAAGGCAGTGCCTTCGGGGAACCACAGTTCCACCAAAATTTCAGGCCGGCTTGAATCAGGAAAAAACTGCTGCTGCACTTGGCCCATGCCCACAATGCCCAATACAAACAACACCACCGTGATGCCAATGGCTTTCCAGCGGTACTCGACGCACCACGTCACGGCAGTGCGAAAGTGCTTGTAAAACGGCCCATCAAACAGTTCAAGCTCACCGCCGTGGGGGCCGTGCGGCTTGACTTTCAACAGCAAGGTCCCCAAGTAAGGCACAAAGTACACCGACACCCACCAACTCAGAACCAGCGCAATCACAGTGACGGCAAAGATGGCATAGGTGTACTCGCCCACGGTTGACTTGGCCATGCCGATAGGCAAAAAGCCAGCGGCTGTGATCAGCGTGCCCGTCAACATGGGCATGGCGGTGACCTCATACGCAAAGGTAGCCGCGCGCACGCGGTCGTAGCCCTCTTCCATTTTGCGCACCATCATCTCCACGGCGATGATGGCGTCGTCCACCAACAAGCCCAAAGCAATGATGAGCGAACCCAGTGAAATTTTGTGCAGCCCAATGCCCCAATAGTTCATGGCCAAAAACGTCATGGCCAACACCAAGGGAATCGTGATGGCCACAACCAAGCCGGGTCGCATGTCCACATACCAACCGTAGCGCCCGCCTTTGTGCAAGCCCAAGGCCACAAAGCTGACCAGCAACACAATCAGCACCGCCTCGATCAGCACGTGGACAAACTCACCCACCGACTTGGCTACGGCTTTGGGTTGGTCTTGCACCTGCATCAAGGTGACGCCGGCAGGCAATATTTTTTCAATGCGGGCAGTCGCGACTTCCAGCGCTTTGCCCAGCGCCATGATGTCCCCTCCCTTGGCCATAGACACACCCAGCGCGATGACCGGCTGGCCTTGGTGGCGCACCTTCACCACCGCGGGATCGGCGTAGCCACGCTTGACTTGGGCGATGTCACCCAACTTGACTTGCTGGCCTGAGCTGCCGCGAATGGGCATGGCGCGCAATTGCGCCTCGGTCTCAAACTGACCTTCAATGCGCACCTGCAACACATCCAAGGGCGACTGCACGGTGCCTGCATTTTCGACGGCGTTTTCTTGGCCCAATTGCGCCAAGACTGCATTCAGGTCCAGCCCAAGTTGCACCAAACGCTTTTGTGGAATTTCAATGTAGATTTTTTCATCTTGCACGCCAAACTGTTCCACCTTGGCCACGTCTTTGACACGCAAGAGCTGTTGACGCACATCGTCGGCAAACTTCTTCACCTCAGCGGGGTTGAAGCCCGGGGCGTCCAAGGCGTAGATGACGCCAAACACATCGCCAAACTCATCGTTGAAAAAGGGGCCCTGCACGCCTTGTGGCAAGGTGTAACGAATGTCGCCAATTTTCTTGCGCACGGCGTACCAAACACTGGGCACATCGGCGGGTTTGGACGAGTCTTTGATTTGGAAAATGATTTGCGACTCGCCGGGCTTGGAATAGCTGCGAATCTTGTCGGCATAAGGCACCTCTTGCAGCGTGCGCTCTAGCTTGTCGGTCACTTGCTCAGCGACTTGCTGCGCTGTGGCACCCGGCCAATAGGTGCGAACCACCATGGCGCGGAAGGTGAACGGCGGATCTTCGTCTTGACCGAGCTGAAAGTAGGACGCCATGCCCAACACCATCAACACGACCATCAAATAACGGGTCAGCGCTGGGTGGTCCAGCGCCCATTTGGAGAGGTTGAACTTTTCCACATTCACCTCACTTGGCGGGGCTAAAGACCGAGACTTTTTGGCCCGCAGTCAGCACATGCACACCCGAGACCACCACTTGGTCACCGTTTTGCAATCCAGCGTCCACCACCACATCATTGCCATCTGCGGTGCTGACTTGAATGGTTTGTGCCTTGACCGTCATACTGGCGGGGTCCAACACCCAGACCGAGGTCGCCCCGGCTTCTGTGCGCAAGGCACTGGTGGGCAACTTGATTTGAGGTTTGGCACCTCGCATGCTGGCCGCGCGCAGACTGACAGTGACGGTAGCGCCCAGCACAGAATCCACATCCTTAGGCAAGGCGGCTTTCACCACAAAGGTACGGGTCACGGCATCGGCACTGGCGGACACATCGCGCACGATGGCTTCGCGGGTTTTGCCGTCCGTCCACTGGCGCACATCCACCACCACACCAGGCTTCAGAGAAGCCAACTTGTCCTCCGAAACCGAGAACACCACATCACGCGGGCCATCCATGGCCAAATGCACCACGGGCTGACCCGCCGCGACCACTTGCCCAGCGGAAGCGTCGAGCGAGGTGATCACCCCCGCACCATCGGCCAACAACTGCGTGTAATGGGATTGGTTCCCCTGCACCGTGTTTTGCGCTTGCGCTTGCTGCAATTGGGCTAGTGCGGCTTTGTCCGCAGCTTGGCGACGCTCCAATTCGGCAGTGCTGATAAAGCCTTGCTCAAACAGACCTTGGTAGCGTTTGAGGTCAGCCGCCGCCACCTCGCGGTTGCTCTGCGCGGCGATCAACTGGGCAGCAGCAGCTTGTGCGGCCACTTGATAGTCTTGAGAGTCCATTTGCGCTAACAACTGCCCCGCTTTCACGCGTTGGCCTAATTCAGCAGGCCGGCTGATCAGCTTTCCGGCCACGCGAAAACCCAAGGTGGACTCAATACGCGCACGCACTTCGCCCGAAAACTCCAAGTCAAACGAGGTGTCCGATGCCCCCACGGTCAAGATCTTCACCGCGCGCACAGGGACTTGTTCAGTAGGTGTCTTGTTACAACCAGCCAAAACAGCCATACAAAGGATGGCAAAAGGCAACCGGGAAAGGGAAGGAAAATGACGCAACATAGAGCCCCGAAAATATTAATGACCAACTGGTTATTAATATACTCTAGATTCTGTTGTCCCCGCCTTCACACAGGGGCACGACAATCCCAAAGATTATGTCAAGCATCGACCACTACGAAAATTTTCCCGTCGCATCTTGGCTGTGCCCTGCGCACTTGCGCCCTAGCGTGGCAGCGCTGTACCACTTTGCACGCACCGCCGATGATTTGGCCGATGAAGGCAATGCCCCCGCCCATCACCGCTTGGACGATCTTGGGCAATACCGCGCCGATTTGGAAAACTGTCTGCGTCACGCCCCAACCCCAAGCGTGCGCTGGCCCAAGGTGTTCAGCGCCTTAAAACAGGCATGCCAGCAGACGAAATTGCCGACTCAGCCCTTGTTTGACTTGCTCGACGCGTTTGAGCAAGACGTGGTCTACACCAGCGTCGGCCAAACGTACCGAAGCCGCGCCGAGTTACTGGACTACTGCCGCCGCTCCGCCAACCCTGTAGGCCGCTTGATGCTGCATTTGTACGGCGTGAACGACAACGCCTCACGCGCACAGAGCGACGCCATTTGCACCGCGCTGCAACTCATCAACTTTTGGCAAGACCGCGGCGAAGACCTGCGCCGTGGCCGTGACTATTTGCCGCAAGGCCACACCTTGGCCGAAGAACTTCACTTCGCCCGCGAACGCATGGCGCAAGGCGCCCCCCTGGTGCACCGCATCGCAGGCCGTGCGGGCTGGGAGCTGCGCGCTGTCGTGCAAGGCGGCTTGTGCATCTTGGACAAACTCGAGGCACGGCCAGAAACCACAGACCACACCCAGCTGACACGCCCCACCCTGAAAAAGCTGGACTTCGCACGCATCTTCTGGCGCTGCCTGCGCATGTAAATGACATCGGCGTGCCCGATAATCAGGCACACATGACACCTCAAGACTACGTTCAGCAAAAAGCTTCGGCCTCTGGCAGCAGCTTTTACTACGCCTTCCTCTTTCTGCCGCCGCAGCGCCGTGCAGCGATCACCGCCTTCTATGCGTTTTGCCGCGAAGTAGACGACGTGGTCGATCACGTCAACGACCCCGGCGTGGCCGCCAGCAAACTGGGGTGGTGGCACAACGAAGTGCACCAAGCCTTTGCAGGCAAGCCCAACCACCCTGCCACCCAAGCCTTGATGCCCCTGGTGGCCGAGTTCGGCATTGAAGAGGCGTGCTTGCAATCGGTCATCGAAGGCTGCGAGATGGACCTGACGCAAACCCGCTACCTCGACTACCCCAACCTCGCGCGTTACTGCCACTTGGTGGCCGGCGTGGTGGGCGAAGTCGCCGCCAAGATTTTTGGCCAAACCGAGTCTGCCACCACCGCCTACGCGCACAAGCTGGGGCAAGCCTTTCAGCTCACCAACATCATTCGGGATGTGGGCGAAGACGCCTTGCGCGGGCGCATTTACCTGCCCGTCGCCGAGTTGCAGCAATTCGATGTGAAGGCCCATGAAATCTTGAACCGTGTGGATTCCGAGCGTTTTCAAGCCCTCATGCAATTCCAAGCCGCTCGCGCACACGCCTTGTACGACGAGGCCTTGGCCCTGCTGCCCGCCAACGATTGGAAACATCAAAAACCCGGCTTGATGATGGCCAGTATTTACCGCACCTTGCTGCGCGAAATTGAAGCCCAGAAGTTTCCGGTGTTGACGCAACGCGTGGCCCTCACGCCACTGCGCAAACTTTGGCTTGCTTGGAAGATGCAAGCGCTCGGGCGTTTTTAATTTTTTCTGAACACTGTGAAGCAACTGACCATCGTTGGCGCGGGCTGGGCTGGCTTGGCTGCGGCCGTGGCTGCGACGCAGGCGGGCTGGCAAGTCACCCTCTTTGAAGCAGCCCAGTTGGCCGGTGGCCGTGCGCGCAGCATGCAACAAACCTTTGCAGGCAAGCCACTGGACAACGGCCAGCACGTGTTGATTGGCGCTTACCGCGACACCCTGGCGTTGATGCGAACCGTGGGTTTGAACCCCGAAGCGCTGCTGCAACGCGTACCGCTGGATGTGCGTTTTGCCGATGGCCAAGGTCTGTGTTTGCCAGACTGGCCCATGCCCTTGAACCTGCTTGCAGGCTTGGGCCGGGCACAAGGGTGGCAACTGCAAGACAAAGCCAGCCTCATCCGAGCCGGCTGGCGGTGGCAACGTGCAGGCTTTGACTGCGACCCCACGTGGACCGTGGCGCAGCTGTGCGCAGAGGCACGCGTGCAGCCCCGCGTGATGCACCAGCTGATTGAGCCGCTGTGCTTGTCTGCCCTGAACACGCCGGTGATCGACGCCAGCGCCAGCGTTTTTTTACGCGTGCTGCACGACGCGCTGCTGGGTGGCGCGGGTAGTTCTGACTTGCTGGTGCCGCGTGTGGACTTAGGTGCCTTGCTGCCCGAGGCGTGCGTGCAGTGGCTGAGCGCACACGGTGCCACGATTCATCAGGGCCAACGCGTCACAGCCAGCATGCTTGAGGCCTTGCATGCACAGACCTCCCCCAAGCAAGCGCTGTTGTTGGCGTGCCCCCCATGGGAAGCCGCGCGCCTCACGGCCGACATCGCACCCAAATGGGCCTACACGTGTGCCGAGTTGCAGCACACCGCCATTGCCACGGTGTATTTGCGCTGCACGGATGACGGCTTTGCGGGCCTGCCCCGCCCGATGATGGCTTTGCACAGCCATGCGCAAGCCCCTGCCCAGTTCGTCTTCGACCGTGGTGCACTGACCGAGCAAGCCGGGTTGTTAGCGGCCGTGGTCAGCGCCTGTGGCGCAGAGCGTGATGAGGTGACGGAGCAAGTCCACGATCAAGTGTGTGAACAACTGGCATTGACCGAGGTCGACGTGGTGCAAACCGTGGTTGAAAAACGCGCCACCTTGGCCTGCACGCCAATGCTGAACCGACCTGAACCCTGGGTGGCCCAAGGACTCTGGGCCTGCGGCGACTACATCTGTGGACCCTACCCGTCCACCTTAGAAGGCGCGGTGCGATCAGGTCAGGATGTGGTCACACAGCTCAGCCAAGTGGCTGACCGTCAGCGGCTGGGGTGAGGCATGCGGCCAAGCATGGCCTTGGGTATTGATCCAAGCGGTCTGCATGCCGGCGTTCAGGGCACCCATCACATCCGTCGTGGCATCGTCCCCCACATGCAGCACAGCCTCGGCGGGTAGATTGAGTTGCGCCGCAGCCGCCTGAAAAATGCGTGTATCCGGCTTGGCCACGCCAAACATTCGCGCACTGAGCGCGCCTTTGAAATAAGGGCCTGCTTCAGTCAGAAACACATCGGCATTGCCATTGGACAAGCCCACCAGCGGGTAACGCGCTGCCAACCGCGCAAGTGCGTGCTGCACGCCGTCATACAGCTTGACGTTTTGGCGCTCGGCAAAGAACACCTCAAAAGCGGCCTCCGCCAAATGCGGCGCCTCACCGGCACGCAACAGACTTTCGCGAATCGCTTCACGCCTGAGAAAGCTCAAGTCATGCGCTTGGTCAGCGTGGCGCTGGTTGATCTCTGCGCGAATGGCGTGCTTTAGCGCAGGCTGGGCACACAAGAGCGCCGTTTGTGGCGCATGAAGCGTCAACCAATCTTGCAGCACCTGCTCGGCGCACGCGATGGTGGGCCAAACTGGCCATAACGTGTCGTCAAGGTCTAGGGTAATGGCTTGGATTTTTGAAAGTTGGAGCATGGCTAGGCGAGAATACCCCATCATGTTCAAACCCACCTTCAACCCCGAACCGCCCTTCACCCACGGCCAAGCCCCACGCACTGCCGTGCTGCTGTGTAACTTGGGTACGCCCGATGCGCCCACCGCCAGCGCAGTGCGCCGCTACCTCGCTGAGTTTTTGGGCGACCACCGCGTGGTCGAGATCCCGCGCTTGGTCTGGCTGGCCATCCTGCACGGCATCATCTTGCGCGTGCGTCCCGCCAAGTCAGCGGCCAAGTACGCCACGATTTGGACAGATGAGGGCTCGCCCTTGAAGGTCTGGACCGACAAACAAGCACAGGCCCTGCAAAAGGTGTTCGACACGAGCGGCGAAGCCGTGGACGTGCGCTACGCCATGCGTTACGGCAATCCGTCGATGGGCAGTCAATTAGATGCCCTCAAAGCCGAAGGCGTCACCCGCGTGTTGGTGTTGCCCGCCTACCCTCAGTACTCCGGCACGACCACCGCGAGTGTGTTTGATGCGGTTTACCACTGGGGTTTACGCAGCCGCGTGTTACCTGAGTTGCGCTTCATCAACCACTACCACGACCACCCCGCCTACATCCAAGCCTTGGCCGAACGCGTGCGCGCCCACTGGGCAGCCAACGGTCAAGCTGAGCGTTTGGTCATGAGCTTTCACGGCGTGCCAGAACGCACCTTGCATTTGGGCGACCCCTACCACTGCGAGTGCTACAAAACAGCGCGCTTGCTGGGCGAAGCATTGGGGCTCAACAAATCGCAATACATGGTGACCTTCCAGTCGCGCTTTGGTAAGGCCAAATGGTTGGAGCCCTACACCGAGCCCACGCTCATTGCGCTGGCCCAACAAGGCATCAAAAGCGTGGATTTGATTTGCCCCGGCTTTACCAGCGATTGCTTGGAAACCTTGGAAGAGATTTCACAAGAAGCACAAGAGGCTTATTTGCACGCAGGCGGCGAAGTGTTCCACTACATCCCTTGCTTGAATGACAGCCAGGCGTGGGTGCAAGCCATGTACGCACTCAGCAAAGAACATATGGTGGGATGGCCCATGGCCTCAGCGGATGCAACGCAATTGGCCATTAGCCAACGCGAAGCGCTGGCACTGGGCGCTCAGCGCTGAGAAACAGGGATTTAAGGCGTGTGGCTTGCAGGGGCCGCAGTCACAGCCGGGGGCTGGGCTTCGCTGGCGGCATCCTCTGCATCAGCTGGCACAACTTGCAGGGGGGGCGCAGGCTCTTCTGCGGGTTCATCTTTCGGTTGCAGATAGGCCGCCAGCCCCAAAGCGCTGAATAACAAGGCCGCAATGAGCCACAACGATGCTTTGGATTTTGTCTCTTGGGTCGTCGCAACACCGCTGCTGGGCACGTCGATGCTGGCGACAGCTGGCGCGACTGGCACAAGGGCTTCCACGATTGGCTCGGATTCGACAAGGGCTGCGGCGTTGTCCGCCATGCCATCCTCCGGTCCCTCCAACGCTTGGGACTGCTCAGGCTGCGGTGGAACCAGCACCTCATTGGCCGACAAGCCCAGCAGCGCACCCACTTTTTTGGCGGCTGTGATTTTCACGGCTTCGCCGTAAAAGGCACTCATGCCGCCCTCTTCTAACTGTTGAATTTGTCTGGTGGACAGGCAAGCTTGGCCCGCCATGTCATTCAAACTCAAACCACGGGCTTCACGGCGTAAACGCAGCAACGCACCGTTGATGAAGCTGACTTCTTGACTCATAAAAAAGTGATGCTTGGCTGTTGTGCGACTGAATTACTTCACCAACAACAGTTCACCCTTGATGGACGCACCCTTTTGTACCGACAAGGTTTGATACACCACATGGCCGTCTACAGAAGCCGAAGACGTCACGATCAACTCATTGCAAGTGGCAGTGCCTGAGAACTTACCTTTGATGTGCAAACTGTTGCAAGTCACCACACCTTCAACCTGGCCACGGGCGCCAATGGTCAACTCATCCACTTGGATTTGGCCATTCAACGCCCCTTCCACATGAATCGCGCCTTTGGCAGCAATCTCACCGCGAAACGAAAAGCCCTCACTCAAGATGGAAGGCTTGGAAGCTGTCGTAGAGATCATGTCCATCATGCTATTTCGTTGGGTTGGAGCAGGCGCCGACATGGCGACTGCGGGGGGTGGCGTCACAACCTCAGCAACCGACTCAACTTGAGTCTCCTCATCGACAGAGGCGACGTCTTGCGAGGGATTAATGTTGTTGGTTTTGGATTTGTTGAACATACTGTGCCGTCCGTATAACTTTTTGTGGGTTGACTGGGTATCCACCAATCAGAATTTCCAAATGCAGGTGCTTGCCTGTTGACGAAGAACCCGTGCTGCCAATGTTGCCCAACACAGATTCGTAAGTGACTTTGTCGCCCAACTTCACCTCGATGTTGGCCAAATGCGCGTAGAGCGACTCCACGCCGTTCGTGTGCCTGACCACCACCATGTTGCCATATTGGGTGTGAAACTGCGTCAACACAACCACGCCTGGCTTGACGGGGTGAACCTTTTCATCGCCGGTCTGACTCAGCAAGTCCAAACCCGTGTGAAAGTGGGGTTGGCCCGTGATGGGATGCCGACGCACACCAAAGTCAGAGGTCACGCTGTAATTGGGAACGGGCATGACGCTGGGCAAAGCGTACAACACCTCGCGCAAGCCACGGTTGGTGGACAACTCGTCCGCCACTTTGCCGCGCAGCAAGGGGTTGTTTTTCACGTCATCTTCTAAATTGAAACCACCATTCGCAGCGTTTTGCTGAATGATTTTGACAATCTTCTCGGTCAACCCAGAGGTTTCGAGTTGTGACTTCATGGTCACGTTTTCTTGAGACACCGCCACCATTGAAGTGTCGACGAAGCGACGAATGCTCATGTCTCGGTCACGAATCGTTTGAGCCAAAGAAACCATTTGCTCATCGTTCAAGCTCAAGCTGTCGCCACCTTCGGCATCCGAGGCGCTGCTGAGCAGGGCACGGTACACCTCTTCGTGCGAGCGCTCCAACTTGGCACGACTCACCATCAGGCCAATGCTGGTTGCCAGCAAGATACCAATGGCCACCAACATCGCCCCTGTGGCCAAAATGCCGCCGCGCACCAAAATACGTTGCACGCGCCCCGTGACGTTGAGGTAGTGAAGATCGCCGTTTTGCTCCAAGATAATGCGCGCGTCTTCATACTGGCGTGTCCAGCCACCAGACACGAGTCCGGGCAACAAACGCAGAGTGGTAGCGAGGCGACGCAACATCAAACGCAATGCATTAAGCGACCGCGGCGCCACCCACCTTGATGGCAGGGCCGTTTGCATCTTGGCTCAAAGTACCTTCAATTTCGCCGCCCTTTTCAATCTCAATTTCTGAGTATTGAACCTTGCCAGCGATCTTGCCCGTGGAACGAACAATCAAGCTCTTCTCGGAAATGATGATGTTGTGGAGCTGACCACGCACATCGATCACCTTGGCAGAAACACGGCCTGTGATCTTGCCTGTTGGGCCGATCAACACTTCTTCTGCGGTTAAATCGCCTTCAATGACGCCATTAATGATGGCTTTAGATGGGACAGTGAAGGTGCCTTTGACGATAACACCGTCACCGATAACAACACTCTCGAGCGAATCTGATTGATTAGACATAGGGACTCCTTCACGTAATTTTATCAATCAAAACACCAGAAACCACATTTATGTAAATTTATTATTCTTAATTTACGGGTAAAAGTTCATTCATTGCAAGCACTTAGCGTAATTTTTGAATGTGCCGCATAACCCATATTAGCTTTTTAAAAGTTATAAGCACCACGCCTAAGGGCTAACACTTACCCAAGCCCCTCGATCACTCGGATCGAAGCAGGCATCTGCTGTGTATTGGCTACCATTGCACTTCTAATTTCCTCACTCACCATGCACAACACCTTCATCATGGCGGGCGTGATGGGATGGCCTGTGGCCCACTCCCGCTCCCCCCTCATTCATAACCATTGGATTCAGCAGCACAAGTGCAAGGGGGCTTATGGCTTGTTTCCCGTTGAACCCGGCCATCTCGATGCGGCCATTCAAGGGATTAGGGCATTGGGGCTGGCTGGCTGCAACATCACCATTCCGCACAAAGTTGACGCCATGAAATACATGGACTGGGTGGACCCCATGGCACTGCGCATCGGTGCAATCAACACCATCGTGCGACAAACTGACGGCGCATTGCATGGGTTCAACAACGACGGTTTTGGCTATCTACAGAGTTTGCAAGAAGCACAACCCAATTGGCGAGCCGAGACAGGCCCCGTCGCCGTCTTGGGCGCAGGTGGGGCATCACGTGCCATCGTGGTGAGCTTGATAGAAAGCGGCGCGACCGAGATTCGTCTACTGAACCGCACACGCAGCAAAGCGGATGCCTTGGTACAAGAGTTTGGTGCACCCGTCACTGCATTTGATTGGTCCCAACGGCACGAGGCCTTGGCCGGTGTCGCCCTGCTCGTCAACACAACCAGCCTAGGCATGCACGGTCAGCCGGGACTGGACATTGACTTAGCACAATTACCCGAAACCGCCTTGGTTTCGGACGCCATCTACGTTCCCCTTGAAACACCGTTGTTGCAAGCTGCGCGTTTGCGTGGCAATACAACGGTCAATGGGCTAGGCATGCTCTTGCATCAAGCGCGCCCCGCCTTCAAAGCCTGGTTCGGCGTGATGCCCGAAGTTTCAACCGAGTTACGCCAAACCATCGTGGCAAGCCTCTGACGAATTAACACGTCACGCCATCGCCTGCGCCCGCGCCCACGGATGACATGGACGCTTTTGTCAACAGCCGTTCTTTTAAGAACGCTTCAAAGTCACAAGCCGAGAGTGCGTGCTGAAAATAAGCGCCTTGGCCCAAGACGCAGCCCATGCGCGCAAGCGCCGTATGCTGCTCGCCACATTCAACACCATCTGCCATGACTTGCACATCGTGTGACAACGCTTTGTCGCTGATGGTTTGAATCAACTGATGCAGCTGCTCATCGTGGCCCACGCGCTTGATCAACTTCGGGTCAAGCTTGATTTGGCTCACCGGCAACGCTGCCAACACATCGAGTGAGCCTGGCAACAAACCAAAGCCTTGGACCGTGACGCTAAAGCCTTGCCCTGTCAAGGCACGCACCCGCGTCAGTGTTGGCAAGGATGGGGGCGACACCACCGACTCATGCACCACCAAAGCCAACATTCGGTGCGGGTATTGCGTTTGGTCACAGATCGCACGAATTTTTTGAGCGAACGACGCATCCTTGAACTGGGCTGCGTTGATGTCGAGCGTCAAAATCAAGGGACCATATTGCGCCTGCCAACGCGATGCTTGGGCGCATGCCGTGGTCAGCAACCAGTCGTCAAATGGCAGACAAATGCCACTTTTCTCGGCCAAATTCACAAAAGCTGAAGGCGACACATGCACCGTCTGCCCCGAAGGCTGTTGCCAGCAAACCATGACGGCCATCCCAAACACACCGCCATCTTTGAACCGCTGGATGGGTTGGTAGTCCAAGCTAATGCCAGCATCACGCATCTCGGCAGCTAGGGCTTGTTGGGCATCGAAAGGACGTCCGCCTTGCCCCGAACCGCCACCTTTTGAAATCTGTTCATAACCCAGACGAAAGCGCTGCTGCTTCATGACGACGTACAGCACACTTGGCACCATCAGCAAAACGCCCAACCACGTGATGATGCGCAGATAAATAGGCCACAAATTGACTGCAATGTGCAAATTGGCAATCACCATGCTGTCAAACGTAATGGGTACCATCAGACGCACTTGGTTGGGGTCGTCCTGCGCAAATGCCAATTCAAAACGCTGTGCAGCCGGCACAAACGAGGGCCCCACTTTGGCATAACTGACCAAGGATGAACCTTCTGCGCTGATGAGCTCCGCCGAAGCAACCCCCGGGTAATTCCCCAACGCCTTGACCAAGGCTTGCGCGTTCTGGGTATCGTTCACCAACAAAACAGGCAACAGGCTTTGCGCCACCGACTGGGCCAAGACTTGCTGGTCTTGAATCACCAAATGACGCACCGCCTGAAAGGCGAGCACAGTCACCACAAGCAACGCACCCACAACAGCAGGCACAGCCGCCAATTTCGTTAGTTTTTTATTCATAAACGCGCCCCATCCATTGATTTCAGAAGGCTCTGAAAATCAATTTATTAAAACATTGGTAAACCTTCTGAAGCAACAATGATTCAAAAGAATACCTAATTCTACATTAGAAAGCGATTATTTACGAAAATTGATAATCAATACACTGATTTCAGGCTTAAAGAGGCGAGGTAGATGTCATCACCAAGCCTCGGGCCACGCAGTCTGGGCATCTATAGCTCACATTCACGGGACGCGAGTACTTGGATAGTTCACGTAAAAATTCTGCGGGACTCATGTTTGAACGCTGCGACAGCACGAGCGAAACGAATCCAGAAACCAAGGGCGCTGCGTAGCTGGTCCCCACCCCTCGGGCTGCCGCAATGTGCTTCTCATTGCCCATCAAGTTGACATCAAAAGACGCCACTTTGAGCTTGTTGTCATGCCAAGGTGAATTCCCGCTCAAATCCTTGCCGCCCCCAGGCGCATAAATCACCGTGCGGGCATCCAGTGCGCTATACGCTTCAATGTTGTTTTCGGCATCCACCGCCCCCACCGAAATAACCCCTTCACAATTGGCCGGTTCAGTCAACTTTGCGCCATAGGTATTGCCCACGGCCGCCACCACGAAGATGCTTCGTGTCGCCAAGCGGTCCACCACGCGCTGCAAATCTGGGCCACACGCACGCTGGCCACCCGAAAAACTCAAGTTAATCACGCGCGCTGGGTGCAGGTTGATGGGCAAGCCCGACACAGGAAAACCGCCAGCCCAAGTCATGGCATCCAACAAATCCGCACGGGTCGTTGGGCAAGCACCGAACAAACGGATGGGCAAAATCTTGGCGCTGGGGTTCACACCGAGAACGCCCGCTTGGCCATTTCCAGCAATCAAACTGGCCACTTCTGTGCCATGCGTGCGGGATGCAGCCGAGGCCACATGCGCGCCACAGGTCGCATCACGTGTATCGGGCGAGGCATCGGCAGATCGCCCACCCCGCCCATTCGCCAGCGACGACGACATGTCGTAGCCGGGCAGCAAACGCCCTTCCAAACTGGGATGTCCCGCCACAACCCCACTGTCGATCACAGCCACCACCACCTCATAAGGGCCAGGCTTCACACTTGCCGTGTTGATGGCCGAAGGCGCCACCGCTGCCGAAGGGCTCAAAGAACCCAAATGCCAAGGCAGCTCTTGCGCGTTCGCCACAAAAGATGCCATCGCCCAAACGATGACAGAAAAAAACGCACGATCCAAACGCGAAAACACAAACACTGAAACCAACCTGATCCAAACATAACAAGCAAAATTGCTTTTGTTTGTTTGATGTTAGTTTTGATGTTTTAAATGATCAATTCGCTATAAATTGTTAATTCATGGGTCGCTTGTTTACATTCAGCACATGAGAGACTGCCATATGAGCCGTTTAGAACTCTAATTGTCACTTTTTTAAAACTGCCACTTAAAAAAATAGTGACTGCTTAAAAGACCAGGTAGATCAGTGGGCGCTTCAACACCATCGCCTAACTTGCCCGCATCACACACGCGCAGCCCAGCGTTGAGACAGCACACCGCCCAGCGCCAGCTGCAGCGGGTGATAAAGCATGATGGGAATCAAGATCAAACCCAGCGCGGGATGGGCGCCAAAAATCAAATGCGCCATGGGAATGCCTGAGGCCAGGGTTTTCTTAGAGCCGCACAGCACGGCAGCAATACGGTCTTCGTCTGGCAAGCCCATCAGACGTGCTGAAAATTGCGTGAATTGAAAAACCAAAAAGAACAACAAACCACAGACCGCCAAGCTTTGAATCAAGACGATGCCGCCATATTGCGTCCAAATGCCTTGCTGCACCGAGTCACTGAATGAGGTGTAGACCAAAGTCAAGATGGTCCATCGGTCCACCCGCATGATGTGTGTCTTGTGACGTGCCGCCCAAACGGTCAGCCAAGGGCGTGACAACTGGCCCGCCATCAAAGGCAATACCACCCAGATCAACAAATCAACCACCACCGGCCATACGTCCAAAGGCTGGCCTTCGTGCCCCATGGCCCAAGCCATCCAAAGCGGGGTGAGCACCACGCCCATCAGCGCAGACAAGGTGGCATTGAACAAGGCAACCGGCACATTGCCCCGTGCCGCCGCGGTCAATGCGACAGACGACGAAACTGTCGAAGGCAGCGCACACAAATAAAAGTAGCCCAACAGCATGTCGGGCGACATCCAGTCTTGACCAATCTGCATCAGCCCGAGGCCCAACAGGGGGAACACCAAAAACGTGCTCAGTTGAATCAGCACGTGCACACGCCAGCGCGTGGCCCCCTCGCGCAATGACGCCATCGAAAGGCTGAGGCCATTGAGATAAAAAACCAAGGCAATGCCCACTTTGTTGAGCACCTCGGGATGCAAGAAACCACCATGGGCACCGGGTTGCGGAAAAACAAATGCGAGCACAACCGCGGCGATCATGCCTTTCAAAAACCAGTCAAATTTCATGCGCGTTACCAAGCAGAAACGCAGCCATCACTGCGTGGGTCTTCTCCGCCCTCGATCCAACCACTGGGGTGCAAAACCAAAGCACCCGCATGGCCCATGCGCTCATCAAAATCAGACACCACCTCGACCGGATGGCCCAGCGCTTTGAGCCCCTCAATCACCGCCGTCGAATAACGCGACTCCACTTTCAAGGATGTGCTTTGTTCGGCCCATGTACGGCCCAGCAGCCAGCGTGGCGCGGCCACCGCAGAGCGCACGTTGTGCCCACCCCAAACGTAGCGAGAGAACACCGCCGCTTGCGTCTGCGGCTGCCCCTCCCCACCCATGGTGCCGTAGACCAACAAGCGGCCATCGTCCAATTGCGCCATGGCAGGGTTGAGGGTGTGAAACGGTTTACGACCTGGCTCCAAACTGCGTAACTTGCCCGGTTGCAAATCAAACGAGCAGCCACGGTTTTGCCACCAAAAACCACTCTCCGGCAACACCACACCGCTGCCAAATTCAAAATAAATACTTTGAATCATGCTCACCGCACGGCCTTGGTCGTCCACCACACCCATCCACGTGGTGTCGCCATCCGAGTTGGGCGCTGGCCATGGGCTGGCTTTGTCAATTGGCACCGCGTCGGCGAGGCGCTTCACCACGTCTTGCGTGAGCAACGTGACCGGATCGACTGCCATGTGTGATGGATCGGTGACGAATCGGTCACGCACGATGAAGGCCTGCTTGGTCGCTTCAACCAAGGCGTGAATACCTTGGATGTTGTCGGGATTCCAACCTTGCTGGCGAATGCGGTCGTACACACCCAAGATGAGTAAGGAGGCCAAGCCTTGCGTGGGCGGCGCCATGTTGTAGACCGTGGCGTCAGACAACTTCAAGGACAAAGGTGCTTTCACCTGCGCATGGTGGCTGGCCAAATCTTGTGCCGTGATGGGGCTGCCCACGGCGGCTAAATCGCGAGCGATTTGCTGCGCCAAATCACCTCTGTAAAAGTCATCCGCACCGGCCTTGGCCAGCTGGGTCAACGTCGCAGCCAAGGCGGGGAAGGTGTGGCGGTCACCGTAGCGCGGCACTTGGCTTTGCGCGTTCAAAAATGCACCGGCAAATCCTGGCTGGTCTTGCAACTCAGCCAGTTTGGCACGGGTGTTGGCCTCTTGGCTGTGCGTGACGGGAAAGCCTTCACGTGCGTAATCAATGGCGCTCTCTAGCAAGCGCGCAAAGGGCAACTTGCCACCCCAGTTCGCTTGGCTATAGGCATAGGCAGCGCCCCAACCCGAAATGGTGCCAGCCACCGTGTTGGCGGCCAAAGGACCGCGCCATGGAATGGTGGCCATGTCGCCGTACAAGGCACGCGTCACCCCAGCACCCGCAGCGCCACAGGCATCGATGGATTGCATGGCTTGGCCGGGTGCGTGCATCAACCAAAAGCCATCGCCACCAATGCCCGTCATGTGCGGATACACCACGGCCAAAGTGGCCGCCACCGCAATGGTGGCTTCGATGGCGTTGCCGCCCTCACGCAAAATATCCAAGCCTGCTTGCGAGGCCAGCGAATGGGGGGCAACAACAGCGCCACGTCGTCCAAGAATAGGATTCATCAAGTGCTCCAAGAAGGTGAGACGTGCGCTGCTGCGCTACGTGCAGATAAAAGATGGCCGCGCATTTCGCGGTAACACGTCACCACATCCCTCGCCATCAAGGCTTCAACGATGACGGCGTGCTCTTCGTAGGAGGCGGACATGCGAGCCACGTTGCGAAACTGTGTGCGACGAAAGCTTGAAATTTTATGGCGCAAGCCCGTGATCATGTCGATCAACACGGGGTTGTGACAGCCCTGAATGATGACGGTGTGCAAATCGCGGTTGATGGCATCGTAGGCATCCGCATCTTGGTGCTGTATGGCGACGCGACTTTGGGCATGCAATTCACACAAACGCTGACGCTCAGCCTCTGTCATGCGCAAGGCGGCATGGCGGGCACACGTGGCCTCTAGCTCACCCATGACTTCGAACATCTGGTCCAGCTGAACCGGCGTCATCTCAGCCACGACAGAGCCCCGGTTAGGGCGATTCGCAACCAATCCGGTGATGGCCAACTGTTTCAATGCTTCGCGCACAGGCGTGCGCGAGACTTGAAAACGTGTCGCCAAGTTGGTTTCATCCAAGCGTTCGCCTGGCAGAAAAACGCCCATGGCGATGTCATCCGCTATTTTTTTGCAGACCTCATCGGCCAAGCCGCCTCGGCCACGCGACACAACAGAGGTGCTGACTGACGTCATCGCACGACCTGCGGCAGGGCGACTGGGTGCCAACATGCCAAGCGCGATGAACCTGTCATGACGGTCATGGGCACTTCTGTTTGACACTGAACCGTCGCCTGTGCGCAGCGCGCTGCAAAACTACAACCGAGCGGCAAATTCGACAAGTCTGGTGGTGAACCCGGCACCGCCATCAGGGGCTTGCCTCTGTCCTCAGCACTCACCGTCGAGGCCAACAAGCCCTGGGTGTACGGGTGCATGGGCTGACGCACGACTTGCGCAACGTCGCCCATCTCCACAATGCGACCGGCATACATGACGGCAATGCGATCAGCCACCTCCACCGCAGCACCAATGTCATGCGTGACAAAAATAACGGACATGCCCGTTTCTTTTTGCAACTCACGCAAAAGCAGCAAGATTTGAATTTGCACAGTGGCATCCAAAGCCGTCGTAGGCTCATCGGCCAACAACAACTTAGGCTTACACACCAAAGCGAGCGCAATCATGGCGCGTTGACGCATGCCGCCCGACAACTCATGCGGGTAAGCATCAAAGCGGCGACGCGCTTGCGGAATTTGTACGCGCTCCAACATGTGCAAGGCTTGGTGCTGCGCTGTCTTGGTGTCCACTCCCTCATGGGCCTGAATCGCTTCGACCATTTGCTGACCAATGGTGTAGACCGGATCAAACGCCAAGCCGGGTTCTTGAAACACCATCGAGGCCACGCCACCTCTGTACTGATCCAAGGCGCGTCCTTTTAAAGACAACACATCGTGACCCGCGACAGCTATCGAACCGCCAACTTGGGTTGTGCGCTCTGGATGCAAGCGCAGCAAGGTCCGCAAGGTCACACTTTTGCCAGAGCCCGACTCACCAAGTAAGCCCAACACCTCGCCTTGCGCCACATCAAAGCTCACTTGATTCAAGGCCTTCGCTTTGCGGTGACCCGTGAATTGAACCGTCAAGTCTTTGACGCAAACCAATGGACTTGTCATGCCAGCCCCCCTTCACCGGTATGACCGGACTGTGCGTCATTCATGTGACAAGCCACGATGTGTTCGCTGTTGCCGTTGACTTCTATGAGTGCGGGGGTGCTTGAGGCACACACGGCTTGGGCAAAGGTGCAGCGGTCACGGAAACGGCAGCCACTGGGCGGATTGATCGGGTTGGGTGGGTCTCCGGTCAAAGGTGATTTCTGAGTCCGATGGCTAGGGTCCATGGACGGCACAGCCGACAACAACGCACGTGTGTAGGGGTGTGCGGCTTCGCTGTAAATCAGCTCGACGGGGCCGCGCTCCACCACTTGGCCTAGGTACATCACCATCACGTCGTCACTGATGTAGTGCACCACATGCAAATCGTGCGAGATGAACAGGTACGTCAACTGGCGCTCGGCTTTGAGCTCTTGCAACAAGTTCAACACCTGGGCCTGTACCGATTTGTCGAGTGCGGCCACCGCTTCATCCAAGATCACCAAGCGTGGATGAAAAGCCAATGCACGCGCGATGTTCACGCGTTGACGTTGACCGCCAGACAGCTCATGCGGATAACGCGACGCAAACTGATCGGGCTCCAGACCTACACGGGCAAGCAAGGCACGGGCTTCTTGCATCGCGGTTTCGGCATCCATGCCATGCACCTGTGGTCCATACGCAATGGTCTCCACAATGGTCAAGCGCGGATTGAGAGATGCGAATGAATCTTGAAAGACCATTTGCAAATTACGGCGAAATTCTTTCAGGGCAATGCCACCGTACTCGGCCACGCCGTCACCATCAAACACCATGCTGCCGCTGTCGGGCGGCATGAGCCGCGCGATAAGTCGTGCAGTCGTGGACTTGCCGCAGCCCGACTCACCCACGATGCCCAAGGTTTTTCCTTTGGTCACCGAAAAACTCACCCCATCCACCGCGTGCACAAACTTGCGCTCACGCTCGAACAGACCGGTGCGCACAGGAAAGTGTTTTTTCAAATCGTGCACCACCAGCAAGGGCTGGGCTGGGCCACCGCGATCTTGCACATCAAGAACAGAAGAAGTAGTCATCGGCGAATGTCCATAGCAGAGCGAACCCCATCCGCCAACAAATTGAAGGCGATGGACGTGATGAAAATAAAAGCACCCGGCAAAGCCGCAATCCAAGGGTTGTTGTAAATCGCAGAACGCAAGGTGTTGAGCATCAAGCCCCACTCGGGCTCAGGGGGTTTCACGCCCAGACCCAGGAACGACAAGCCTGAGGCCAAGATCATGCTCACGCTCAACAAGCCCGTGGCGTACACAAACACAGGCCCCAACACATTGCCCAACACATGCACGCGGATGATGGAGAACGCACTCGCACCGCTCATGCGAGCGGCCTCGATGTAGTCAAGTTTGCGCACCTGTGTGGTCACACTTTCGGCCACGCGCACCACTTGCGGCACAAACACCAAGGTCAAGGCGATCAAGCTGTTGCTCATGCCCGGGCCCAAGGCTCCCGAAATGGCCACGGCCAACAACACCGAGGGAAATGCATAAAACACATCCAAGACACGCATGATGACCATGTTCACGCGTCCGCCCGCATAGCCTGCAAACAACCCTAAGCTGGTGCCAATAAAAAATGCCGCGAACACCGGCACCACGCCCATCAACAAAGACAAACGGCCACCGTACATCAGACGCGTCACCATGTCTCGGCCCAACTCATCGGTACCCAACCAATAGCCAGGACTGCCAATGGGTAACAACCGGTTGAGCATGCTGGCCTTGAACGGATCAGCCGGCGCCAACCAAGGTGCAAACACCGCGGAACAGAGGAGAAGCAACAGCACCACAGCGCTCGCCATGGCCACAGGCTCTTGACGCAACTGACGCGCCACCACATGCCAATAGCTGCGACTCGGAATAGAAGAATGAGATGAATTCATGTCGCGCTCTCAACCACGGCCCATGCGTGGGTCAATCAAGGGTTGCAAAATATCCACCAACAAGTTCAGCACCACAAAGAACATGCACAGCACCAGCAAGGTGCCCTGCAACAAAGGAATGTCACGTTGGAAAATAGCGGTGTTCAACAAAAAGCCTGTGCCCGGCCAAGCAAACACCGTCTCCACCAAGATCGAGCCACCCATGAGGTAGCCCACTTGCAATCCGGCCACGGCCAGTACTGTGGGTGCTGTGTTTTTCGCCACATGACGAAACACCGCCATGCCACTCAAGCCACGCGCACGCAAGGCCACTACAAACTCTTGCTCCAACATGTCGGCCACCAAAGCCCGCACCGTGCGGGTGATGATGCCCATCGGAATCACAGACAACGTGACGGCGGGCAGCACCAAGTAGCGCATGTGATCCCAGTCCCACGACCAATCGGTGGAGCCCCCAGGCCCTGCCCCCATCGCAGGAAACCACCCCAACCAAGTTGAAAAAATGATCGTCAACACCAAGCCGAGCCAGTAGTGGGGAATGCTCACCCCCACCACCGAGAAAGCTGTGGCGGCGCGGTCCACACCGCTG
The DNA here is from genome assembly GCA_947373245.1 of Comamonadaceae bacterium. Taxonomy (GTDB): domain Bacteria; phylum Pseudomonadota; class Gammaproteobacteria; order Burkholderiales; family Burkholderiaceae_C; genus Limnohabitans. The sequence continues at coordinate 23,907 of CANBWY010000011.1, forward strand.
CCGTGTTTGTATCCCGCAAGCGCCCCCAACACGCAACCGACCAATACACCCAAGCCAGAGGCAATGCCTGCCAACAGCAAGGTGTTGCCCACTGCGCCAAAGACTTCGGTCACCACCGCACGCCCAGAGGCAATGGAGGTGCCTAAGTCGCCCTGCACCGCGCGCCACAGCCAAAGGCCATATTGCACAGGCACAGGACGGTCGAGGCCGTAGGCACTTCGAAGGGCCTCAATCACATCAGCTGGTGCATCAGCTGGGGCAATGGCATTGAGCGGATCGCCCGGTGCCAAGTACACCAACATGAAAGACACCACGGTGACGCTGAGCGCGATGGGTAATGCGTACAAGAGACGCTTGAGGATGTAGGTCAGCATTTATTTCATGCGAATGGTGGTGAGGTCTTGGAACCAGTGTTGTGCTTGCACAAACTCTTGCACCTTGGGCGACATGGCGTGTGGATTCACGTCATGCACAACCCACAACATGAGCGCTTGGTCAACCATCGTTTCGTGAATTTCAGCGAGCAGCTTGTCTTGAATCTTGGTGTCGAAATTCTTGCGAATCGTGTCAATCGCGCCGTCCACTTTGGGGTTGTTGTAGCCCCCCCAGTTCACGCCGTTGGGCGCGATGTAGCGGCTGTCCACAAAACGTGTGATCGCGTAGAACGGGTCGGCGGTGACGTAGCCCAAGTTGATGGCCGAGATGCCCTTGCCAGCATTCATGTCCGCCTTGGCACCACTGCGCCAGTGCAGGTACAGGTTTTCCAACTCCACCACTTCAAACTCCAGCTGAATGCCCACTTCGGCCAAACTTTGTTGGATGAACTCGTTCATGGGCAAAGACAACATTTGCCCCGTACCGCCCTGCGCGATGATGACCTTGGCTTTGAGGGGTTTGGCAGGGCTGTAACCCGCTTGCGCCATCAAGGCCTTGGCCGCTTTCACGTCATAACCAATCTTGAAAGAAGGCTGACCAAACCAAGGACTGGTTTTGTCGAGTTGACCTCTTGCAGGCGTGGCTAAACCATTGAGCAACTTCACAATCGCATCACGGTCAATCGCCAAGTTCGCGGCTTTGCGCACACGAATGTCAGCCCAAGGCGAACCCGGTAGCGTAGAGAAGTGATACGGCCAGACATGCGGCGTGACGTTGGTGACCAACTTAAAGCCAGAGCTCTTGAGTTGTGGCAACACATCTGGTGGCGGTGTTTCAATGATGTCGACCTGACCATTGAGCAGCGCGTTAGCACGGGTCATGGCGTCAGGAATGGGCATCAAGATAATTCGGTCCGTCTTGGCCATGCGGGTCTTGTCCCAATAGGCGCTGTTTTTGACCAACTCGGCACGCTCGCGTGGCACCAATTTGTCCAACTTGAATGGTCCTGTGCCAGAGGGTTGGGCAGCAACCTTGCTCCAGTCGTGGCCTAGCTTTTCCCACTGGGCAGGACTTGAAATCAAGAACCAAGGCAGTTGATAAGGAAAGAGCGCATCCACGTCCTTGGTGGTGATCTCGACGGTGTAGTCATCGACCACGCGGTAGGACGCAATCGATGGAATACGTGAGCGTACTTGGGCGCTTTGTTTGGCATCGTATTGAGGCGACTTATCGGACAGCACTTTGTCCAAGTTCCACACCACCGCATCCGCTTTGAGCTCGGAGCCATCATGGAACTTCACACCTTTGCGCAGGGTGAACAACCATTTCTTATTGTCTTTGGCGTCCACCTTCCAACTACTGGCCAAACCTGGCACCAACTTGCCGGGACGTGTGGCGATGTTGGCCTCCCACGCCACCAGGGGGTCATACAAGGTGTGCCCTGTGAATTGGTAAGCACCGGCACCCCGATCAGGCTGACCGGTGGTGAGCGGAATGTCCGCCATAGAGATGCCGTAACGCGCCACGGTCTCGGCTTGCAAGCCAGAGTTCAGCAGCATGGCAATAGGCAACGCGACCAGCCAGCGTGGAAGTTGCTTGCAAACAGATTTCATCAAATGCTCCAAAGTGAAATGAACACTTATTTCATTGCATGCAACGTGCCAATTTTTCAATTTATAAGTTGTTTTTTATAAAGCCTTGTTTTCAATGTCTTTTTCTGAAATTGCACGCTCAAACGATTGCAAAGACGAAAACCCGAGACGCATCAACCCATCCCGGTTGCATGCAAGTGCACCAATAAAGTCACTCAATTTCATAAATTCATACAATTTGTGTGCAATCCAGTCCAGCCCGAAACCACGATTACGACATGGCAATACCACGGGAAATGACACGATTGAAAACGAACTGTTACTCGAAAGTCTTGGGCTAACAGACAAAGAAAAAGCCCCGTAACACTGGGTGTTACGGGGCTTCTCATGCTGTCGTCCGATTCGATTGAATCTTGTCGGACTTAATTTTGGCGGTGGACCTACCTCAGACATGATCACAAACTCCTACAAATGGGACCTTGATCAGACACATGTATGCGCTCCCCTTTTTGTATGCTGTGATGGGGATAATTACTGGCTGTTTGACGGCTACCACCGACTAGCGGCGATGAAGCTGCTTGGATTTAACACCTGCAAAGTTACGATATACCCGGGAACGCGTCGCGATGCGCTCAGGCGTTACATCAAAGACAAATTGCGATGTAAAGGCAAACTTTCAGTCTTTAGGCATTGCATCAATGTATTGAGTGAAGATGAAGAGTGGTGCGTTTCTAGTAGGCATGATCTTGCAAAACTTTTTGGACGAAAGCCCACTTTTTTTGAAAATATTGCGCTGTCAAGGATTCAAGAAAGACCATCAATACTTGTACGATTTTCTGTGAACAAGCACGGTACGTTTGATCTTTACAGAGTTCTTGGACAACCCCGAGATTTGCTACACAACGAAACTGGAAGGGCCACACATGGGTGAAAAGTCAATCCAATGCAGCTACGGTCGATGGGGTTACAGCTTAAAAAATCTGGTCTGATCGACAGACCCCCTACATACGATGTAAACACCGTTCTCGAATCATTCTGATCACATCATCTTCAGTACGCACACCTTTGTATCCCACTGGTTTTCTGCCCCTTGTTCTGGGCCCCTCTGCCATCTTGAGTACATAAAGGGCATCTTCCAACTCATGGATAAGGATGCTGTCATCTCTGTACTTCTGTTTGGTAGCTTTGGTGGCTTTACCGTGTATCTCATTGACCTTCGTCAACATTAACAAAGTTGCAGCCGAAGGAGGCCTTCCGCCGTGAAATTCGCACTTTTGGGTTCGACTTAGCTTTAGTGCAGGCTTGCGGCATTGAAGCTTGGTTCGAGTGGACTTAGCTATACAGCGCAAGCACCTTATCTTGCCAGCAGCAGTAATTAAATATTGTTCGTTATAAGTTTTGCTCCTCTGATTCTCTGGAGACATATCACTGAATTGTTCCCCCATAAAACGCCCCTATTTATTGCCTAAATTTTAAGCAAATTCGAGACGGGCGTGTCAAGCTTTTAGTAGCTAAAACGCCGTTGAGCAATCGATCTAACTAAGCCTTCTCAATAAATCAGGCCATGCTCACGCATTAGATTACTCCACAAATACACGCGCCTTGCGGGGTGTGAGCACCAAGGTGTCACCCTCTGTGAATCCCTGCTCGTAGTACTGTGATGCAGGGATTTGCGCTTCTATGACCTGTTGATCTGACGGGCTGTCGCCCTCTGCGGCCACCAGCTCTAAGCGGGCAATCGGCCCCACCACAATGGCACGGATCAGTTGCGCCACGATGCCTTCGTCACCTGATGTGTATCGGCGCACATCCAAGTCATGCGGACGCACATAAGCAAATGCTTTGGCATTTTGTGTGTCATGGTGCTCAGGGCTTGCAACGCGCACGGTTTGATCTTCCACACCAATGTGCATTTCGCCTTCGTGGGCACGGCCATGGAACAAGTTCACATCGCCCAAGAAGCCATACACAAATGGGCTGGCTGGATGCTCCCACACTTCTTGCGGGCTGCCCACTTGTTCGACATTGCCTTTGTTCATCACCACCACACGGTCGGCCACTTCGAGGGCTTCTTCTTGGTCGTGCGTCACAAAGATGGTGGTCACGTTCAAGTCGTCGTGCAAGCGGCGCAACCAGCGGCGCAGCTCTTTACGCACCTTGGCGTCCAAGGCACCAAAAGGTTCGTCCAGCAACAACACTTTGGGCTCAACAGCCAAGGCGCGAGCCAAGGCAATGCGTTGACGTTGACCGCCTGAGAGCTGCGATGGATAGCGGTCGGCCAACCAATCGAGTTGTACGAGGCTCAGCAAGTCGTGTACTTTTCGATTGATTTGCTCTTCGCTGGGGCGTTCGTTGCGTGGCTTCACGCGCAGGCCAAAGGCCACGTTTTCAAACACAGTCATATGGCGAAACAATGCGTAGTGTTGAAACACAAAACCCACTTGACGCTCGCGCACATGCACGTGCGTCGTGTCTTCACCGCTAAACAAAATAGTGCCCGTGTCTGCGTTTTCTAAACCCGCGATGATGCGCAGCAAAGTGGTTTTTCCGCAGCCCGATGGACCTAGCAAAGCGATCAACTCACCAGAGTGAATGTCTAGGCTCACATCGCCCAGCGCTTGGAAGTCGCCAAACTGTTTGTGGATGTTTCTGATTTCGATGCTCATGATTCGGTACTCGTATTGATTTATGCGTGTGGGTTCTCGGGCGGCAAATCAGCCGTGGCTTTAAGCTCACGTGCATGACGCCACTCCACTGTGGACTTGATGGCCAAGGTCACCAAGGCCAACAAAGCCAAGAGTGAGGCCACGGCAAACGCCGCCACCGATTGGTATTCGTTGTACAAAATTTCCACATGCAAGGGCATGGTGTTGGTCTGCCCGCGGATGTGGCCAGACACCACCGACACCGCGCCAAACTCACCCATGGCACGGGCGTTACACAAAATGACGCCGTAAATCAAACCCCACTTGATGTTGGGCAGCGTCACATACCAAAAGGTTTGCCAACCTGTGGCACCCAACACAATGGCCGCTTGCTCTTCGTCATTGCCCTGCGCTTGCATAAGTGGAATCAACTCACGTGCGATGAAGGGGAACGTGACAAACACCGTGGCCAACACAATGCCGGGCACCGCAAAAATGATCTTGATGTCGTGCTCTTGCAGCCATGGGCCAAACCATCCTTGCGCGCCAAACATCAATACATAAATCAAACCAGCCACCACGGGCGACACCGAGAACGGCAAGTCCACCAGCGTGGTTAAAAAGGCTTTGCCTGTGAATTCATACTTAGCAATCGCCCATGCAGCTGCCACACCAAACACCAAGTTCAGCGGTACGGCAATGAGTGCTGTAATGAAGGTCAAGTAAATGGCTGACCACGCATCGGGCTCTTGCAAGGCCACCCAATACGCTTCAAAACCTTTGCGCAATGCTTCGGTGAAAACCGCGGCCAATGGCAAGACCAAGAAGAAGAACATAAACGTGAGTGCTAAGCCAATCAGGCTGTAGCGCACCCATGCGGGCTCAGTCGTGCCCGCTTGCGCTCTACGCGCAGAAGGATTGATTGCGGCGGTACTCATGCTGGGGCTCCTGTGTGGCGACGCTGCCAAGCTTGCAGGGCATTGATGACCAACAACAAAATAAACGAAATGACCAACATCACCACAGCCACTGCGGTAGCGCCGGCGTAGTCGTATTGCTCCAGCTTGCCAATAATGATGAGTGGTGTGATTTCAGACACCATGGGCATGTTGCCCGCAATGAAAATGACCGAACCATATTCGCCAATCGCACGCGCAAACGCCATGGCAAAACCTGTGAGCAACGCAGGTGCGATGCTCGGAAAGATCACACGGCTGAAAGTTTGCCAGCGCGTAGCACCCAAACAGGTGGCCGCTTCTTCGAGTTCTTTCTCTGCATCTTCCAACACAGGCTGCACCGTGCGCACCACAAACGGCAAGCCAATGAAGATGAGTGCAATCACCACACCATTGGGGTTGAACGCGAGTTGAATACCCATGGGCTCCAAATACTGCCCAACCCAACCGTTGCCCGCCAACAAAGCCGTGAGCGAAATACCGGCCACAGCAGTGGGCAAAGCAAAGGGCAAGTCCACCAAGGCATCAACCACCTTCTTACCGAAGAAGTCGTAACGCACCAGCACCCAAGCCACGAGCAAGCCAAACACCACGTTCACCAAGGCTGCAATCAACGACGCACCAAACGTGAGGCGGTATGACGCCATCACACGTGGGCCTGTGACGGCAGACCAAAACTGATCCCATGTGAGCGTGAAGGTTTTGAAGACCAAAGCTGAGAGGGGAATCAACACAATCAAGCTCAAATAAGTGAGCGTGAAACCTAGCGTGATGTTGAAGCCGGGAAGAACACGCGCAGCCTTATGGCTGCGCGCCAGAGAGAACAATGCCATGAATTACTTAACTGTATAAATCTTGTCGAACTGGCCACCGTCATTAAAGTGGATTTTTTGCGCTTCGCTGAGTGAACCGAAATACTCGCTCACAGGCACCAACTGAATGGGCTTGAAGGTAGATGCATATTTCTTCAGCAACGCGGGTGAGCGTGGGCGCAAGGCGTGCTTGGCCGCAATCTCTTGCGCTTCGTCTGAGTACAGATAGTTCAAATAAGCCTTGGCCAATTCGCCTGTGCCTTTTTTATTCACGGTGCGCTCCACCACAGCCACAGGGTTCTCAGCAATGATGCTGACCGATGGATGCACGGCATCGACCTTGCCTTCGCCAAACTCGCGGTCTACAGACACGACTTCTGATTCAAACGTCACCAGCACATCGCCGATGTTGCGTTGCAAGAAGATAGTGGTCGCATCACGGCCGCCTTTGGCGAGCACGGGCACGTTCTTGAAAATCTTGGCCACAAACTCAGCAGCTTGTGCATCGGTTTGGCCTTTCTTGCGGGCATAGGCCCAAGCGGCCAAATAAGCCATGCGGCCATTGCCGCCAGTTTTGGGGTTGACGATGATGACTTGCACGCCAGGCTTGGTCAGGTCGTCCCAATCCTTGATGCCCTTGGGGTTGCCATTGCGTGTGAGGAACAACATGGTCGAGGTGGTGGGCGATGCGTTGTTGGGAAACTTCTTCGCCCAGTCTTTGGCGACCACACCTGTACCAGCCAAGAACTCGATATCGGTGGTGGTGTTCATGCTGACCACGTCGGCATCCAAGCCGTCGTTCACCGCACGGGCTTGGGCGCTAGAGCCACCGTGGGCTTGGTCGACTTTGATGTCTTTGCCCGTGGTCTTTTTGTAATGGGCCACAAAGGCGGCGTTGTAGTCTTTGTAAAACTCGCGGGCCACGTCGTAAGACGCGTTCAGCAAAGTTTGTGCAGAAGCCAAAGAGCTGACTGCCAAGAGTGCAGCGGCCAAGGTGGTGTGTAGGAATTTATTCATACCGTTTGAAGCTCCAAAGAATGAGAAGAAGTTGCAGGTGTCGAAGACTTAAACACCAAAGGTGTTTCAACCAAAGACTGCAACAGTGCCAGACCCAAGGGCCATGCACCAAAACCAGAATCGATGTTGATATGCCCTGCGTTTTGCAAGCGCACAAACTCGCTACCCCATGAGCGGGCATAAGCGCCTGCAGTGCGTACTGGGCAAAACGGATCGTTGCTGCTGGCCACCACCACGCTGCGATAAGGCAAGGCTTGGTAAGGCACAGGCGCAAAATCCACCAAGGGTGCACGGCGCTCAGGGTCAGCAGGTGCGACCAACAAAGCGCCATGCACACGTGCCGCCGCCTCAGGTGGCAAGTGTGTAGAAGCAATGCAACCTAGGCTGTGCGCCACCAGCACGACGGGTCCGTCTTGTGCAAGAACAGTTTCAGCAATACGGCCCACCCATGCACTGCGCGTGGGAGAAATCCAGTTGTCTTGTTGCACGCGCACAGCGCCCTCAATGGACTCGGCCCACAGGCTTTGCCAGTGACCGGGGTCGGAATTGCGCCAACCGGGCACGATGAGGATGGTGGGTGTTTGAGACATGGCCGCGATTGTGAAAGGGGGAGTCGAAATCTCAAACGACTCTTTTCTTGTTAGTTAATAACGGATGCGTATATAGAGATGCGGCATCACTTCTTCAAGTAAATCTGATCAAACTGCGCGCCGTCAGCAAAGTGCTCTTTACCCACTTTATCCCAGCTGCCAAATGCACTTTCAAGCGTGAAGAGGTTCAGCTTGGGCAACTGCTTCACATACTTGGCTTGCGCTTTGGCAGAGATGGGGCGGTAGAAGTTTTTGCCTGCAATGTCTTGGCCTTCATCGGTGTAGAGGTAGTTCAGATATGCCTCAGCCACTTTGCGCGTGCCTTTACGCTCCACGTTTTTATCGACCACAGTGACAGGTGGCTCGGCCAAGATGCTGATGGATGGGTAGACGATATCTACCTTGTTGCCAAATTCTTTTTCTAGCAAATGCGCTTCGTTTTCCCAAGAGATGAAGACATCACCTTGGTTGCGTTGTGCAAACGTGACCGATGAGCCGCGAGCACCGGTGTCGAGCACAGGCACGTTCTCGTAGAGTTTTTTCACAAACTCTTTGGCTTTAGCCTCGCCACCGTATTTGCGTTTGGCAAATTCCCAGGCGGCCAAATAGTTCCAACGTGCGCCACCTGATGTTTTGGGGTTGGGTGTAATCACGCTGATGCCGGGCTTGACCAAGTCATCCCAGTCTTTGATGCCCTTGGGGTTGCCCTGGCGCACCACCAACACGATGGTGGAGGTGTAAGGCGATGAGTTGTGTGGCAAACGCTTTTGCCAGTCTTGTGGAATGAGGCCACCGTTTTTGTATAAGGCATCAATGTCACCGGCCAAAGCCAAGGTGACCACGTCTGCATCAATGCCGTCAATGACCGAGCGAGCTTGCTTGCCAGAGCCACCGTGCGACTGCTTGATGGTCACGTCTTGGCCAGTTTGTGCTTTCCAGTGTTTGGCGAAGGCGGCGTTGAACTCAGAATACAACTCGCGGGTTGGGTCGTACGACACGTTGAGCAAGGTGACAGGCGCGGGTTGCGCAGCAGCCAAGCCGCTCACAGCCAACAAGGCCGTGGCCACCAGAGTTTTGAGAAAGTGTTTGCGTTTAATCATTGTGTTCCCTTTGAATCCATCTAAATTTGTGATGGATGGATTCTTGGCGCAGCAGCGCCAAAAGGGAACGACAGAGTTTTTGATTGCTAATAACTAAAACATCTATGAGGTCATTTTCTGAGAGCGTTGGTTAAATATTTTTCAGCTGCGAAATTCATAATTCAAAGCAATTACACATTACATGTATTGAGCTCGCAAGCGCTTGATTTAAATGCCCCTCAAGGGTGGATGAACCTAGGTTAATTAATTAAAAAAAGAATCGTTTGAGCAGTTCAATATGTTTATTTAGGCGGTAGGGACCCAAATTGAAAATGGGGGGTGGGGTACGGTGGAGTCAGCTCAGATCGAATTTTGAGGGGCTACCCCGTCCTTACATTCACCCCACAAGTTTTATACGTGTCCGCTTAAGTCTCCAGCAAGCCAACGGTGAACTTCACTTCGAAAACAAAAAAACGATGGAGGGTAAATTGGTGGGTAGAAATGAAAAACGCCCCGTGAGGGGCGTCTTTGCTTGTTTGCTGGCGGAAACGGAGGGATTCGAACCCTCGATGAGGCTCTACACCCCATACTCCCTTAGCAGGGGAGCACCTTCGGCCACTCGGTCACGTTTCCAGCAGGTAAGTATTATGCCTCAGCTTAAGCGCTTGGCTGATCCAAATCGAAAGCTTTGTGCAAAGCGCGCACAGCGAGCTCCATATATTTCTCATCAATCACGACCGATGTTTTGATTTCGGAGGTGGAAATCATTTGGATGTTGATGCCTTCTTCGCTCAAAGAGCGGAACATCTTGCTCGCGACGCCCACATGGCTGCGCATGCCAATACCGACGATGGACACTTTGCAAATCTTGGTGTCACCTTGCACATCGGTGGCACCCAAGGCTGGCAACACTTTTTCTTTGAGCAAGTCGGTGGTGCGCGCATAGTCGTTGCGGTGCACGGTGAAGCTGAAGTCGGTTTTGCCATCTTTGCTGATGTTTTGGATGATCATGTCCACTTCAATGTTGGCATCCGCCACTGCACCCAAGATTTGGTACGCGATGCCTGGCTTGTCGGGTACGCCGACCACAGAAATTTTGGCCTCATCGCGGTTGAATGCGATGCCCGATACGATTGCTTGTTCCATTTTTTCGTCTTCCTCAAAGGTGATCAACGTGCCTGATTTAGCTTCTTCGTTGATGTCAATATCCCAGGCGGTGAAGCTGGACAACACGCGCAGCGGCACCTTGTATTTACCGGCAAATTCGACCGAGCGAATCTGTAAAACTTTGCTACCCAAAGATGCCATCTCTAGCATCTCTTCAAAGCTGAGTGTCTCCAAGCGACGCGCTTCGGGCACCACGCGTGGGTCGGTGGTGTAGACACCATCGACATCGGTGTAAATCAAACACTCTTTGGCTTTGAGCGCTGCCGCCACGGCCACGGCCGAGGTGTCAGAGCCGCCACGGCCCAAGGTGGTGATGTTGTCGTTCTCGTCTTTGCCTTGGAAACCGGTGATGATGACCACACGGCCTGCATCCAAATCGGCGCGCACGCGCACATCATCGATCGACTCAATGCGTGCCTTGGTGTAGGCGTTGTTGGTGCGAATGGGCACTTGCCAGCCCGCGTAGCTGACCGAGGGCTGGCCTTCGGCTTGCAACGCGATGGCCAACAACGCAGAAGACGCTTGCTCGCCCGTAGAGGCCAGCATGTCGAGTTCGCGGTTGTAGGCCGAATCGGCTTTGGACGGTGCCAATTCTTTGGCAAGGCCGAGCAAGCGGTTGGTCTCGCCGCTCATCGCGGAGGGAACCACCACCATTTGGTGGCCGGCACGTGCCCATTTGGCCACGCGTTTGGCAACGTTACGGATGCGCTCTGTTGAGCCCATCGACGTGCCGCCGTATTTATGAACAATCAATGCCATATTTCTTTAAAAGTGTTGTGTTATGGACAAAAAAGCCTAGGGATTGTAGCAACGCAGCACTGCCCCATCGCGGCGCACAAACCCCCGCCCCACCTTGATGTCGATGTGGTGGCCGCGCGTGGTGCACGCTTTGATTTGTACCAACAGCGCATGCAGCTGCGCAGCACTGGCTTGTGTGTGCGCTAGGGCCAGCCAATGGCGCAACACGTTGGACTGACGGGCCTCGCTCAGCAGCTGCAACGCTTGGATGCGGGGCGGATTGCCCACGAACTGCAAATCAAGATCGGCCACCTCTCGCAGCAGCGTTTGCGCTTGCGCGGCGTGCGAGGCACTGCGCGCAAAGGTTTGTCTGAAGGACGGAAAAGCTTTTTCAAGCACAGGCAGCAGTTCAGCACGAATGCGGTTGCGGGTGTAGCGGGTGTCGCTGTTGCTTGGGTCTTCCACCCATGCTTCGCCCACAGCCAACAAGGCATCGCGCAACTGCTGCCCCGGCACATTCAGCCAAGGGCGGTGGTAGGTCACGCCATGGCGTTCAGCAACGGCTGGCATACACGCCAAGCCGGGTAGGCCCGCGCCGCGAGACAGCGCCAGCAACAAGGTTTCGACTTGGTCATCCGCATGTTGGGCCAATGCAATGTCGTGGATTTGCCCACCCCAGTTGTGTTGCAGCGCCTCAGCCAGCGCGCGGTAGCGGGCTTGGCGCGCGGCGTCTTCTGGGCTTTGGCCTGCGGCATGTGCGGCGTTCACGCGTTGCACCACCAGTGGCACATTCAAGCGATCGCACAGTGCCACGCAATGCGCCTCAAAGCTGTCAGCTGCCGCTTGCAAGCCGTGGTGCACATGCACAGCATGCACTCTGCCCGGCCAACGGTTGGCACAAGCAATCAGCAAAGCGGTGGAGTCAGCCCCGCCGCTGAGCGCCACGGCGAAAGCCTCAAGGTGCTGGAGTGCGTCCAGCGAAGGAAAGTTAGCGGGCGTCAGCTTTGGTGTCGGTGTAACGGCCATAGCTTTGCAAACGCTCGTAGCGTTTGTCCAGCAACTCTTTGACCTTCAAGTCGCTCACTTGGCGCCATGCGTCGTTCAAGCCGCGCTTGAGTTGCGCCGACATTTGTTTGGGATCGCGGTGTGCGCCGCCCACAGGCTCGTTCACGATTTTGTCGACCAGCCCCAAGGCCTTCAAACGGTGCGCGGTGATGCCTAAGGCTTCGGCGGCGTCTTCGGCGCGGTCAGATGTTTTCCACAAAATCGAAGCACAGCCTTCAGGGCTAATCACCGAGTACACCGAGTATTGCAGCATCAACACTTGGTCCGCCACGCTGATGGCCAACGCGCCGCCCGAGCCGCCTTCACCAATGATGGTGGTGATGATGGGCACTTCGAGCTGCGCCATTTCAAAAATGTTGCGGCCAATGGCTTCAGACTGGCTGCGCTCTTCGGCGTCGATGCCGGGGTAAGCCCCGGGGGTGTCCACAAAGGTGAACACAGGCAGATTGAACTTCTCTGCGGTCTTCATCAACCGCAAAGCTTTGCGATAGCCCTCAGGCTTGCTCATGCCAAAGTTACGCAAGGCACGTTCTTTGGTGTCGCGGCCTTTTTGCTGGCCTAGCACCATGCAAGCGTTGCCGTTGAAACGGGCCAAGCCACCGACGATGCTCATGTCATCGGCAAAGTGTCGGTCGCCATGCATTTCCACGAAATCGGTGAAGATGTCGTTGATGTAGTCCAACGTGTAGGGACGCTCCGCGTGACGCGCGATCTTGGTGATCTGCCAAGGTGTGAGGTCGCTGTAAATTTCTTTGGTCAGCTGCAAGCTTTTCTTGCTGAGCTGCTCAATCTCGTCCGAAATATCAACCGCTGATTCGCTTTGCACATAGCGCAGTTCGTCAATCTTGCCCTCTAGCTCAGCAATCGGTTGCTCAAAATCGAGGAAGGTTTTCTTTGCCAAAATCATTACTCCTTAGCTGCTCAATATTCCACTGGCAGCGGATCTAGCGAGCGCCAAATATACCAAGTCGCCACACTGCAATAAGGGGCCCACGCCGCAGCCACCTCGCGGGCCTCGCTGCGACTGACGGCTTCACCCGAAAAATAATTGTGGCTGATGCCATTGATCAAACCCACATCGTCGAGCGGCAACACGTTGGGACGCATGAGGTGGAAGATCAAAAACATCTCAGCCGTCCAACGGCCAATGCCGCGAATGGCCACCAGTTCTTCGATGATGGCGTCGTCCGTCATCTCAGACCACTTCTTCACATGCAAAGCGCCGTTGTCAAAGTGCAGCGCCAAATCGACGATGTATTCCACCTTGCGAGCCGACAAACCGGCCGCACGCATGTCGTCCACCTTGAGCTTGAGCACATTGGCGGGCGTGATTTTGCGAGGCAATAAAACAAAGCGGTCCCACACGGTTTGCGCGGCCTTGACCGAAATTTGCTGGCCCACGATGCTGCGCGCCAGCGTGACAAACGCGTCGCCGCGTGACTGCAACGAGGCCTCGCCAAACTGCGGAATGAGGCGCTTCATCACCCGGTCTTTTTTGACCAAGTGCTTGCACGCATCGGCCCAATACTCGGGCGTGGCGATGGTAATTTTTTCTTTATTCACGATCACTTAGCCACGCTCCCACGTAGTGCCCGTGGGCGAGTCTTTGAGCACGATGCCCTCAGCCGCCAAAGCTTGGCGAATGCGGTCCGCCTCGGCAAAGTTCTTGGCAGACTTAGCCGCTGCACGGGCCGCAATCTGGGTTTGAATGGCGTCTTCGTCCACGCCCGCCCCCGCTTGGGCAAAGGCTTGGGGGTCGTCTTGCAACAGCCCCAGCACACCACCCAAGGCCTTGAGCAAGCCAGCGGTTTGCGTCGAGCCCGTGCGGTTGACTTCACCTGCGAGTTCAAACAACACGGCCACGGCTTCGGGCGTACCAAAGTCTTCGTCCATCGCCGCTTTGAAGCGCGCGGCGTGCGGCTGGGCCCAGTCAATCACCACATCATCCGCGGCAACCTTGCCCAGTGCGGTGTAGAGGCGCTTCAAGGCGCCACGGGCATCGTTCAAATGCACATCGCTGTAGTTGAGTTGGCTGCGGTAATGGCTGCGCACCACAAAAAAGCGAATGGTTTCGGCGTCGAATTCTTTGAGCACATCTCGGATGGTGAAGAAGTTGCCCAAGCTCTTGGACATTTTTTCGTTGTCCACGTTGATGAAGCCGTTGTGCATCCACACGTTGGCCATTTTTTGGCCGTTCGCGCCTTCGCTTTGGGCAATTTCGTTTTCGTGGTGGGGAAACTGCAAGTCAGCACCACCGCCGTGGATGTCAAAGCTCTGACCCAACATGTCGCAGCTCATGGCCGAGCACTCAATGTGCCAGCCAGGACGGCCTGCACCGAAAGGACTGGCCCATTTCACTTCTTCGGGCTCGCTTGTCTTTGCCGATTTCCACAGCACAAAGTCCAGCGGGTCTTGTTTGCCGCCTTCTTCGGTGCTCACGGCCACGCGCTCGCCCGCTTGCAACTCGTCCAGCGACTTGCCAGACAACTTGCCGTAGCCGGGAAACTTGCGTACGGCATAGTTCACATCGCCATTGCTGGCTTGGTAGGCCAAACCTTTGTCTCGCAAGGTTCCAATCATGGCCAGCATTTGTGGCACATAGTCCATCGCACGGGGCTCGTGCGTGGGGCGCTCAATGCCCAAGGCATCGGCATCTTGGTGCAGCGCATCAATCATGCGATCGGTCAGACCGCGCACGGTTTCGCCGTTTTCCAGCGAACGTTTGATGATCTTGTCGTCAATGTCGGTGATGTTGCGCACATAGGTCACGCGGTAACCGCTGGCTTTGAGCCAACGCTGCACCACATCAAACGCCACCATCGAACGGGCATGACCCAAATGACACAGGTCGTACACGGTCATGCCGCATACGTACATGCGCACATGGCCAGGTTCTAGCGGCGAAAATTTCTCCAGCGCACGCGTGAGCGTGTTGTGAATGCGAAGCGTCATGAGTGAATCGAGAGAAGACCGCAGTGAAGGGCCGGTAAAGAGGTGAAAGCCAAAGCGTCGTTCAGACCCTCTGTTTTACAATGCTTCCAGTATACAAAGCACATGACAAACCCTCACGCCCACCTCAGAGCCTCCTTATTAGCTCGGCCTGTCGCCCCCACCCAGCTGCGCACACCAAGCCGTTGGATCAGCCACGGGTTGCACAGTCTCGCGCTAGCTTTGGCACTGATGGGGGCCTCAGTAGACGCAGCCCGCGCACAAAGCGTCGAGGCCTTGGAGTGGCAACCCGGCCAGTCCACCACCCAGCCCACGGTGATCAGCACGCCGCACAACGACGTGCGCAAATTGCTGCGCCAAGCCAAGTACCCGCAAGCCTTGGTGTGGGTCAACAAAGCCTTGGCCACCAACCCGCGTGACCCACAAATGCGTTTTTGGCAAGGGGTTATCTTTGAGCAGCTGGGCAAACCCGAGATGGCGCTCCAGGTGTATCTGAGCCTCACACAAGAATACCCAGAGCTACCCGAGCCCCACAACAACCTAGGCGTGCTCTACGCGGCCAACGGGGACTACCCTAATGCCCAAGCCTCCCTAGAAGCGGCCCTGCGCGCCAACCCCAATTACGCAGTCGCCCACGAAAACATGGGCGACTTGATGGTCAACATGGCCCGCCAATCGTATGAACGTGCTTTGTCCATTGAGCCCAAGCTGCGCGAAGCGAGCCAAAAAATTGAACGCCTCAAACCTGTCCTAGCAATGACCCAAGGTAAACCATGACACTTTCACGCCTCACACGCCGCGCCCTTTGCAAGACAAGCTTTTGCGCCCTCGCCTTTGTGGGCTTGGCCCAAACGGCCATCGCCCAAGACGCGCCGCGCGTCAAGTTCGTCACCAACGCCGGTGAATTTGTGGTCGAGGTCTACCCCGACAAGGCCCCCAAAACCGTCGAAAACTTCTTGCAATACGTGCGCGACAAGCACTACGACGGCACCATTTTTCACCGCGTGATTGGCAACTTCATGGTGCAAGGCGGTGGTTACGACCAACGCTACATCGAGCGCCGCACACGCGCACCCGTTGAGCACGAAGGCCGCGAAGCCTTGGCCAAAGGCGGCCCGCGCAACACCGTGGGCACCTTGGCCATGGCGCGCACCAACGCCCCCAACTCAGCCACCGCACAGTTTTTCATCAACGTGGTGGACAACGGCTTTCTTGACCCCTCCCCACAGCAACCCGGTTACACCGTGTTTGGCAAAGTGATTTCGGGCATGGACACCATCACCAAAATCAAAAGCGTGCCCACCGGCTTTGGTGGCCCCTTCCCGTCTGATGTGCCGCGCACACCCATCGTCATCCAATCGGCCACCGTGCTCTGAGCACGCGCTGGTTTCACTCACCTCAACTCTTAAAGATACACACCATGAGCAACCCACAAGTCGAACTACACATCTTGGACCACGGCGTCATCACCATCGAACTCGATGCTGAAAAAGCCCCGAAGTGCACCGAAAACTTCCTGCACTATGTGAACAAAGGTCACTACGACAAAACCATTTTCCACCGCGTGATTCCTGGCTTCATGGTGCAAGGCGGCGGTTTCGAGCCCGGCATGACGCAAAAAGAATGCGACGAGCCCATTGAAAACGAAGCCAACAACGGCCTCAAAAACAAGCACTACACGCTGGCCATGGCCCGCACGTCTGACCCCCACTCGGCCACCGCCCAGTTCTTCATCAACGTGGCAGACAACGATTTCTTGAACCACAAAGCACCCAGCATGCAAGGCTGGGGCTACGCCGTGTTTGGCAAAGTGGTGAGTGGCAATGACGTGGTCGACAAAATCGCCGCCGTCAAAACGGGCCGCAAGGGCTTCCATGACGACGTGCCCAAAGAAGACGTGGTGATTGAGAAAGCCGTCGCGCTGTAAAGCCATGGCGCCGCACCTGCCACTCGCCCCCGGCGAGACACCGTGTGTGCGGGCGATGCCTGCGTGGCAGCGCATTGACTTCATCTCTGACTTACACCTCGATGCAGGCCAAGCCGCCACCTTCGAGGCGTGGGCCCAACACATGGCCCACACACCTGCAGACGCTCTGTTCATCTTGGGCGATTTGTTTGAGGTGTGGGTCGGCGATGACACCCAAGACCCCTTCGCCCTGCAATGCATGGCCGTGCTCAAAGCCACGGCGCAGCGCATACCTGTGTATTTCATGTGCGGTAACCGCGATTTTTTGGTGGGCGCTGCCTTGCTCAAAGCGACAGGCATGCAACTGTTAAGCGACCCAACAGTGCTAGACCTTGGCATGCAAGCAGGTGACGACGCGAAGCCCACGCGCCTATTGCTCAGCCACGGTGACGCTCTGTGTTTGGACGACCACGACTACTTGGCGTTTCGCGCCCAAGTGCGCCAGCCCGAATGGCAGGCGGCGTTCTTGGCCCAACCCTTGACCGAGCGCCAAGCCTTCGCACGCAGCATCCGCAACCAAAGCGAAGCGCGAAAGCAAAGCAACACCCCTGCTGATTACGCCGATGTGGACACGCAAGCCGCTGTGCGCTGGCTGAAAGCCGCTGACGCCCAAGTGTTGCTGCACGGCCATACCCACCAACCTGCCGAACACGATTTGGGCCAAGGTCTGAGTCGCTGGGTGTTGAGCGACTGGCATGCCGATGCCATGCCACCGCGCCTAGAAGTGACCAGTTGGCTGCGCCAAAAAGCACAAAGCCCCACCAGGGGGCTTTGTCGCTTACCACTCGACGCGGTTTAACGCTTGAGCAAGACCTTCAAGGCGGCTTGCAAACGACGCGCCGCGGCTTCGTCATAGGCACCACCCAAAACCTGCGCGGCATCCGCTGCCCAAGTCATTTGGGGAGAAGGGTCGTTGCGGCGCGTCAGCAGTTGCAATTGCAAGGCACGGCGCGCATCCATTTGCGCGGCGGGCGTTGGCAGCTCCGCCGCCACTTCCAAACGCAGCAAAGGCGTGACCGCCTCGCCAGTCGGCTGTGCAGCCAAGGCTTGTGACCATTGCGTGCGTTGCGCGGGCGAGAGCTTGTTGCCGATGGCTTGCGCGGCTGGCAATTGCGCGGCATCGCGCTTTTCCCAAGCGTGCATGAGTTGTGTCAACACCTCGCCATGGGCATGTGCCGCCAAACGACGCAAGGCGTCTTGTGCAGACTCCAAAGCAAAGCGTTGCGCACGGAAAGCGGCATCGCCTAAACGTGGGCCACGCGGCGCAAAGCCCTCGCGAGCACCGAAGCCCTCACGTCCCCCGTCACGCGGGGATTTGCTGTCACGACCAAAGCTAGGCTTGTCGCCGAATTTGCCACCCGGCTTGCCATCGCGACCACGCCCAGCGGGTACCGCTTCGGTGCGTTTTTGGCCCGGACGGTCATCACCGCGCACGGCCACCACAGGACGTGGCGCCGCTTTGGGCTTGGCGGGGGCAACCTCAGCCACTGGCTCTGCAGGTACTTCGGAATCTGAAGCCTCTGCGGCTGGTGCTTCGTTTGCATCTTCTGCGGCGTCTGCTGACGTCGCCTCTGCAGAAGCGTCAGCAGCTTCTGAATGGGTGGATGCTTCTTGCGTAGGTGTAGCGACAGGCTCAGCCGCAGCTGGTGCTGGTGCTGGTGCTGGTGCTGCAGCGCTAGCTACCACTTCACCACGTGCGATTTGTTCTAGTGTGTGCATCGCAGCACGAATGGCTGCGGCATCGCCTTTGGCTGTGGCCGAGTCCAAAGCCTTGGCAGCATCTAAAACGGCTTTGTCGTGCGGGGTCAATGCCGCTTGCGATTGCTCACGCACGGAGGATTTGCGGGCAAATGCTTCGTCGATGGGCTGACGGAAGGCGTCCCACAATTTTTGTTCTTGCTTGCGGTCGAGCACCACGGCGTGTGCTTCTTCTTGCCAGCGTTGTTGCAGGGCTTTGACGGCGTCCACACGCAACGATGGCGCAGCGCCCAAAGCTTGGGCTTCCGCAATGAGGGCGTGGCGACGGGCGAGGCTGGCTTTTTGCACGGCTTCCAAGGGCTCGTGTGCGGCATGGATGGCGGACTTCCAAACCGGCTGCAATTCGGCAAACATTTTTTCGCTCAGGTGACCGCTGTCGCGCCAGCGTTGGGCAAACTGGTGCAACTGACGCGCCACGCCTTTCCAATCCGGACCATTGGCGTGCACTTCGGCCCACGCCTTGACCTCTTCAATCAGGGCCAAGCGCTGCGCTTTGTGGGCCACGGTTTGCGCGCGCGCTTCTTTGAGCCACACATCCACCACCTCATGGGCGCGGTTGCAAGCCGCATCAAAACGCTTCCACAAAGCTGGGTTGGGCGCGGCTTCTTTGTCTATTTTTTTCCACTGCTCGCGCAAGTTGCGCAAGGTTTCTTGCATCTTGCGACCGCCCACGGCGGGCACGCGGGCCGCTTCTTCGGTTTTGGCTGCGACTTCGGCGGATTTTTCAATGGGTGTGGGTTGCGTGGCCTCGGCGACATCCGCGGCAGGGGCTTCCTCGGCTTGAGCTGCTTTGGCTTTCACAGGCTTGGCGGCAGGCGCGGGCTTGAACAAAGCCTCGGCTTGCATGGCCAACTCCAAACGCTTTTGATCCACCACGGCTTTGTCAGCGGTGGGCTTGACTTTGCGGGTGGCATCTACACCGGCCGCTGCGGGTTTGGCCGCTTTGGCGGGTGCGGCTTCTGGGTGCACCACTTCGCCGCGGGCCACACGAATTTGGTCAGACCAAGCAGGCACGGCGGGCAAAGGCGCAGCGGCATCGGCAGCAGCAGCTTGGGTCAGCGTGAGTGCTTCGCAAAAGGCGGTCCACACGGCTTGCACTTGTTGGGTACTGGTTTGCAAGGCTGGCGCGAACTTGGCATCCACGCTGGGCCATTGAACATCAGCCTCCAGGGCTTGGGCTTGGGCAGCCCAACGGTCCAAGTCAACTTGCAGGGCGTCGCGCTGGGCCAAGGCATCTTGCCAAGGCTTGGTGGAGAGCACCTCAATACGCTGAGCCAACAGCACCGCAGCTTCGCGCTGCACCTGGGTTTGGTGTTGCAGGTCTTCCACCGCTTTCACGCGCTCGGCCAAGGCGGCTTTCAAGCCTGCCAAAGGTTCGCGCGACAAGGGCGCACCCGCTTTGGCCGCGTCGCGCTGCCAGCCCATGGCGTCGCCCACGTTGATACGTGGCGCATCACGCAAGGCTTCGCCTTTGGCGGCCCACTCCACGATCAAGGCATCTTGGTCTTTGCTGCGGCGCAGCTCGTCGAGCTTCTCGCGCAGCACTTTGGACGCCCCCTTGTCGCGGTGGCTCATTTCGTCAAAAACGGCTTGGAGTTGCTCCAAGGTGGGTTGGTTGGCCAGCCAATCGCGCAAGCGCGCGGTACGGTCAGCCGAGGTTGAAACGGTAAAGGCCCCGCCAGTCAGAGTGTCTAGGGCAGCGAGGTCGAGGGATTTGTTAGAAGAATCAGTCACAAGTAGGGCTCACAGTAAATTAGGCGTGATTGTCGCCGAGGCTTTAAAATTTCCTCTACGCCTATTTTATAAATTTATGTCTATTTCCATCTTTTCCAGATTAAAGCGAGGTTTACGCACCTTTGCGATGGATGTGGCGCAAGGTTTTTTTGCCATTTCTCACAACGGCTTGGCCGTGGTGGGCTTGTCGATCTTCTTTTTCGTGGTGGCGCTGACCGTGCGCCCCGATCTGCGCGTGGTGACAGAGGCCAAGGTCATGAGCTGGCTGCAAGAGCGCCAATACGACGAACTGGGCATTGCCACTGATGCCGATGCCGTCGACCGCGCCACGGCCACCGACCCCCGCGACCTGCCGAAACAACAAGCCAATTTGGCATATTGGCTCAGTAAAAAGTACCGCGTGGCGCCTGAGCCCCTCAGCGCACTGGTCGCCGAAGCCTATGACGTGGGCCCAAGCAACCAACTCGAACCCACCTTGATCTTGGCGGTCATGGCGGTCGAGTCAGGCTTCAACCCTTTTGCGCAGAGCAACGTCGGCGCCCAAGGCCTGATGCAGGTCATGACCAAGGTACACGAGCAAAAATACGTCGGTTTTGGCGGCTCTTTGGCGGCCTTTGACCCTGTGGCGAACGTGCGCGTGGGGGTGAATGTGCTCAAAGAGTGCATCACCCGTGCGGGCGGCACCGAGGGTGGACTCAAACTCTACGTCGGCGCAGGCAACACCAAAGACGACCAAGGCTACGCGAGCAAGGTCATGGCCGAAAACGCCCGTTTGCAACAAGTGGCCAAAGGTGTGAAGGTGCCGATCGCCCCACCACCGGCCACTGCAGCTGAGGCAGCCACAGCGCGCCTTGAAAGCCTGTGGGAAAAAGCCCAGCGCTTGACCCCATTTGGCAAAGAGGACCCTGAGGATCCACGGTAAACTCTGGCTCGTGCGCAACTGGCGATAGGCGTACGGGGCTTACCCTGTACCGCTGACGTGGATGTATGACCACTGGGAAGCGCGCAGCCTCTTATCAAGAGGTTTTTAGCCGTTCGCCTGGGCAGCCACAACTCCACCTTTTTACAGGACTGCCAGTATGTACAACCGCAACATTTTGATCGAACAAACCGACCCCGAAATTTGGGCCGCTATTCAGGCTGAAAACGCCCGCCAAGAGCACCACATTGAGCTGATCGCCAGCGAAAACTACGCCTCACCCGCCGTCATGCAAGCTCAAGGCTCGCAACTGACCAACAAATACGCCGAAGGCTACCCCGGCAAACGCTACTACGGTGGCTGCGAAAACGTGGACGTGGCCGAGCAACTGGCCATCGACCGCATCAAGCAAATCTTTGGTGCGCAAGCCGCCAACGTGCAACCGCATTGCGGCGCATCGGCCAACGAAGCCGTGTTCCTCGCGTTCTTGAAGCCCGGCGACACCATCATGGGCATGAGCTTGGCCGAAGGCGGTCACTTGACCCACGGCATGGCGCTGAACATGTCTGGCAAATGGTTCAACGCCGTGTCTTACGGCTTGGATGCCAATGAAGCCATCGATTACGACGCCATGGAGGCCAAAGCCCGCGAACACAAGCCCAAACTGATCGTGGCTGGCGCGTCTGCCTACAGCTTGCACATCGACTGGGCACGCTTTGCCAAAATCGCAAAGGAAGTTGGCGCGATCTTCATGGTCGACATGGCCCACTACGCTGGCTTGATCGCCGCTGGCCAATACCCCAACCCAGTGCCTCACGCGGACGTGGTCACCTCTACAACTCACAAGAGCTTGCGCGGCCCACGCGGCGGCATCATCTTGATGAAGGCGGAGCACGAAAAAGCCATCAACAGCGCCATCTTCCCCGGCCTGCAAGGCGGCCCCTTGATGCACGTGATTGCCGCCAAGGCTGTGGCGTTCAAAGAAGCCATGCAGCCTGAGTTCAAAGACTACCAAGCCCAAGTGGTGAAAAACGCCAAGATCGTGGCTGAAACTTTGACGGCGCGCGGCCTGCGCATCGTCAGCGGCGGCACACAAAGCCACGTGATGTTGGTGGACTTGCGCTCCAAGAAAATCACTGGCAAAGAGGCGGAAGCCGCTTTGGGCGCTGCGCACATGACGATCAACAAGAACGCCATTCCGAACGATCCAGAAAAACCATTCGTCACCAGCGGCGTGCGCATTGGCACCCCTGCCATGACAACCCGTGGCTTCAAGGATGAAGAAGCCCGCATCACAGCCAACTTGATTGCGGACGTGTTGGACAACCCGCACGACGAAGCCAACATTGCGGCAGTGCGTGCCAAGGTGCATGCGCTGACT
>CANBWY010000012.1 GCA_947373245.1 Comamonadaceae bacterium
ACATGCTTGATGTGAAACTGGTCAATCAAGGCATCGGCCTTGTCGCCCAAGTTGGAATCGCTGGGCGAGAACATGCGGCTGAACATGGTGCCTTGGTGTTCTTGCGCCGCCACGATCAAGTTGTCGCGCACGGTCATCTTGCCAAACACTTGCAAGGTTTGGAAGGTGCGGCCTACGCCCAAACGGTTGAGTTCCAAGGGGCCCAGTTGGGTCACATCTTGGCCGTTGAGTTCAATCTTGCCGGCGTCCGGTGTGATCTGGCCCAACATGCTGTTGAACAGCGTGGTCTTGCCAGAGCCGTTGGGGCCAATGACGCCAAAGATTTCGCCGGGACGCACCTCAAACGACACACCGCCCACGGCTTGAATGGCACCGTATGCCTTCTTCAAGTCGGTGACTTTGAGAACGGGTTGAATGTTTGAATTCGTCATGCCTTCACTCCTGATTGGCCAGCCGCTGCGCGCGCCGCTGAGGCTTCACGCGACAGACGTTTTGCGCGCATGCGGTCTGGAATGCTCAGCAAACCATCGGGCAACCAAATCATCAGCATCACCACGGCCGTGCCGAACACAAACAAATACCAAGCCTGTGCAAAGCGCAACCACTCCGGCAAGATCACACCCACGGCCGCACCCAGCAAGGGACCTAAGAAATAGCCAGGGCCACCCACCACCACCATGAGGTACATCATGATGGACGCCTCCACCGTGAACGGTGCAGGATCAATGAACTGCACCATGGAGCCAAACAAACCACCGGCAATACCGGCATAGGCCGCACCAATGGCAAAGCTCAACAAGGTGTAGCCGCGAATGTCCACGCCCAAACTTTCGGCACGGATGGGGTTGTCGCGTAAGGCGGTGAATGCTTTGCCCCAAGGTGAGTTCAGCAAACCCCACAAGAGCAAACCAAGCACCACGGCAAAAGCCAGCACCAAGTAGTAGTAAGCCAAGTTGCCGTCAAAACTGACGCCGAAGGCTTCAGGGCGTGCAATGTTGTTGATGCCAAACGTGCCGCCCGTGAGCCACTCTTCGTTGCGCATCACCAACCACACGGCGGTGTTGAAGCCCAGCGTGGCAAAGGCCAAATAAATGGTCTGCACGCGCAGCGCGGGAAAGCCCAAAGCCAAGCCCACCACAAAGCAGCCCAAGGCCGCCAAGGGCATTCCCAGCCAAAAGCTGTAGCCCGCTTG
Organism: Comamonadaceae bacterium; assembly: GCA_947373245.1. Taxonomy (GTDB): domain Bacteria; phylum Pseudomonadota; class Gammaproteobacteria; order Burkholderiales; family Burkholderiaceae_C; genus Limnohabitans. The sequence continues at coordinate 1,193 of CANBWY010000012.1, forward strand.
CATCAAAATGGCCACTGTGTAGGCACCGATGCCAAAGAACGCGGCGTGTCCCAGTGACTTTTGACCGGCATAGCCCACCGTGAGGTTCAAGCCCATGGCAGCGATCACATAAATCAACCAATAGGTGAACAAATAAATGCCGTGATTTTTGAGCAGCGTGGGCACAAAAATACAAGCGACCAGCCCCAAGAGGCCAGCAAGAATTGCGAGCTTCTTCATACTTTGCGCTCCACCTTTTTACCGAGCAAGCCCTGTGGCTTGAACAAAATCACGACCATGAAGATCACCAGTGCCACCGCATCTTTGTAGGCGGGCGAGATGTAAGCCGCAGCCAAGTTCTCGCTCACGCCCACCAACAAGCCGCCCAACAAAGCGCCACGCGAGTTGTTGAAGCCGCCGATGATGGCCGCGAAGAACGCCTTGTTGCCCAGCGATGCGCCCATGTCGAACTTGGCGAGGTAAGTGGGCGTGACCAAAATGGCCGCCGCCGCCGCCAACAAAGCATTAATCGCGAAGGTGTAAAAAATCATGCGCGGCACGTTGATGCCCAACACCGAAGCGCTCTCGGTGTTTTGCGCCACCGCTTGCATGGCGCGACCGGTGACGGTCTTGGCCAAGAACGCTTGTGTCACCAACACCAAGGCAATCGCGAAGACGAAGGTGCCAATGTCGGTGGCCGAAATGGTCACACCCGCAATGTTGTAAACCTCATCTGGAAACAGATTGGGGAAGGGTTGTGGCTCAGCGCTGTAACCGGCACGCACGGCGTTGCGCATGGCGATGGACAAACCAATGGTGGCAACCACGATGGGCATCATGCCGAACTTGAAAAGGGGGTCCACCACGCCGCGCTTGAACAACCAGCCCAAGACGATGACCGACAACACACAACTGGCGGCAAAGCTCAACACCAACGGAAAACCCGCAGCCATGAAGCCCAGCATCATGAAAGCAGGCAGCATCACAAACTCGCCTTGCGCGAAGTTGATGGTGCCCGAGGCTTGCCAAAGCAAGGTAAAGCCCAAGGCCGCTAGCGCATAAATGCTGCCGGTGGCGAGGCCACTGAAAAAGAGTTGTAGGAAGTCGGTCATGTTGATTCAGGCGTTACTTCTTGGCGTTCAAAGCTGGCAAAGTGGCGGTGACCACTTGGCGACCGTTTTTCACTTCAATCAAGAAGCTCTCACGGTCGAGGTCGCCATTGGCATCAAAGCTCACATCCATGATGACGCCAGGGTACTTTTTGGCGCTGATGTTGATGCCATGCAAGGCTTGCGCCACAGCTTTGCGGTCGAGTTTGCCCACTTTTTCGATGGCGGCTTTCAGCACATACACGCTGGTGTAGCCCTTGATGCCGTTGTGGTCCGAAATGCTGCCGTAGGCTTGGTAGTACTTGGCCTTGAACTTCAACATTTCTGGGATCGGTGCGTCCACAGTCAAACCGACGTGCGCCATCGCGCCGTTGGCGGCGTCGCCTGCCAACTCAATCACTTTTTGACCGGTCAAGGTGGTTTCACCAATCACGGGCTTGGTCCAACCTTGCTTCTTCAACTCGCGCAACAAACGTGCGGACTCTTCTTCGTTGGTGTAGGCAAAAATCGCATCTGCATTGCTTTGCTTGGCTTTCAACACAGCGGCTGTAAAGTCGACCTGACCTGCATCGGTCGAGATGTCTGCCACCACTTTGGTAGGGCCATCAGCCAGCAACTTCGCCAAGGTGTCGCGACCGCCTTTGCCGAAGTCGTTGTTCACGTAAATCACCGCCAAGGTCTTGGCTTTGGTGTTGATGAACTTGGCGAGCTTAGGAAATGAACTGCTTTGACCAAACGCGGTGCGGAACACATAGGGGTTACCTTGTGCGGTGATGGATGCGGCTTCGCCGCCGGTGAAGTTAGGCACTTCGCCGCGCTTGCTCTCGGCCATGGACACCATGATGGAGCCCGAATACACAGGACCAAAAATAGCGAACACGCCATCGTCCACGGCCTTTTGGGTCAAGCCCTTGGCCACGCCTGGGTTGGTTTGTGTGTCTACGGTGTAGCTCTCGATTTTTTTACCCAAGATGCCGCCGTTGTCGTTGATCTCTTTGACCGCCAACTCGACCCCGTTTTTGAACACCGTACCGGCTGTAGTGCCAGGACCCGAGAGCTCAACGATGTTGGCAATCTTGATGGTCTGCTGAGCATGTGCGATGCCTGCTAAAGCAAAAATAGCGGCCGCTGCAACAGCTTTCAGGGTGGAACGTTTATTCATGGATGTCTCCTCTTTGGGGGTTGAGTTGAGCCAATGTCGGGGCGGCTCGGGGTGATGAAATCAGCGGCACAGCGTCCAAAGGCATGGACGTGTGAAATTTAATTGAAAATGCTTGAAGTGCTGCATAAATAAACCCAAGGCGCGCGATTAACGAACGTCTTTGTGCGATCATCGATCGCATCACGGGTTTCCCCTTGGGCAGGTTATGAACACACTTTTGGCGCAATCGACGGGCATGGACAAGAAGGACTGGATCGCTGGTCTGGACAAGGGTTTGGCCATGCTGCAAACCTTTGACGAACACAACCCGCGTTTGACTGCCACACAAGCCGGCCAACGCTGTGGCCTCACGCGCACCGCCGCGCGCCGCTATTTGCTCACCCTCGCCCACTTGGGCTTTGTGAGCAGCGATGGCAAGTTGTTTTGGCTCACGCCCAAGGTCATGCGCTTGGGCCAGTCGTACTTGGAATCGGCGCGCTTGCCGCGCATCGTGCAGCCCTCGTTGCAGCGGCTGGCGATGGGCACACAAGAAATTTCGTTTGTCGCCGTGCTCGATGGCTACGACTTGGTCTACATCGCACGCAACGGGCAAAACCGCAGCATGAACACCAGCTTCGCGCTGGGTGCGCGTGTGCCCTGTCACCTCACCTCGGCAGGCGTGTTGTTGCTCGCGCTCATGGGTGAGGAAGCCGTAGACGCGTGGCTGGCCGCGCATGAATTGAAAGCCTTCACGTCGCACACCATCACCGACCCCAAACGCATGCGTGCCGAGTTGGGCCGCATACGTGCGCAAGACTGGGCCTTGTCTGAGCAGCAACTCGACTTGGCGTACCGTGGCGTGGCCGTGCCCTTGCGTGATCACAAAGGGAATGTGCAAGGCGCATTGACCGTCAGCATGCCCATTCAGAACGAAACGTCCAAGGAAGCGGTCAACCGTGTGCTGCCCGTGTTGCGCGAAGTGGCGCAGAGTTTGCGCCCGTTGATTTGACGTTGCGGTTTTGGTGATGACCAAGTTGGGCTGCCTGTGCGCACAGCAGCTCCTCTTCGCTTCGCTCAGAATGTCGCTTGCTGCGCGCACAGGCAGCCCAACTTGGCGACTGTTGTGAACGTGGCGCGCTAATTCAGGCATAGCCTAAAGCCTTCTTAGTTGCATTGAGGCACAGTTCGGCCCATGCTTTGTCGCCCATGGGTTTTGATCGTTCTAGGTTCACGATCTCTACGCTCACAGGGAGGTCTTGGGGCAAGGTGGCAAACAAACCTGTCACATCAATGTTGCCTTCACCTGGCAACAAACGTTCTTGTCTTGCGGTGTGGATCAATTCTTCTGTCGTGAAGTTCAAACCTGCTTGTGCATCGCACATCTGCGCGTAGTGCAACAACTCGCGTGGGATAGCGGCGATGTCTTGCAAGGTCGTGGTGGAACGACCAAAGTGCAAAGCGTCTACCAGAATGCCAGCATTGCTAGGGCGTCCTGCCAACTCAACCACGCGCATGGCGGACTTGGCGTCTTTCACGGCGGTCCATGGCATGAACTCCAAATCGGCGGTCAAGCCGTAGGGGCGCATGGCATCACAAAGCGCAGCGTAGTTGTCGGCCAAACGTGATTCATTGGCGTCGTCTGCGGCAATCAACACTGCTTTGGCACCCAAGGTTTGGCCGATGTCCATCAACGCGGCATGGTCAGACACTTTGAATTGTTCACCAATGCGGATGATTTCTAAGTCATACACCCCTACCCCTGTGTCACGCATCACCGCTTGGGTTTCGCGCAACACAGCAACATCGCCAATCAAGGTTTGAAAGGGTGCACCGGGTCCGTTGGGTTGCACACGCAAACCCACATAGGCATAGCCCAACTCCGCCGCAATGCCAATGGCTTGCGGCACGGTCGACGCGTTGGCCGTTAAGTACGCGAGTGAATAGGGACGCATGGTGTGACGCCTTGACACGTGGCTTGAATGGCTTTACTTCAAAGGCGAAACCGCAGTGGGCAAGGCGATGGTGGACACCATGTGGGTCGTCAAATGAGCAGGGCCGCCTTTGGGTGGCCAGATGCCTTGGGCCACGGCGTCAGTGCGCGCTTTGCTGCGTGCATCGAGGGTGGGGTAAGCCCAGATGTTGGTGAAGCGCAAGGGGCCATCCAAAGCCACCATCGCCACCACGCACGGCGAAATTTTGTCGCGTGCGGGAATGGCTTGCTCCCACAAATCAATCGTGGGTTGCACGCCACCGGGCTTGATGCCGTAGGTGCGAATTTCGTACACAGGACCGTTGATGCCGCTCTCGGCGCTGGGGCGCACGGGCTTCATCCAAGGGAAGCCTTGGTAGCTGTGTTGCGCCAAGCTTTGGAAGATCTCGCCACAGCCAAAGGGGCTGGCGTTGTGTTGGGTGCGGTGGCGTTCGGCTTGCAAGGTGGCCAAGTCGTCAAAGCCACGCATCACAATCATTTGGTTGAGCACACCGATGTCGGTGAACCAGCAGCCCAGCAGTTCACCTTGGCCTTGGGCACAAAAAGTTTGCACGTTGGCAGCGGCTTGGGCGGCGGTGCCAAAAGGCAGCGTCAGGGTGGCGAGTTCGTAGTACATGGGAGAAGTCCTTTTCAAAAATGGATGTTCGGATGATGAAGCGTCTGGCGAGAAACCGGCCGCATGGTGTGCCGCCAAATAACCAAAGGTCATGGCGGGGCCAAGGGTGATACCGCCACTCGGGTAGTTGCCGCCCATCACGCTAGAGAGATCGTTGCCACCAGCATACAAACCATCGATGGTTTGGCCTTGGGCGTCGAGCACTTGGGCGTGTGCGTTGCAGCGCAAGCCAGCAAATGTGCCCAAACTGCCCGCCACAACGCGCACCGCATAGAACGGGCCATCTTGGATGGGTGCCATGCACGGGTTGCGCCCTTCGTGGGCGGCGTCCCCTTGCATGCGGTTGTAAGCGGTTTGGCCTTTGGCAAATTCACCGTCGTAGCCAATGTCGGCTTGTGTGTTGTAACGCGCCACGGTGTTTTGCAAAGCCACGACGTCGATACCGCATGCTTGCGCCAATTCAGCCAGTGTGTTGCCGCGTTGCAAATAACCATTGGCCAACATGCCGTGCATAGGCACAGGTGCAGGCTTGACCGCACCCAAACCCCAGCGACGGATGAAGCGGTGGTCCACCACCAACCACGCTTGCACAGGCTCGCCCTGATGTTCTTCAGAATGCAGCGCGTTGATCAAGCCTTGCATAAAGTCGTGGTACGAGTCGGCCTCGTTGACAAAGCGTTTGCCAAACCGTGTCACGGCGATCAAACCAGGTTTGCCGCGCTCAATCAAATGCGGGAAATGGGCGTTTGCGCCCCCTTCAGCGCCACGCTGACGTGGCACCAAAGAGACGGGCGCCAGCGCTGCCGCGTGCTTCAAATCAGTGGCGACAACGGCGCCCACCGATTCGCCCAAACGCAAACCATCGCCGGTGTTGCCGCGAGAGGCTGCGGAGAAATGTTGTTGCCCTGTGGGATCGTGTGGCAAGCGTTGGCTTTTGCGCTGTGGGTCGTGCGGGAAGCCACCAGTGGCCAGCATCACACCGCGCTTGGCGCGAAGGGTTTGCTCTGCCCCGTGGTGCATCACCACGGCGCCGCGCACTTTCTGTGTGCCGTCTTTGCCATCCTCGGTCACCAATCGCACGGCCGGGCTGTTCACGCGAATGTCCACCCCCGCATCCAACGCGGACTTGGCCAACGCCGCCACCAAGGCATTGCCATTGACCAGCTGCATACCTCGGCCATGCAGCGCCAAGTCGAACACATGGCGTGTCACGCGCTTGGCCACATGAACAAACGAGCCCCATGAACGCAAGGCATTGAAGAAATGGCGAATGTCTGTGCCCGATGCAATGCCCATGCCCCAGAAGGTCATTTCGTACAAAGGCGTTTTGAGTTGCTTGATGCGATGCCCCAGCAAGCGGCCATTGAACGGCGCAGCGCATACCGAGCGCCCCCCCAGTGCCGCATCTTCGGTGCGGCCATGAAAGTCGGGAATGGCATTGCCGTCGATGAACTGCAACGCCGTGTGTTCTTGAAAGAAGCGCAACATGCGCGGGCCGTGTGTGAGGAAAGCACGCACACGCACTTCGTCAAACTGCTCACCCAATTCGTGGCGCAAGTACGAGAGCGGTTTTTCAATCGGCTCCGTGATGCCGCCCCTAATCGCAAGCGGATTGCGCGGAATCCACATCCAGCCGCCCGACCAAGCGGTGGTGCCGCCGTAGTGCGGGTCTTTTTCCACCACGATGACTTTGAGGCCCAAATGCGCCGCCGTCACCGCCGTCGACAGCGCACCTGCGCCTGAACCCACGACGAGCAAATCGCAATCCCACGGTGTCGACGTGCTGGGGTCGCTCATGGTTTAGGCCGCGTAAATGGGTTGCAAACGCACACGGCTGGTGCCACGCGCCAACATGGGCGAAGCGCCACTGGCCGCGGCCAACTGCGCCGCACAGGACAACAAATCAGGCGCGAGTGCCAACATGCGATCGCGTGTCAAACGTGCCGAAGGGCCCGCCACACTGATGGTGCCCATGGGCAACTGCCCCGCCAAACCCACAGGTGCAGCAATGGCGTTCAGGCCTGCGGTGTAGGTTTCTTCGGTCAAGCTAAAGCCTTGTTTGCGGGTGTCTTGCAAGACCTTGAGAAAGGCTTTCAAGCTCTTGGGGGCATTGGGGCCGAAGTCTTGCGGCAAGCCCAAGCCTTGTTGTGACACCAAGGCCAAAGCGTCGTCGTCTTTCATGGTGGACAACCAAGCCAAGCCCGAAGACGAGCAGCTCAAACGGGCAATGCTCCCCATGTCGGGGTCGTAGCGCAGGCCTTGGCGTGCGCCTTGTGCGCGTGCCACCCACGTCAAGCGGTCGCCATCCACCACCGACAAACGCACCAGCTCGCCGGTTTGCTCAGCCAAACGGTCCAGCAAAGGCTGAGCCACATCAACAACACCGGTTTTGCTGAGGTAGCTTAAGCCAAGGGACACGAGTTTGGTGGTCAACACGTATTCGCCCAAGTCTCGGGTTTGGCGTACATAACCAAAACGAATCAGGTCTGCCAACAGTCGGTGTGCGGCGCTCTTGGGCATGTTGAGCTTGTCAGCCAACACCGCCAACTCGACGCCCTGCCCCTGTTGGGACAAGAGCTCCAAGATGCCCAAAGTTCTCTCAAGTACGCCGCTCATGGTGTTGTGTGGAAATGAAGATGGCATGGACTTTATCACGAAAAACGAAATTCGTTCAAAAGTTGAACGTAGTTCTATTTTTAGATAAACTGCGCCACATTCATCCACTCGACTTTGAATCACCATGCTTGAAAACTTCAGCGGCGCCACACGTGTTTACCTCATCGTGGGCGACCCGATTGCCCAAGTGAAATCACCGTTTGGTGTGACCCAAGCCTTTGAATCGCAGGGCCGCGACGCCATCTGCGTCCCCGCCCACGTCGCCCCCGCTGATTTGAGCGCTTGGTGGGCTGGCACCCAACGCGCACGCAACATCGACGGCCTGATCGTCACGGTGCCGCACAAATTTGCATGCACCGCGTTTTGCGACACCTTGTCAGAGCGCGCCGCTTTTCTGGGCACCGTGAACACCGTGCGCCGCAATGCACAAGGCCAATGGCATGGCGATATGTTCGACGGCTTGGGCTACGTGCGTGCCATGGAAAAGAACGGTTGCACCTTGAAAAACAAACGCGCCTTGCTCGTGGGAGCTGGCGGTGCAGGTTCGGCCATTGCACACAGCTTGGTGCTGGCGGGTGTGCGCGAATTGGCCATTCACGACCCCGACGCACAACGCCGTCAGTCATTGATCGACCGTCTCAACAGCTTGAAGTTGGGCCAGGTCAGCCAAGGCAGCCCCGACCCCACAGGGTTTGATGTGGCCGTCAACGCCACGCCCATTGGCATGAAAGAGAACGACCCCACGCCGATTGACACCAGCAAAATTCACGGTGACATGTTCATCGGCTGCGTCATCACCGCACCGGCCATCACGCCCTTAATTGCGGCGGCACGTGCTAAAGGATGTCAAACCGTCACAGGCGCCGACATGTTTGCGCAAGTGCGTGAGCTGATGGTGCAGTTCTTGTTGGAGGCCTGAACCATGCACGACACCATAGACGACACCTTGCCCCCACTCGCCCACCACATCAACACCGATCTGTCGCAACTCAAAGACCAAGACACCGTAGATTTGGTCGTCATCGGCTCTGGGGGCGCAGGCTTCTCGGCGGCACTGAATGCTGCGATTGACGGCGCACGCGTGCTGTTGGTCGAACGCATGGCCCACGTGGGCGGCACCACGGCTTTGTCGGCCGCCACCACGTGGGTGCCCGGCACGAAACGCGGTTTGCAAGTCAACCCCGACGACACGCCCGAGCGCGTGGCCACGTTTTTAAACCTCGCGGTGGGCGAACGCTCTGACGCCAAACTGCGCCAAGCGTTCATCGACAACGGCCCCCACGCCATTGCCAAGCTTGAAGCCCACAGCGCACTGCAATTTCAAGTGCGCATGTTGCACCCCGACTATTTGTCGGAGCTCGACGGCGCGGTGTTGCGTGGCCGCGCAATTGAGCCACAACCCTTCGATGGCAAATTGCTCGGCCCCAACCTCACTTTGGTGCGCAACCCCATCCCCGAGTTCACCGTGCTCGGCGGCATGATGGTGGACCGCGATGACATCTTCCATTTGTTGCGTTTGACGCAAACGTGGAAGTCATTCAGCTACAGCGTGCGGATCATCGTGCGCCACTTCCTCGACAAACTCTTGCAGCCACGCAGCACACGCTTGGTCATGGGCAACGCCCTGATTGCGCGCATGCTCTACAGCTACATCCAGCGCAACGGTATGTTGGTGACCAACACCGAAGCCACGCAACTCTTACAAGACGGCAACGCCATTGAAGGCGTGGTGCTGCAACAAACCTTGCCCGATGGCAGCGTCGTGAAACGCACCGTGCGCAGCAAAGGCGGCGTGGTCATGGCCAGCGGCGGCTTCAACCGCCACGCCACACGCCGCGCAGACATGTTGCCCGGTGCCAAAGAAGCGTGGTGCCCCGCAGGCCCGGGCCACACCGGCAAAGCCCAAGATTTGGCTTTGCAAGCGGGCGGGCAACTTGGCAGCGGTGGTTTGAGCCACGCGTTTTGGGCCCCTATCTCCACACGCCAGCGTGCCGATGGCAGCAGCGCCGTCTTCCCACACTTTGTGATGGACCGCGGCAAGCCCGGCATGCTCACCGTGGACAGCCAAGGTCAACGCTACGTGAACGAATCCACCTCGTACCACTTGTTTGGCATGGCCATGCAAGCGCACCACGCCACCACACCCAGCGTGCCTTCGTGGTTGGTCTGCGATGCCGCCGCGCTGAAGCGCTATGGCATTGGCATGGTTCGTCCCGGTGGCAAAGGCTTAGCGCCGTTCTTGGCCGATGGCTATTTGAAACAAGGCCACACCTTGGCCGATTTGGCGCAACAGCTCAAGGTGCCCGCCGACAAACTCAAAGCCACCGTCGACCGTTTCAATGCGTTTGCTGACCAAGGCGTGGACGAAGATTTCCAACGCGGCACCACCGATTACCAACGCGCCAATGGCGACGCCACATGGCCCGGCCCCAACCCATGCTTGGGTGCATTGCGCGAAGGCCCCTTCTATGCCGTGGCGCTCTACCCCGGCGACATTGGTGCCGCCACAGGCTTGGTCACCGATGGCGATGCGCGCGTGCTCAACGCACAGGGCCTTGCCATGGACGGCCTGTACGCCTGCGGCAACGACATGCATTCCATCATGGGCGGTGTGTACCCTGCCCCGGGCATCACCATTGGGCCGGGGGTCACGTTTGGTTATTTAGCCGCCAAGCATGCCGTGGCAAGGGCTGGCGTGGCAAGTCATGGCATGCCTAGGCCTTAAGCACCGTGGCCGTGCATTCACCAAATCCAATGCGCCGAAAGCCTGGTCTTTCGCAAACGCCGCGCAACGTGATTTGGTCGCCGTCGCGCAAGAACGTGCGTTGCTCCCCGTTCTTCAATGTGATCGCACGCTTGCCGCCCTCGGACAACTCGAGCAATGAGCCCGCGCTGTCTGGCGTAGGCCCAGACAAAGTGCCCGTGCCCAACAAATCGCCAGCCGACAAACTACAGCCCCCTACCGTGTGGTGGGTCACCAATTGCGCAATGGTCCAGTAGGCGGCTTGCGAGAAGTTGGATCGACTGATGACTTCGGGCGCGATGCCTGCTTGACGCATGTGTTCGGTTTGTAACGACACTTCAAGGTCAATGTCGATCGCCCCAGATTGCGTGTTCTCCAACGATTGCAAATAACCCAGCGGCTGCGGGTCGCTGGCGTCGCGCACAAAGGCTTGGCGAAACGGTGCCAGCGCTTCGAGCGTCACCATCCAAGGCGACACGGTGCTGGCGAAATTCTTAGACAAAAATGGGCCCAAGGGTTGGTATTCCCAAGCCTGCACATCGCGTGCGCTCCAGTCATTGAACAAGGTGACGCCAAACACATGCGCCTGCGCTTGGTCCAACGCAATGGGTTCACCTTGCGCGTTGGGCGTGCCAATCACCACGCCCAACTCCAATTCGAAATCGAGCCTTTGTGTGGGCGTGAGTGTGGGCACCTCACTGTCTGCGGCTTTGGTTTGCCCCATCGGTCGTTTGAAGTTGTGGCCACTGACTTGAATCGTCGAGGCCCGACCGTGGTAGCCAATGGGCACCCACTTGTAGTTGGGTAGCAAAGGGTTATCAGGGCGAAACAATTTACCCACGGCCGTGGCGTGATGAATGCCAATGTAAAAGTCGGTGTAGTCACGAATGTCACATGGCAAACCCATCGTGACTTCTTTTTGTGAATACAGATGCTTGGCCCAGCTTGTCTGCTGGCTGCTGCCCACAGCCAAACCTTCGCTCAGTGCCCGACGCACCGCGATGCGTGCGGTTTGGCCAAGGCCCATAAAGCGGTTCATGTCTTGGGTCTGAACCAGACCTGCGCCGTGCACATCTAAGACGAAGTCCCCAATGGCGACACCGATGCGCCAGTCGGCATCATGGGCCAAACGGAACCGGCCGAAGGGCAAGTTTTGAATCGGAAAATCAGTGCCTGGGGCATTGGCAGAGGCCACCCAGCTGGTGAGTTCTGGGTGGTGTGTGGCGTCAATCATGGCGTTCATGCGGTGGACTCTTGTGGGTGCATCCATGCGGCGTGGCGCGGTGCGCGTTTGGTTTTGTCCCACTCGTTGAGCATGTCCCACTTCACATCATCGAGCTTGGCATACATCTCTGGCGTGCCCACATCGCAGGCCAACTCCAAGCGATGGCCGTTGGGGTCAAAGAAGTAAATGGACTTGAAGATGGTGTGATTGGTGGGGCCCAAGACCTCAACGCCTGCGGCTTGAAGCCGCGCCTTGGCCGCCTCTAAGCTTTGCAAGCTGTCCACTTGGAACGCGATGTGCTGCACCCAATCTGGCGTGTTGGTGTCGCGCCCCATCTCGGGCGAGTTGGGCAATTCGAAAAAGGCCAGCACGTTGCCTTGGCCCGCATCCAAAAAGACATGCATGTAGGGATCAGGTGCTTTGGTACTGGGCACCAAGTCTTCGGCAATGGCCAACACGAAATCCATGTTCAAGTGTTTGACGTACCACTCGACGGTGGCCTTGGCGTCCTTGCAGCGGTAAGCCACGTGGTGAATGCGGTTGATTTTCATGTGTGTGACCTCGGTTGATTAGTCGAGTTTGACGCCGACTTGGGTGATCGCTGGGTGGCCTGCGAGCGAAGCTGTGCTGTGGGCCGTGCTATTGGCCTTGCCACGCGCCAGGGTGAAGGCCTCTTTCAAAATGGCAGCATCACCAATGTGGTTACAAAGCAGCAACACGAGTCGCGCATTCATAGCGTGACTGTCTTCAGTGCTTAGGTCTTGATGCGCAGAAATGAGTGCCTCATAGAAGTTGTCATACGAGGGCATGTTGGGTCGGGTGTTCAACATTCGGGTGTCCTTGGGTTCAAACGGAGTGAGCGGTGGCCGTGGCAAGTGCTGCCTGCACAGCGCCAAGCGAAGGCTGACGCCAGCGGGCACACACGTGCTGGTCTGGACGTATGAGGTAGGCCGTGCCCGGTTGCGCATCGAGTCGCGCAGCCACCAGCCCTTCGACATCGCGCAGGTCGTGCCCCATCGACAGCGTCGTGGTGTGCGCCAACTGGCTGGCCCACGGCGGTGCCTCACCAAAGACCAACAACGTGAACTCATGGGACAGCTGCCTGAGCAACCAACCCGTGTTGCCGTTGTGATCTTCGATAGGCGCATCGGTCAAAGGCGCGCCCGGCACTTGTTGCCCTGCAAACGCATCCACATCCGCCGTGTTCAGCGCGGAATGGCTGAGCACAGCCGGCACAGAGAGTCGGCCACTGTTGACAATGCGGCGCGCAAATTCATGGTCTTTCGCCAGCACCAGCGTTTGGTTTCTGAAGAGCAGGCTGATGTCGCTTTTGGGGGTGATGAAGTCCGTGGCACGCGTCGAGTTCAAGATGTTTTCATCCGCAGCGAATTCACGCTCTGCGCCATACGAGTTCAGCAGGGCGACGCCTGCGCGGCCTTTGAGAATCCAGTCAAGTTTCCAGGCCAAGTTGTCGGTGTCTTGAACCCCACTGTTGGCGCCGCGTGCACCAAACGGGGAAACGCCATGCGCCGCGTCCCCCGCAAACACCACGCGGCCGTGGACGAAGCGATCCATTCGCAAACAAGCAAACGTGTAGACACTGGCCCATTCCAAGGTGAAATCTGCATCGTTGCCCAGCAGCGCTTTGACGCGTGGGATGATTTTTTCGGGTTTCTTCTCTTCTTCTGGATCGGCATCCCAACCCAGCTGAAAGTCGATGCGCCACACATTGTCTGGCTCGCGGTGCAACAACACGCTTTGGTTGCGATGGAACGGCGGATCGAACCAGAACCAGCGTTCGGTTGGAAAGTCTGCCTTCATCTTCACATCGGCGATGAGGAATCGGTCTTGAAAAATGCGGCCTTTGCTCTCAAGCCCCATCAAATTCCTCACGGGTGAGCGCGACCCATCGCACGCCACCACCCATTGCGCATGGAGCTGGTACTCACCCTCGGGCGTGTCCAGCGTCAAGGTGGCACCGTGATCGTCAGGCGCGATGCCTTTGACCGTGTTGCACCACCGAATCTCAATGCCCTGGAGCGCCAGAGCACGCGCCACCAAATAGGCCTCGCAGTAATACTGCTGTAGGTTGATGAACGCGGGACGCTCATGCCGGGCCTCAGGCAACAAGTTGAACTGGTAGACCAGGTTTTCGTCATGAAACACCTTGCCCACATTCCACGAAACGCCCTTGTCGACCATGGGATCGCCCACCCCCAAGCGGTCCCAAATTTCCAAGGTGCGTTTGGCAAAACAAAGCGCCCTAGAGCCCATCGATAGGCGGTTGTCGTTGTCAACGATCAGCACCGCTTGCCCGCGTTGCGCAAGGTCAATGGCCAAGGACAGGCCCACCGGACCCGCCCCCACAATCACCACCGGGTGCGCTGCGGGTGTTGGCGAATCCTGATCGGGGGATCGCTCGTAGGCAAACTCGATCGCTTGAACTTCTTCACCGGCTCTTTGAAAAACGTCTTTTGGCAGATCTTTTATTTTCATGATGTCTCCTCCCTCCTCTTGCTTTTTAATGCGTCGGTGTCAGCCCTCTAGGGCTTGCCACATCTGAATGTCACGCTCAGCGGTCCAGACGCGAGGGTCTGGGTACTGCGTGGCTTCGTCGTACGCACGTGTGACATCAAAGGGCATGCAATGGTTGAAGATCACCCAATGGCCATATTTAGGTTGCAGCTTGGCCATGGTCTCTTGGTAGACCGCGCGCAAATCTTTGCCTGCGACTGCGGCGTCTTTCACGCTGCTGTACACATCGGAGACAAATGAGCGCGTGCTGTCCAAACCGGCCATCACCTGAGCCTCGCCCATCAACGCGGGGCCGCGACCTGGCACCAAGGCTTGGGGTTTGAGTGCTGCAATGTTGTCCAGCGTGTGTGGCCAGTCTTTGAAATAAGCGTCACCGGCATACGGTGTGGCATCGAACTCGACCAAGTCGCCAGAGAACATGACCTTCTCTTGAGGCAACCAAACCACGGTGTCGCCTTTGGTGTGGCCACGCCCCAATTGCAAGAGCTGGACTTCGAGATCGCCCATCCACAAGGTCATCTTTCCAGTGAAGGTCATGGTGGGCCACGTCATGCCTTGAGGAACTGTTTCTACGTTCTGGAACAAACGGGGGAAGCGTCCGATTTCGCTCGCTTTGTCCGCCTCACCGCGCTCGACGATGAGGTCGTAGGTATCTTGGCTCGCCAAAATTTGTTGTGGCTGATAGGCGCTGGCACCCAACACGCGCACGGCATGGTAGTGGGTCAACACCACGTATTTGATCGGCTTGTCGGTGACTTCACGGATGCGTCGAATCACATCGGCCGCCATGGCAGGGGTGGCTTGGGTGTCGGCCACCAACACTTCGTTCTCCCCAATGATGATGCCGGTGTTCGGGTCACCTTCGGCGGTGTAAGCCCAGGCATGCGCTGAGATTTGGGTGAAGCTGACCTTCTTTTCTTCAAGATCGGCTGCTGAGGCAAAGGTTTTGGTTGACATCTGAACTCCTGGTGAAAATTTGTAATTGGCAAATACGTTTGCAGATAGCGAATAATACATGCACGAAAATTCTTGTCAAACCCATTCTGTGTATGCCCCGTCAAAAAACAACATCCGCGCCAACCCTAGGCGTCAAATCTGAGGACAAAGCCCAACGCGCCGTGCAATCGGTGGAAGTGGGTGGCCGCCTGTTGTTGGCTTTGGCCAACAGTGGCGCACCGCTTGTTTTGAAAGATTTGGCCGCACGAGCCGACCTGTCCCCCTCACGGGCCCACCCCTACCTCGTCAGCTATGGCCGACTGGGGCTGATCGAGCAAGACGCGGCAGGCCGCTATGACTTAGGGCCTGCGGCTTTGAAAATTGGCTTGGCCTGTCTGCAAAGGCTGGACCCGCTCAAGGCCGCCGAACCGGTGGTTCGCGCGCTGGCCATGGAAACCGGCCACATGGTTGCCTTGGCGGTGTGGGGCAATTTCGGACCGACGGTCGTGCGCTTGATAGAGGCACAACAACCCTTGCACGTCGCCATGCGCATTGGCACGGTGTTGTCTTTGTTTGACACGGCGACAGGACGCGCTTTCGCCTCGGCCATGCCCCTGGAACGGCTCAAAGAAGCCGTTGCAGGTCCGCTAGGCGGCTTTATCCCAGCCGACACATTCAAGGCGAACCTGCGAGAGCTCAGCACCTACAAGGCTGAAATCAAAGCGCATGGCTTCACACGCGCCATTGGCAGCCCCATTCCTGGTGTGAATGCATTCAGCGCCCCAGCCTATGACCTAGAAGGGGCCCCAGCCTTGGTGCTGACGGTGATTGACAACCAAGACAGGCTGCCCAGCGCTTGGAGCTCGCCCGTCGCGCGGGCCTTGCGCGAGGCGGCAAATGAAGTCACAACACGGCTGGGCGGCAAACGCCCTGAATAAGCCAAGGCAACGTGTTGCATGAGGTAAATTCAAACAAAGCTGACATATGTCAAGTTCAATTCAAGCACCGCTCCTCAGAATGAACCCTCTTAGAAATAGATGGGGAACGTGCTTTGAATCAAGTCGGCATTACAACTGCGTGGCACAAGCTCGGGGCCATTCCCAGCACCTTGCTTATCCCACTCGCGGCCCGAGCCAAGGGCGCTGATTTATTTCCACAGTTCGATCCCCACGACCTGTGTGCCAATGAACTCTTGACGTCATTGCGTACCAATGTGCAAAGCTACTTGAATGACTGGGTCTGTGTTCTCAATGTGTTGTGGCGCACAGACCTCATCAAGACCATGGGCGGCAACTTCTTTGAACATCACCCGAACAGTCACGGCGTGAACTTGGGCGCGGGCTTGTCGCATTACTTTCAGTGGTTAAGCAACGGTGACAACCATTGGTTAGATACCGATTTGCCAGAGGTCGTTTTGCTGCGACAACTGCTTTTGCAAACGCTGCCGCCACACTGCCGAGTCAAAGAACTCAACATCACGCAGCCCGGTTGGTGGCAGCGACTTGGGTTGCCACATGGCAAACGTGCGCGGCCCGTGCTGTTGATTTGTGAGGGTGTCTTGATGTACTTGACACATGCACAAGTCAACACCATTTTGAAAGAGATCAGCGAGAACGCGCCACCAGAATCTGAATTCATTTTTGACTTTATTTCCCCGCTGGGCATTGGGCATGCCGCCCATCAAGCCAGCGTCTGCGGCACGGGCGCGGAGTTCACTTGGGGCCTTCACAACGCAGCGCAACTGGTGCAAGCGCATCCACACCTAGAAGTGCTGGAGCAACGCAGCGTGTCTGAGGCTTATGGCCTGAGTGGCAGCATGGCCGAGTCGTTTTTCAGCCCCATCACAGGCGGCCCCATGTATGGGTTGATTCGCTTGGGCGTGCAGCCGTCTTAACGCAGTGAAATGTATGTCAGCCCTCGCCCGCCCTCTCTTCACCGCGATCTGGATAAGCGCGTGGGCGTGGTGCGCCAATGCCGCCGCACAAGACGCCGTGCCACCGCCTGCACAGGGCTTGGTGTTTTTATGCACCGCCGATGCGCGCGCGTCCTTGTCCTCGGCCATGACCGACTACTTACGCGAACTCAACATCGATCCCAATTGGGTGGTGCGAACCGACAGCCCCAATCAAGCCCTGCGCTTCACACTCAAAACGGACAGCAGCAACACCTTGGACTTGGTGCAGCGCCAAGCTCGTCACACGCCCACCGAACAGGTCGTGCTTCCAGGCCCCAAAGGCCAATCACGCAAAGTCAACACCGTGTCAAAACAAGAAATTTTGTTGGCCTTGATGCACCCCGGACGCAACACGCAATTTGGCGCGGAGTCTTGCCACATCAACGCGTTACGCGAACACATTGGGGTGCGACAAAACATCGTGGCATGGGTCGAGCAGCTGCATTGGGTTTGGCCTGATGGCGGCGAAGCACACTGGAACACCCACCGATGGCACCAAGGTACGCCACAAGACCTCAGCCACCTCGACGAGGCTTTGCTAGATGCTTTTTTCCACCAACAAGACTATGCCTTCGGTTGCTATACCGCCAGCAAACTGAGCTACGCACATGGCATTTTGGACTACTACCAACGCGTGCTTCAATCGCCCGAAAAAGCGCAACTCGTGCGTCAACGCCTGCTCAGTGACAAAGATCCCCTCATCAACATCGAACCCTCAACCACTTGGAACTTTGGAAACACTGAAGATGCCAACCAAGCGCCGATCGCAGGCAAATTGCTGACGCTGCAACGCGGCATGGCCAGTACCCATTTTGTGCCCGGCGATTGGATTTACCTGCAAAACACAGATCCCAAGACCCAGAATAAAACGGGCTACGAAGGCTCGAATGCCATCTACTTGGGTCGGGGAAAGTTTGACGACTTTTACAACGACCATCGCCACGCCTACACCCTGAATGAAAAGTTGGATGAGGTCTACCAATGGCGACACGGGGTGTTCAGTCGCACCGAGGATGCCAAAAAGATTCGCCCCTTGTCGGCACACGACTATGAACGGCTGAGCCGAAATACAGAAGACGGTGGCTTGCTGCGGAACTTCCGGCTTGCGCCCTATTTGTTTGGCTACGAAAAGCTCCCCCTCAGTGAAAGTGCGCCATGACAGACACCCGCCTTGAACACGATGCCTTTGGCGACATTGAAGTCCCCGACGCGCACCTGTGGGGTGCGCAAACGCAGCGCTCCATGGCGCACTTCCACATCTCATGCGAAAAAATGCCCATCGAAGTGATGTTGGCACTTGCCAAAATCAAAGCCCTCTGTGCGCGCGTGAATGGCGAACTGCGACTGCTGTCCCCAGCCAAAGCACAAGCCATTGCGGCAGCGGCAGAAGAGGTTTTTGCAGGCCAGCACCCCGATGAATTTCCACTCTCGGTGTGGCAAACCGGGTCTGGCACGCAAAGCAATATGAACATGAACGAAGTGCTGGCCAACCGTGCATCCGAATTGTTAGGGGGCCAGCGAGGCCGTGATCGACGCGTGCACCCCAATGACGATGTGAACCTGGGGCAATCGTCCAACGACATCTTCCCAACCGCCATGCATGTGGCAGCGGCCACCGAAATCAGCCAAGCCTTGCTGCCCGCGTTGACACGCTTGACGCAGACCTTGCACGCCAAAGCGCAGTCCTTCCATGGCATTTGCAAAATTGGGCGCACCCACTTACAAGACGCCACGCCCCTCACCTTAGCGCAAGAGTTTTCTGGCTATGTGGCGCAGCTGACGCACGCACAAGCGTGCATCACACAGGCGTTGACATCGCTTTATCCCTTGGCGGTCGGTGGTACGGCGGTCGGGACCGGGCTGAACACGCATCCTGAATTTGGGGACCGTGTGGCTGCGGCACTGTCAAACGTCACAGGCCTGCCCTTTGTGAGTGCACAGAATAAATTTGCAGCACTGGCGTCGCACGACGGTTTGGTCGCCGCGCACGGTGCCTTGAAAGTGCTGGCCATCGCGTTGATGAAAATTGCCAATGACATCCGCTGGCTCGCCTCGGGGCCGCGTTGTGGCCTGGGCGAAATCACCTTGCCTGACAACGAACCCGGTAGCTCCATCATGCCGGGCAAAGTCAACCCAACACAGTGCGAAGCCGTGGCCATGCTCGGCTGCCAAGTGATTGGCAACGACGTGGCCATCAGCTTGGGGGGCGCATCGGGCAATTTTGAACTCAATGTGTATAAACCCTTGATTGCCCACAACGTCATGCAAAGTGTGCGTTTGTTGACCGATGGCATGAACAGCTTTGAGATGCATTGCGCGCGTGGCATCACACCGCAACGCGAACGTATCGCTGAATTGCTCAACCGTTCCTTGATGTTGGTGACGGCCTTGGTACCGCACATCGGCTACGACCGCGCCGCCCAAATCGCCAAACAAGCCCAACGCGATGACACCAGTTTGAAAGAGGCCGCCGTGGCCTTGGGCTGGGTCAGCGCAGAAGATTTCGATCGCTGGGTCAACCCCCAGCACATGATTGGCCCAGAGACATAGAAAAGGCACGACGACATCGCATGCCCTCAGCTTCCTCATCACGATGTCAACCCAAGGAGAAACTTATGTCAATTTTCAAAACCCCCATGGTCCGTTTGTTTTTGTCTTCCTGCGTCTTGTTATTGGCGAGTTGCGCCTATGTCTACGGCGACACCAACATCGTCAAGTTCAGCGGGCAGCTCTCAGGCATGAATGAAATCCCTTCCACCCCGAGTATGGGCAACGGCACGGTAGAAGCCATGTTCAACAAAGAAACCAATGAGCTCACATGGACCGTCACGTATTCGGGACTCACTGGCCCGGCGATGTCCGCACACTTTCATGGCCCCGCCTCCGCAGAGGCCAATGCCGGCGTTGTGGTCGGTTTGAAAGGCCCGCTTGACAGCCCCATCAAAGGCAGCGCGATGCTGACAGCCGAGCAATCGAAAGACCTGCTGGCTGGCAAGTGGTACGTGAACATTCATACCAAAGCCCATCCCGGTGGTGAGGTTCGCGCGCAAGTGATGCCCAAACCACAGCAACAGGCGCCCCAACAGCCCATGCGTTCTTATTACTAACGAACACCCAATAGGAGTTGATCATGTCCAATTCAAAAAATCAAAATGCGATTGACGCACTGAATGAAATCATGGAGCTGGAACTCGCGGGTGTCGTCAAGTACACCCACTATGCGCTCATGATCAACGGCTACAACCGAATCCCTGTGGTGGCGTGGATGAAAAGCAATGCACAAGAAGGCTTGATCCACGCACACAAAGCGGGCGAGATGGTGACGCTGCTCGGGGGGCACCCCTCCTTGAAAATTGGTTCTTTGCTAGAAAACGTGCTGCATGATGTCGGCGACATTCTTCGTGAAAGTTTGGAGCATGAAAAGAAAGCCCTGGCGGGCTACTACAAACTGCTGCAAATCGCGGAGGCCAGCAACTCGGTTCTACTGCAAGAGTACGCACGGCAAATGATTGTTCAAGAAGAAATGCACCACGACGAAGTTAACAAAATGCTTCGCAAGCCCAACGAGGTCGGTGCATTTGCAGCTTGAATTCAACTGTGCGCCGCCCATTCAGAGAATGACTTAGCAAAGCTGGCACAATTCACTCCGTTTATTAAGGAGTACACATGAACAAAACTGAATTGATCGAAGCCTTGGCTGCTGAAACTGAAATGACAAAAGCTGATGCTGGCCGTGCAGTCGCTGCCTTGCTCGACATCATCACCCATGCCGTCGCTAAAAAAGACGACGTGCAATTGATTGGCTTCGGCACATTCAAAGCTGCCACACGTGCTGCCCGTACAGGCAAAAACCCACGTACTGGTGAAGCACTCAAAATCGCAGCCGCGACAGTGCCACGCTTCACAGCGGGTGCTGCCTTCAAAGCAGCCGTGAACACCAAGAAGTAATTTCTCGCGCTCACGAAAAAAGCGGCTTCGGTTTACCGAAGCCGCTTTTTTATGGCGTCATGCGCCTGCGTGCAAGGCGCTTAGACCCAAGCATCACGCGTTGAGTTGCAACTCCAACTCATGCAGCACTTTGTAGCAAGGCAAGACTTGCGCAACGCTCGAGTTGGGCTCGCGGCCTTCCTTGATCGCAGCAAAGAACTCACGGTCTTGCAACTCGATGCCGTTCATGGACACGGCCACTTGAGACACATCGATTTGCGCTTCCTTGCCGGTGAACAAATCGTCGTAACGGGCCAAGTAGGTGCCGGTGTCGCCGATGTAACGGAAGTAGGTGCCCAAAGGGCCGTCGTTGTTGAACGACAAGCTCAAAGTACAAATCGCGCCGTTGGCAGCTTGCAACTGAATGCTCATGTCCATCGCAATGCCTAGCGTGGGGTGAATAGGGCCTTGCACCGCATTGGCTTTGACGATGGGGCTGCCCGCTTGGTAAGCAAACAAATCCACCGTGTGGGCCGCGTGGTGCCACAGCAAGTGGTCGGTCCAGCTTCGGGCTTGGCCCAAGGCATTCATGTTGGTGCGGCGAAAGAAATAGGTTTGCACATCCATTTGCTGAATGTTGAATTCACCCGCTTTGATTTTGTTGTGCACCCACTGGTGGCTGGGGTTGAAGCGACGGGTGTGACCGCACATCGCGACCAAGCCTTTTTCTTTGGCCACGCGCGCCACTTCTTCAGCGTCTTTCCAGCTGTCGGCCAAGGGAATTTCCACTTGCACGTGCTTGCCTGCTTTCAAGCAAGCCAAGCTTTGTGCGGCGTGCATTTGGGTGGGCGTACACAAAATAACGGCATCAACTTCGGGCAATGCCAAGCTGTCCGCCAAATCGGTGGTGATGTGTTGGATGCCGTATTTGTCGGCGACTTCTTTGGTTTTTGCCAAATCACGGCTGATCAATGACACGACTTCCACGCCGTCGATGTTTTTGATGCCGTCCAAGTGTTTGATGCCGAAGGCACCCGCGCCCGCCAAGGCGACTTTGATGGTTTTGCTCATCTTCATTTCCTCTTATTGATTTTCCAAAATCACGTGTCCCACCGCCGTGTTGGAAGCCGGCACATGGTAGAAACGTTTCATCAATTTGGGGGCTGGGCCGGTGGCTTTGCCGTCATTGATGTCAGACATGGCGCCGCGCGCGATCAGCCACATCACCAACTCGATGCCTTCGCTGCCCGCTTCGCGCACGTAATCAATGTGCGGGATGGCGGCGGCGGCAACGGGGTCTTCGATCAGCTTGTCCAAGAACATGTTGTCAAACTCTTTGTTGATCAACCCCGCACGTGGGCCTTGCAATTGGTGGCTCATGCCGCCTGTGCCCCAGATGTGCACGTTGATGTCTTCGTCGTAGCTCTCGATGGCTTTGCGAATCGCTTGGCCGAGGTTAAAGCAACGTTGGCCACTGGGCACGGGGTACTGCACCACGTTCACAGCGAACGGGATGACCGGGCAAGGCCAAGCGCCCTTCACAGGGTCTTGCTCGCCACACATCAGCGACAGGGGCACGGTCAAACCGTGGTCCACGTCCATCTTGTTGACGATGGTCAAGTCAAAGTCTTGTTGGATCACGGACTGTGCAATGTGCGACGCCAGCTCAGGATGGCCCTTCACCACGGGCACAGGCCGAGCGCCATAGCCCTCATCGGCTGGTTTGAATTCAGCCGCTGTGCCAATGGCAAAGGTAGGAATCATGTCCAAGCTGAACGCAGTCGCGTGGTCGTTGTAGACCAAAAAGATCACGTCGGGCTTGTTGTCCTTCATCCACTGCTTGCCATAGTCATAGCCTTGAAATACGGCTTGCCAATACGGCTCATGGGTTTTGCCCATGTCGAGTGCTGCGCCAATGGCAGGCACGTGGGAGGTATAGACGGATGCGGTAATTTTTGCCATGTTCAAGCTTTCTTTGGATCGGCGTTTTTTGCGCCCGAACCCTGTGGTTGGTTCTGCGCTTGCGCATCGCCGTTTTCGCCGATGTAGCGGTTGCCTTCGGCAGA
Source organism: Comamonadaceae bacterium (assembly GCA_947373245.1). Taxonomy (GTDB): domain Bacteria; phylum Pseudomonadota; class Gammaproteobacteria; order Burkholderiales; family Burkholderiaceae_C; genus Limnohabitans. The sequence continues at coordinate 24,030 of CANBWY010000012.1, forward strand.
GCGCCCGCCGCTGATCATCATGTTGCGGTATTCCTCTTCGGTCATGCCGGTCATCGAGCCCGCCATTTGCTGGAAGCTCAGACCGTCGGTCGCACCGATTTTGGCGAGGAAATAAATATTGCCCCCTGTGCGCATGCACCAGTTCAAATCGCGGGCCAAAACAGCCTGCTTTTGATCTTCCGTCATGGCCCACTCATCGAGGTAAGCACGTTCATTCGCTTTGAATCTGGCGCGGTTATCGGCCTTCATCAGCGACATACAAAACTGGTTCAACCAGTAGCCCTTGCGCGATTGCTCAGCGTCAAAGATGGTCGTGCCAGGCACGTCCAAGTAGGGTTTATCAAGTGCCATTAAATTTTCTCCTCGGGCCAATACAGGCGCATGGGGTTATCGACCAACAACTTGCGCTGCTGCGCTTCAGTGGTCGCGATGTGCGGAATGAAGTCCACCAGCAAGCCGTCATCGGGCATGTGGTCTTTGAGGTTGGGGTGCGGCCAATCGGTGCCCCAAATCACGCGGTCTGGGAACTCGTCCACGATGCGCTTGGCAAAAGGAATCACATCTTGGTAGGCGTTTTGCTCGCCGTTCAAAGCCTTGGGGCCAGAGACCGACAAACGCTCAGGGCACGTCACCTTGCTCCACACGTTTTTGTGTTCGCGCATGAACTTCACAAACAATTCAAACTCGGGGCCATCGACCGGCTTGGTCACATCAGGACGGCCCATGTGGTCCACCACCACATTGGTGGGCAAGGCGGTGAAGAAGTCCCACAGCTCGGGCAAGTCCACGGCCTCAAAGTAAATCACCACATGCCAGCCCCAGAGCTGGATGCGTTTGGCGATTTCAAGCAGTTCGTCTGTGGGTGTGAAGTCGACCAAGCGCTTGACAAAGTTAAAGCGCACCCCGCGCACGCCAGCGTCGTGCATGGCTTGAATTTCTTCGTCTGTCACGCTGCGCTTGACGGTGGCCACGCCACGCGCTTTGCCGCCTGAGCTGACCAAGGCATCGACCATGGCGCGGTTGTCTGCACCGTGGCATGTGGCTTGCACCACCACGTTACGGGCAAAGCCAAGATGATCGCGCAAAGCAAACAGCTGCGCCTTGGACGCATCGCACGGGGTGTACTTGCGTTCAGGGGCGTAGGGAAACTCATTGCCAGGGCCAAACACGTGGCAGTGGGCATCCACCGCACCCGCAGGCAATTTGAATTTGGGTTTGCTGGGGCCGGTGTACCAGTCCATCCAGCCGGGTGTTTTTTGAAATTCCATCTCAGTCCTCTTTGTCATCAATCGGGTTGAATGTTGGCTTCGCGCACCAGCTTGGCATAGCGCTGGCGTTCGGAGCGAATCAGTTGGGTGAACATCTCAGCGCTGCCAGGCACCACTTCGCCACCCACGGCGCTCATGCGCTCGCGCACTTCTTTGGTTTGCAAGGCTTTTTGTACCTCGTCATGCAGCTTGCTGACGATGGGTTTGGGCGTGGCCGCAGGTGCGACCAAACCGTACCAAACGGAGGCTTCAAAACCGGGGAAGCCCGATTCAGCAATGGTGGGCACATCCGGAAAGATGGCACTGCGGTTGGGGCTGAGCACGGCCAACACTTTGAGCTTGCCACTCTTGACGTGGGGCAGCACTTCTAAGGCATTCACCGCCACCAATGGCAGTTGGCCACCTATCACGTCGGTGATGGCGGGTGCACCGCCACGGTAAGGAATGTGTTGCAAATCAATGCCTGCGGCGCGTGCGAACAACTCAACCGCCATGTGGGGCGTCGAGCCGTTGCCGGGTGTACCAAACGCGATGCTGTTGGGCTTGCCTTTGGCCGCGTCGATCAATTGCTTGATGTTGGTGTAGGGTGCGCCTACGTTGGCTGCGATGACCACGGGCACACGGCCAATGAGCGACACAGCCACCAAGTCACGCTCGGCATCGAACGGTGCGGGTTGGTACAGCGCCATGTTGGCGGCCAAGGCATTGGCCGCCATCATCAAGGTATAGCCATCGGGCTCGGCGGAGATGACGGACTTCACGGCAATGTTGGTGCCTGCGCCCGGTTTGTTGTCGACCACCACAGGCTGCCCCATGCTGAGGGACATGCTTTGGCCAATGGTGCGTGCCACCACATCCACCGCACCGCCAGCGGCATAGCCCACAACCATTTTGATGGGTTTGCTGGGATAGCTTTGCGCCAATGTTTGCCCCACCATCAACACCGAAAAAACGAAGGCACTGATACGCATCAAAAATTTCATTTCTTGTCTCCGTTATAAATTAATTCACTCGCAGCATTCCGCGCAAGCCTGCGCGTTTTGCGATCTCTTTTACCTGACCCGTTTGCTGCGCTTGCTTCGCAAAAGCGAGCAAATAAGGCATCCCAGCATCTCGTCCTTTAGGAATGGCGATGGCCAAGTTTTCAACACCCCAGCTGTCATCTAGGACTTGAACACCGCTCATTTTTTCAGCCAATTCGAACAAAATTCCTTTGTTGGTTGCAAAGGCATCCAACTGATGCGCCGCCAACATCTGTTGCACTTGCGTGAGCGATGGCACGGGAACAATCTGCGTATTTTTCAGACGCTGCCCTAAAACGCCCTGAGAAGAACTCCCTTGGCTCACCCCCAAACGCACATTGTGTTGGTTCAGGTCTTCAAAGCTTCGAATGGGGCTATTGAGAGGAACAAGAACGCCTAGTTCCAGTTGGATCAATGCCGGGGTGAAGTCAACGTCTTTCGCACGTGCCGCAGTGGCATTTGTAAACGTCATGTCCACTTGGCCGCGTTTCAAGGCGTCAATCACTTCTGCAACGCGTGGGTATTGAACGACTTGAACTGGCACTTTCAATTGCTGAGCCAAGGCATGCCCTAGTTCAAATGCGACACCAGACGACACGCCCGTTTTTGTATCGAGAACCAAAGACGTTGGACTGCCCAAATAAACCCCTACGCGCAAAACACCCTGAGGCGCCAAGGCCTGCTGAGCCAATGCCGTCGCAGGCGCTAGGGCAGTAACCGATTCATTCGCCTGCAGGTGCACACCTGTGCATGCAGTCAACGCGAACTGCGCGACCCCCACGAAGGCACAGAAGATGAGGCGATGAATTGAATTCGTCATTGAGCTTGCTTCCTGTCTAGCGATCAATCCAAAGACACTTGGGCTTTTTTAATGATGCCGCTGTAACGCGTTGACTCTGCCTGAATGTAGGCATTCAACTGTTCACGATTCAGTGTGAAAGGCTCGTACGCAAACGATGCATACTTTTCACGCACATCGGGTTCAGCCAAAGCTTTTTCGATGTCGCGTTGAATCTTGTCGGTGACTGCCTTGGGCAATCCACGCGGCGCAGCAATAACGGTCCAGCCACTCACCTCAAACCCTGCGGGGCCACCCGACTCAGCCATGGTGGGCACGTTGGGAAATGCGCTCACGCGCTTAGGTGCCGCCACGGCCAAATAACGCAACTTGCCAGCGCGATACATAGCCCCAGCCGTGGCATTGGTCCCCAAGGCGAACGAGAGTTCGCCATTGGCTACGCCGGTATAGAGCATGCTCGTTTCTTTGTAGACCACGTGCTGCATGTCGGTGCCTGTCACGGACTCAAACAAAGCAGAGCCCAAATGCACGGGGTTGCCCACAGACCACGAACCGTAGTTCAACTGCCCCGGATGCGCTTTGGCATCGGCAACTAGGTCGGCCACTTTTTTGTATTTGCTGTCAGTGGCGACCGTGACAAAAAAGTAGGTTTTGAACAAAGGTGCCAAAGGTTCGAAATCGGCTTTGGCATCGTAGGGCAACTTTTTGAACAGATGCGGATAGGCCGACAAATGCACGCTGTCGAGTTGAATCAAATCATGGCCATCGTTGGCACCACGCTTGAAGGCGTCAATGGCGATGAAGCCATTGCCACCCGGCTTGTTCTCCACCACCACCGGCTTGCCCCATGTGCGTGACAACTTGTCAGCCACCAAACGCAACACGCCCTCAGGACCGCTGCCCACAGGGAACGGCGTGAGGATGCGCACGGGTTTGGTGGGGAAGTCTTGGGCGCGTGCGGACACACCGCACAGCGCCAAAGCAGCCAGCGTCACAGCGGCAAGCAGTTGGCGTTTAGAGGGGTGTGTCATGGACCAAGCTTTCAAAGTGATCGAAATTAATCGATGTACTTCAAACCAGCCGCAGCCAAAGGCTCGCGCATTTTGTACATATCGAGGCCCAAGATGCCTGAAGCCAATTTGTCGCGCTTCTCGCCTTCAAAGCTTTCGCGTTTTTGTGCAGCAGCCCAAGTTTCTACCGCACGTGCAGCAGGCACGCACACCACGCCATCGTCATCGGCGACGATCACATCACCTGGCGTGACCAACATGCCAGCACACACCACGGGAATGTTGACCGAACCAATGGTGGCCTTGATGGTGCCCTTGCTGCTGATGGCTTTGCTCCACACGGGGAAGTTCATGCGTTGCAACTCTTTCACATCGCGCACACCGGCGTCGATGATCAGCGCACGCGCGCCACGTGCTTGGAACGATGTGGCCAGCAAGTCGCCAAAGTAGCCGTCGGTGCACTCGGCGGTGATAGCCGCGACCACGATGTCACCAGGCTGAATTTGTTCAGCCGCCACGTGCATCATCCAGTTGTCGCCGGGGTGCAAGAGCACAGTCACTGCGGTGCCCGAGACTTGTGCACCTGCGTAGATGGGACGCATATAGGGCTTGAGCAAACCCACGCGCCCCATGGCTTCATGCACCGTGGCAGAGCCCAAAGCGGCCAAGCCGTCTGCGGCTGCGCGATCTGCGCGGTTGATGTTGCGATATACAACGCCGAGTTCGTACATAAGAAATCTCCTGGAAATTGAATTAACGGCCTTGCGACTTGAGCTTGTTGTCCAAGCGCGAGAAGACGCGACGTGCGTTGCCCTCGTACACCTGATGGCGCTCGTCGGCATTGAGGTTGAGCGTGGACTCGATGTAGCGCTTGGTGTCGTCGTAGTAGTGACCGGTTTCGGGGTCGATGCCGCGCACGGCGCCAATCATCTCAGAGGCGAACATGATGTTTTTGACCGGAATCACTTTGGTCAACAAGTCGATGCCCGGCTGGTGGTACACGCAGGTGTCGAAGTAAATGTTGTTCATCAAATGCTCAGTGAGCAAAGGCTTTTTCAGCTCTTGCGCCAAGCCACGGAAACGGCCCCAGTGGTAAGGCACAGCGCCGCCGCCATGCGGAATCAAAAACTTCAAGGTAGGAAAGTCTTTGAACAAGTCAGAGGTCAAGCACTGCATGAAGGCCGTGGTGTCGGCATTCAAGTAGTGCGCGCCGGTGGTGTGGAAGCAGCCATTGCAGCTGGTGGACACGTGAATCATGGCGGGAATGTCGTACTCCACCATCTTTTCGTAAATGGGGTACCACGCCTTGTCGGCCAGCGAGGGCGATGTCCAGTGGCCACCTGAGGGGTCTGGGTTCAAGTTGATACCGACGTTGCCGTATTGCTCCACGCACTTGACCAATTCTGGAATGCACGTGGCGGGGTCCACACCGGGTGACTGGGGCAGCATGGCCGCAGGCACGAAGTTGTCGGGGAAAAGCTCTGCCACGCGGAAGCACAGCTCGTTGCAGATGGCCGCCCAAGTGGAAGACACCTGGAAGTCGCCAATGTGATGCGCCATGAAGCTGGCACGTGGGCTGAAGATGGTGATGTCAGAGCCGCGCTCTTTCATCTTGGCAAGTTGGTTGGTCTCGATGGTTTCGCGCAACTCGTCGTCGCTGATTTTTAAGTCAGACACTTTGGGCATAGACGCTGGGTCTTTGATGCCGGCGATTTGTTTGTTGCGCCATTCTTCCAAGGCCTTGGGCGCGGTGGTGTAGTGACCGTGGACGTCGATGATGAGAGACATGAATACCCCTTACAGAATGAAATTAGAAAATCAAAGCCAGTCCATGCCTTGCTTGCGCTTGACGTCTTCCACGCCAGCCGAAGCCAAGAACTGCAAAAACGATTGCACAGCCGCCACGCGTGCGGCATCGCCCGCGATCACTGCGGGAATGCCAGACGAGAACGTGGTGATGAACGCCACACCCGCAGGCAAGGTGCCCAGCACATCAATGCCAGGCAACGCCATGAGTTCGCTCAATTGTTGAAAACCCAAAGCCGCTTGGCCATTGGCCACCAGTGCGCCCACCGGTGTGCCGGGTGGTGGCACCACGATGCGGGCTTTCACCTCATCGGCGATGCCCCAACGCTCAAACAGTTTTTCAAGGTACACGCCGCTCGGGCCTGTGGAGTAGCTGAGGGTGGGGCTGGCTAACACGGCCGCTTTCAAGGCCGCTTCGTTGCTCAGCTCAGGGCGCGCTGCACCGGCTTGCACCGCCACCGCCACGGGTGAACGTACCCAGTCATGGCGGCTGTCGGGCATCACATGGCCAGAGGCAATCAATCGCGCAATCGCGTCTGAGGCCAGCAACACCATGTCAAAGGCTTCACCCGCTTGCACACGCTTGGCGGCATCGACACCGCCCACAGATTCAATTTGCAGCGACACGCCCGTTTGCGCCAAGTACGCCTGCGTCAAATCAGCCAGCAACGCCTTGGTGGCCATGGAGGAAATGCCGCGCAGTACACGCGAAGGGGTCAGGTTTTGCATGCCGATGATTCTAGAGATTTACCCCTGAAAATCAGGCCTGCACAGCGCACTAGCTGCTATAACGTTTTTAAATAACGGACAATTGGTTATTCAAAATCGAGAATGCCATGGAACTCAAACAAATTGAATCTTTTGTCCGCGTCGCTGAGCTGGGCAGTTTCACCAAAGCGGCCTTGGCGCTGAACATCCCTCAGCCGCTGCTGAGCCGTCATGTGCGACAGCTGGAAGTGGAGTTGCACCAAAACCTGTTGATGCGCAACGGCCGTGGCGTGACCGTGACCGAAGCGGGGCTGGTGATGCTGGAACACGGTCGCGGTATTTTGCACCAAGTGGCCGTGGCCCAAGAAGAACTGGGCTCGGTGCGCGGCGCGTTGGCGGGGCGTGTCTCGATTGGTCTGCCACCCAGCCTGTCTAGGCTGGTGACCGTGCCACTGACCATGGCCTTTCGTAGCAAGCTGACGCACGCGCAACTCTCACTGACCGAGGGCTTTTCGGTGTTGATGGTCGAGAGCTTGCGTGCGGGCCGCTTGGACATGGCGGTGCTCTACAACCCGCCGCCCTCCCCTGATTTGGAAATGACCGTGCTGCATGAAGACACCTTGATCTTGATTGCCGGCAAAAAAAGTCAACCGCTCACCCCCAACACCCAACTCGCCGATGTGGTGCCGCTGGCCGACTTGGCCAAGCTGCCTCTGATTGCACCCAGTCGCCCGAATGCCTTTCGTCTGCTGATCGACACCGAAATGCAACGCATCAACTGCAAACCCAACATCGTGCTGGAGATTGATGGTTTGAACGCAATTTTGGAGTTGGTGAAAGAAGGCTTGGGCTATGCCGTGCTGCCAGCCTACACACTGAGCAACTTTGCCAAGCCCAAAGACTTCACCACGCACCGCATCGTGCAGCCCAAGTTGCTGAGCCAGTTGATGCTGGTGTGGTCAGCGCGTCGCCCCATGACGGCCACGCACAAAGCGGCCCAGCAACTCACGCACGACATCGTCACGCAAACCTTGCAGGCCAATGTGCTTTGAGTCGGCGCGTTGTGCCGCCCTGCTTAGCTGAGCATCACCACCAGCAAGGCCAACACGGCCGAGCCCACGCCCCACGCCCAAATAGGCACGCGCACGAACCAGGAAACGTCGGCGGACGGCTCCACAACCTCAGATGCCGCAGCCACCACAGCAGGCTCGATCACTGGGCTGATCGCCGCTTCAAAGCGGCGAAAAAAATCTTCTGCCAATGACTTGGCCGCACCATCAATCAAACGCTGGCCCAACTGCGCCAACTTGCCGCCAATGCGCGATTGCACGGTGTAGTGCAATTCGCAGCCTTGCGCGGTGTCGCTCAGCGTGACTTTGGATTCGCCTTTGCCAAACCCCGCCACGCCGCCTTGGGCGTCAAACACCAAGGCGTAGCCATTGGGGGGATCGATGTCTTGCAGCGTGACCGCGCCTGCGAACTTGGCCGAGACAGGCCCAATTTTGATGGCCACGCCCACCGCGTAGCGGTTCTCTTCGGTCAACTCAAACTTATCGCAGCCGGGAATACAGCGCTTCAACACCTCGGGGTTGTTCAGAGCGGCCCATGCCTCTTGGCGGCTGACTGGCAGTTGTCGAGTTCCTTGCATTTCCATCGTTGTGTCCCTTTTTTTATGGTGAGGCGCGCACAGGCGCGACACGCATTGTCAGTGTTTTAGCAATTGCGCGAGGCCTTCTGCCAAGGTCTCCATGCGCGCCAGGTTGTGAATCGCCACTTGGGCATCGGCATAACGCGCCAGCACCTGCGGGCCACGCGCCAGGGGCTCGTAGCCGTCAAATCGTAGCAATGGGTTGAGCCACAGCAAACTACGGCAATGCCGCTTGAGCCACTGCACCTCTTGTGTCAACTGCGCGGGCTCGCCTGTGTCCAAACCATCGGTGATCAGCAGCACCAAGGTGCGTCGGCCCACCAGCACCTGGGGGTGCTGCTGACGCAGCGCGGCCAAGGATTCACCCAAGCGCGTGCCACCGCCAAAATCGGTCACGCTGCGGCTGACGGCTTGCAGCATGTCATCGGTGTCTCGCAGGGCAAAGGCTGAGCGCAAGTCACTCAGGTGCGTGCCAAACGCAAACAGCGCACGTTGGCCCCGCTGGGTTTGGTGGTGCAAAAAAGCCAGTTGCATGCGGGCATAGCGCGCCATCGAGCCCGACACATCCAGCAGCACCAACACGGGCAAGGGCTGGGCACGACGGCGCTGGCTGGGTAAAGCCAGCACATCGCCCCCTTGTCGTGCGGCTGTGCGCAACAGGCGCGGCCAATCCACGCGCGCCCCCCTTGTGCCTGAACGCCAGCGTCGCCCCGCCACGGTGGGCCAACGCATGCGAAGCGTCTGCACTTGGCGTTGCAGTTGCGCGAACTCGTCGGCGCTGAGGCTTTGAAAATCGGCTTCTTTCAATCTCTCCCAGTGACTGGCCATGTAGCGCTCGGCCTGCGCGGGTGGGTTGGCAGGGCCCAAGCGCAAGGCGGGCGCGGGCGCGGGCTCAATCTCAGCCAGCGCATCTTGCACGCGTTGTTTGAATGACGTGGGTTGCGCTTGCCCCAGCGCTAAGCCAAGGCCTTGTGCATCGGGTTGGTGGGATTGATGCAGCGCCGCCCAGTAGGCGTCAAACACGGCATGAAAAATCGGGCGGTCCTCGGCTTGGCTTAGCCACGTGGCTTCTAGGGCGTGGCAGACCTCGTCACGTTGCGACACATCGATCAAGGTCAGCGCTTGCAGCCCCAAAGCGATGCGCGAACTGTCCACCGCCACACCGGCGCGGCGCAACACGCGGCCCAACCCCACCCAATGCGACACCCACATGTGCGCGTCCTAGTCCGCCAGGAGTTCGGGCAGCCATTGGTTCAAGCGCAAGACGTCTTCTTGCTGCTTGAACAACACACCCGAAGTTTCTTGCACCACGTCTGGGGTGATGTGCGCAGCCTGCAAAGCCACCAAGGCTTGTGTCCACTCCACACTCTCAGCAATGCCGGGCAAGCGCGCAAAGGCATGGGCAAAGCGTTCGCTGCGCAAGCGTGCCACAAAAGCGGCCACCTGCTGCGTCAGTTGCGCACTCGCTTGCGGCACATGGGCACGCACGATGGCCAGTTCGCGATCCAGATCGGGGTAATCCATCCAGTGGAACAAGCAGCGCCGCTTGACCGCATCGTGCAAGTCGCGGGTGCGGTTACTGGTCAAAATGGTGATGGGCGTGACACCGGCGCGGATGGTGCCCAGTTCAGGAATGCTGATTTGGTATTCGCCCAAATACTCCAGCAAAAAGGCCTCAAAGGGCTCGTCGGCACGGTCCACCTCGTCGATCAACAACACCGCGCCGGGTGCCGGGGCTTGCAGGGCTTGCAACAAGGGGCGGCGGATCAAAAACTTGTCTTGGTAGACCTCGCGCTCTAAGTCGTCGCTGGCTTTGCTGTCGTGTGCAGCCCGCAGGTGCAGCAGCTGGGCGGTGTGGTTCCACTCATACAAAGCCTCGCGCTGTTCGATGCCATCAAAGCATTGCAAGCGCAACAACACACGGCTCAGCAAACGGGCCAAGACTTTGGCCAACTCGGTTTTACCCACCCCCGGTGCGCCTTCGAGCAACAAGGGCCGTTGCAAGCGCAGTGCCAAGAACACCGCTGTGGCCAAACGGCGGTCGGCAAAGTAGCCTTCTTGCGCAAGGGCTGCGCGCAGCGCATCGATGGAACTCAACGCGCCCACGTCACTCATGCCAGCGCCTGTCGCACGGCACGTTGTGTTTGCACCTTGATCAAATGAGCGCGGTAATCGGCCGAGGCGTGCAAATCGCCATTGAGCTCTTGGGCGTCAATCGACACCGACGCGACAGCCTCGGGCGTGAAGCTTTTCGTCAATGCCGCTTCTAGGCCTGCATGGCGAAACACGCCGTTGCCCGCGCCCGTGATGGCCACGCGCACACCCGCTGCGGTTTGTGCCACACACACGCCCACCAAGGCAAAGCGCGACGCGGGTTGTTTGAACTTGGCGTAGGCCGCGCGTTGCACCACAGGAAACTCAATCGCCGTGATCAGCTCATCCGCTTCTAAGGCAGTGGTGTAGAGGCCTTGGAAAAAATCATCCGCAGCAATCGTGCGTCGGTTGGTGTGCACCGTCGCGCCGTAAGCCAAGACAGCGCTGGGGTAGCAGGCCGCGGGATCGTTGTTGGCCACCGAGCCGCCCAAGGTTCCCATGGCGCGCACCTGTGCGTCGCCAATGCCTTCGGCCAAATGGGCCAAGCCCGGCAAAGCAGCTCTCAAGCCCGCATGCGAGGCCACCTCTTGGTGACGACAAAAAGCACCGACCACCCAAGCATGACCTTGTTGGCGAATACCTTGGAGTTCGGGGACTTGCGACAAGTCGACCAATTGCTCAGGCTGGTGCAAACGCTGCTTCATCGAGGCCAGCAAAGTTTGGCCACCGCCCAAGGCTTGGCCACCGGCATCGATCAACGCCAAGGCTTGCGACAAAGAGGCGGGACGTTCGTAAGTGAAGGTGTACATGCGTCAGTCCTCCTTCAAGCCTTCATGGCGGCAGCACCTTGCTGCACCGCCATGACGATGTTTTGATAACCCGTGCAGCGGCACAAATTGCCTTCCAGCATGTGGCGAATGTCTTGCGCGCTGGCATCGGGCTTTTGTTCGCACAGGTTGACGGCGCGCATCACCATGCCGGGTGTGCAAAAACCGCATTGCAAGCCATGGCAGTTTTTGAACGCTTCTTGCATCGGATGCAGACTGCCATCGGCATGGGCCAGGCCTTCAATGGTGGTGATCTGCGCGCCTTGGGCTTGCGCCGCCAACACATTGCACGCCTTGATGGCGTTGCCATTCATCAACACGGTGCATGCGCCGCATTGAGCGGTGTCGCAGCCCACGTGCGTGCCGGTGAGTTGCATCTGTTCGCGCAAGGCTTGCACCAACAAGGTGTTGGGTGCGACATCGAGCGTGACGTTGTTTCCATTCACGGTGAAAGTGATTTGCATCAGTGGGTCCGTTTCATCTGCAAGTGAATTGATCTGTTCAGTGGGCGGTTTCAAGCGCATTCAGGCCGCTTGCATCAAACGCCACAGGCGGTAAGGCGTGAGCGGCATTTGCAGCTGGGTTGAGAGATCGCTGCGGCCATGACGTGCCAAAGCATCGGCCACCGCATTGACCACCGCGGGCGTGGCACCAATGGTGCCCAACTCGCCCACGCCCTTGACGCCCAGCACGTTGTTTTTGCACGGAATGCTTTCGTCCGTGTGGGTGTCAAACAGCACCGGCATGATGTCGGCGTGCGGCACCGCATAGTCCATCAAACTGCCCGTCAACAACTGGCCAGTTTCTTCGTCGTACACCACTTGCTCGAGCAGCGCTTGGCCAATGCCCTGCACGGCACCACCGTCCAATTGACCGCGCACGATCATGGGGTTGACCACACGGCCAATGTCGTTGACCGAGGCATAGGCCACCACCTGCACTTCGCCGGTTTGGGGGTTGAGTTCAACCTCGCACACATGGCAGCCGTTGGGCCAGGTGGGGCCTTTGGCGGCTGTTTTGGAATTGATTTCAATGCGTTGCGTGGGTTGGCGTGCGGCCAATTCGGCCAGGCCAATCTTCATGTCGGTGCCTGCCACGTGGAAAGCGCCCTGTTCGTAACGTAAGTCTTGCGGCGCGGCTTCTAAGGCCTGCGCAGCCAGCTCTTGCGCTTTGTCGAGGGCTTGCTGAGAGCCGACGCTCACCGCCGAGCCCCCCGTGAACAAAGAGCGCGAGCCCGCGCTGCCAAAACCGTTGCCGCGATCGGTGTCGCCCATCACGATGCGCACTTGCGAGAGCGGCACACCGAACACATCGACCACCAATTGCGCCAACGACGTGGCGATGCCCTGCCCCATGGCGTTCACAGCGGTGAAGACCTCAATCACGCCATCGGCCAGCACTTGCACATGCACGTTTTCTTCCAGCGCATTGCCGCCGGTCCATTCGAGGAAGGTTGCCACGCCCTGCCCGCGCCACAGACCCCGCTGCGCAGAGTCTTGGGCCCGTTGCGCAAAGCTGTCCCACTTGGATTGCACCAAGCCTTGGTCCATGATGGACTCAAAGTGGCCGGTGTCGTAGGTTTGGCCCATGGGGTTGGTAAAGGGCATTTGCGCGGGTTGCACAAAGTTGCGGCGACGCAATGCAATGCGGTCGATGCCGCTTTGACGGGCGGCTTCGTCCATCAAACGCTCGATGTTGTAAATCGCCTCGGGACGCCCCGCACCTCGGTAGGCACCGGTGCTCGAGGTGTTGGTCATCACAGCGGTGAAATGGAAGTCAATCAACGGGATGTCATACACACTGGTTTGCACCCAAGGGCCAATCAGCAGCTGAATCGCCACGCCCGTCATCACGGGATAGGCGCCCACGTTGGCCTGCGTGTCCACACGCAAGGCCAAGATTTTTCCTTGTGCATCCAAAGCCAAAGCCACTTGGGTTTCGATGTCTCGCCCGTGTGCGCTGCTCAAAAATTCTTCGCTGCGTTCGGCAATCCATTTGACAGGCAACTGCAGTCGGTGGGCGGCATAGGCCACCACCACGTCTTCGGCATAAGCGCCCGTCTTCATGCCAAAGCCGCCGCCCACATCGCCCACCACCACACGCACTTGGTCGGTGGGCAAGCCCAACAAATCGCACACCGTGGTGCGCACGCCCGTGGGCATTTGGCTGCTCAAGCGCACCACCAAACGACCTTGTTCGGGATGGGCCAACACACTGCGCGGCTCAATCGTGAAGGCGACCAAACGTTGGTTGGTGATGTCCAAGGCCACCACATGGGCCGCGTTTTCAAAGGCCTGTGCGGCCGCTTGGGCATTGCCGTAACGGGTTTCTGCCACCCGGTTATCAGGGGCATCGCTGAGCAAAGGCGCTTGCGCCGCCAAGGCTTGTTGCAGGCTCACCGCGCAGGGCAGCTCGTCAAAATCAACCATCACGGCTTCGGCGGCGTCGCGGGCTTGTTGTTCGGTGTCAGCCACCACCGCCACCACGGGCTCGCCGACGTAGCGCACGCGCTCCACCGCCAAGATGTGGCGCGTGGGAGAGGCAGCAGGCGTGCCATCGGCGCGCGTGAAGTTGACCGGCTTGGGCATGGGTTTGATGCCCTCTGCCACCAATTGCGCACCGGTGAGCACCATGCGCACACCCGGCATAGCCTCTGCCGCCGAGGTGTCGATCGACACAATCCGTGCATGGGCGTAGGAGGAACGCACAAAACACAAACGGGTTTGCCCCAAGGGGCTCACATCGTTGGCGTAAACGCCTGCGCCTTTGAGCAATTGCGCGTCTTCCAAGCGTTGCACCGCTTGTCCGCTGCCAAAACGTGTTGTTGTAGTGACCAAGTGAAATCTCCAGGGAAGTCAACAAATCAAGTTTTCAGTGTATCGCCCGACACACAACCCGCAAGGGCCAAGTGTCGCGCAGGCGGCCAAATACAAAACCATCAATTGGCTTTGATGTTTTTCTCTGTTGCCACTTGACGCCAAGCAACGATTTCGCTTTGGATCATTTTTTCAAACTGCTCAGGCGTGTTGCTGGTCGGGGTGATGGCCAACACACTGATGCGTTTTTTCACATCCGGCATCTCCAGCACCTTGGTCACTTCTTCTTGAATTTTTTTCACAATCGGTGCTGGTGTGCCTGCGGGGGCCAACAAACCACTCCAAAACGACACATTGATGTCCACCCCCAACTCGGTCATGGTGGGCACATTGGGCAAGTCTTTCAAACGCTCGCCCGAGGTCACGGCCATGGCCTTGACGCGACCACCTTGCAGCGCGGTCAGCGCGGGGCCTGTGTCAATCAAGGTCATGGTCACGTCTTGTGTCATCACGGCGGTGATGGCGTCGTTGCTGCCCTTGTATGGAATGTGCTGGAACTTGGTGCCCGTTTTACCGTTGAACAATTCGGCAATCAATTGAAACGACGCAGACGGCGCGCTGAAGTTGACTTTGTCGGGGTTTTGTTTGGCAAAGCTCACCATGTCGGCGAGTGACTTAGCGGGGTTGCTCGCTTGGGTCAGCATCACCAAGGGAAAAGTGCCGACCAAGGTGATGGGCGCAAAGTCCTGCGGGGCATAGGGCAACTTGGCGTACAGCACATGGTTGAACACGATGGGGCCACTGGCGCCCATGAGCAAGGTGTAGCCATCGGGTTTGGCTTTGGCAACATAGCTGGCGCCCACGATGGATGCCACACCCGGGCGGTTTTCCACAATCACGGGCTGGCCCAAACTCAGCGTCAACTTTTCGGCCACGATGCGTGCCAACACATCGTTGGCACCTCCCGGGGAGTAGCCCACCACGATGGTGATGGGTCGGCTGGGATAGTCGGCTGCACCGCTGAGTGCAGGCAGACCACAGGCACTCAGACACATCAACCAAGTGAACCAGCGCCTAGCATTTGAAATCAGTGGCATGAGAAGAGCACCTTTATAAACAGTTACTGAAGACCAATTTGCACATTCAACACAGCGGCCCGGCCATCCTGTAAGGCTTGCAAACAACGGGCAATCGCCTGAGGCACATCGGCCGGATCACTGACGCATTCGCCATACGCGCCAAACGCTTGCGCGACTTGTTCGAACTGACGAACATCGCCTTGCAAGCGCGCTTGAAACGCATCGGCTTGCGCAGCCTCACCGTCGGGATACACACGCAGCACGGCCTCTTTGACGGCTTGCCAGCCGCCGTTGTCCAAGACCACGCTGAAGATGGGCAAGTGGTAACGCTGCGCCGTGGCATAGACCGAGGTGGGTGTGGAAAAGTGGAAACCACCATCCCCCACGATGTGCACCACGCGCCGCTCGGGGTGCGCCAACTTCACGCCCAAGGCCATGCCCGCGCTGTAACCCAAACCACCCCCCGCGCCGCCAAGCAAGCTGAGTGCCTGGGTGCGTGGGATGTGGTTTAGGACCGCAGGTGAATTGCGAATGGCTTCGTTGATCACCACATCATGTTCGTCCAAGGCTTGGCCTAGCGCAGCGCACAGATACGCTGGCGAAATGGCCCCCACAAGGCCCGGCTTGCTGGCGACCGCTTGAAGGCTTTGCATGCGCGTGTGTTGCTCGGCCTTGATTTGCACCATGCGTTCAGCCACACGTTGGTGAAACGCGGCATCCGCCAACGTCTGTACTTTGGCAATGACTTGGCGCAAGACCGTGGCGCAATCTGCCTGCGCGCGCGTGTCGGTGGCAAAGCCCCACATGGGAAAGTCTTTTTTGATGGCATCCACATCCACCTGCGCCCAATGCGTGTGCGGGTTGTCTTGCACGAACTTGGGCAGCCACGGCACGTCCACATCCAGCAAGAGACCCAAGTCTGCATCGACCACACCCACACTGGGATCAAAGCCTGCAAAGCAAGGCGAGGCACGCGAGATGCACAAATAACTAGGACTGAACTCAAACACACGCAGGCCGCACAGCTCGGCCAACGCCTCTAGGGCATGGACAGCCTCGGGTTTGCGCCCAAGGTAGGACGTGATCACCACAGGGCGATTCGCTTGCAACAGTCGCTCGGCCAGCGCAAGCACACGTGCCTCGTCAAGGCCCCCTGCCGCGACCGCCCCATAACGCTCAGCGCTGAATGGTTTGACTTTTTCAGGCGCCCATGTCTCGGCCAAAACCTCGCGCGGCAAGGTCAGATAGACCGGACCTGGTGGGTCACTTTCCATCATGGCGTGTCCGCGGCGCAGCGCCTCTTGGGTGACCACACCACTGGGCAAGCTGTATTCCCATTTCACATAGGGGCGCACCAAGCTGGCGATGTCAAACGGGTCTTGCACAAAGTGCACATAGTTGTCACGCGAACCGGGCAACTCCCCGCGCAAGGTGAACGGCGCTTTGCCCGCAATGAGCATCACCGGCAAGCGCCCACGAAACATGTTGTGCATGCCCATCGCCGAATTGGCGGTGCCCGCATCCACGTGCACCATCACGGCTTGACCTTTGCCTGTGACGGCTGCGTAACCTGCCGCCATGTGCATGGCGACGTTCTCGTGAGGACAGAGCACCATTTGAGGATGTGGCCGGCCTTCGCGGTCCCAACGGGCAAGCTCTTCAATCAAGGACACGTGGTCCGTGCCCAGGTTGCCAAACACATACGCAATGCCCAAATCGGTCAGTCCCTCCCAAAAGTAATGTGCGGTCGTGGGGTGCGTAGAGGGTGTCATGAATTTCAACGAAAAAATTATTCGTTAGCATGCTATCCATCAAAGCCGCACGGTGACAGCTAGGGGATTCCCTAGACGAAAGAGAAAAACTCTCCAACACAATGCACCGCGTCACACCGCGTTGTTGAAGATTGGAAACACACATGAAGCACACCGAAAAAGCTCCCGTCTTGATCATCGGGGCGGGGCCTGTGGGACTGAGCTTGGCGATGGATTTGGCCCAACGTGGCATCTCTGTGGTGATGGTCGAAACACGCCACCGAGGTGAACCACCGAACGTCAAATGCAACCATGTGTCGGCCCGCTCGATGGAGATTTTCAGACGTTTGGGCGTGGCACAAAAGGTACGTGAGAGCGGTCTTCCCGAGGACTACCCCCACGATGTGGCCTATCGCACCTCGTTCACGGGCATGGAGTTGTCGCGCATTCCTATCCCCTGCCGACGCGACCGTTTCACCGACACCCAAGGCCCCGATGGCAATTGGCCCACCGCAGAGCCACCGCACCGGATCAATCAAATTTATTTGGAACCGATCTTGTTTGCGCATGTGGCGGCCTTGCCAAATGTGAAGATCTTGAACCGCACCAGCATCGACGACTTCACACAAGACGATGCGGGTGTGACCGCCGTCGGACATCACTTGGACACGGGCGAGTTGGTGTCCATCCGTTGCCAATATTTGGTGGGCTGCGACGGGGGGCGCTCGAACACGCGCAAAAAAATCGGTGCCAAGCTCGAAGGGGTGGACGTGGTGGGGCGTGTGCAATCGACCTACATTCGTGCCCCCGAATTGATCCACCAACTCAAGGTCGCCCCCGCCTGGGCCACCTTCTCACTCAACCCCAGGCGCTGTGGCAATGTGTACGCCATCGACGGCAAAGAAACTTGGCTGATTCACAACTACCTCAAAGAAGACGAAACCGAATTTGATTCGGTAGACCGCGACTGGGCCATTCGACAAATTTTGGGCGTGGATGACGATTTCCAATATGAGGTCTTGACCAATGAAGACTGGGTGGGCCGACGTTTGGTGGCTGACAAATTCAGAGACCGTCGGGTGTTCATTTGCGGCGACGCCTCTCACCTCTGGATTCCCATGGCGGGCTACGGCATGAACGCCGGCATTGCCGACGCCATGAACTTGTCTTGGCTCTTGGCCGCACACCTCAACGGCTGGGCCAGTGCCGGTATTTTGGATGCCTACGAGCGCGAGCGCAGACCCATCACCGAACAAGTCTCTCGTTTTGCAATGAACCACGCCATCGCACTGCAAAAAGAGCGCGATGCGATTCCCTTAGGCTTAGAAGAACGCGATGCCAAGGGCGACGCCTTACGCGCGCAAGCGGGGCAAAAACTCTATGAGCTGAACGTCCAACAGTACTGTTGTGCAGGTCTGAATTTTGGTTATTTCTACGACGCATCGCCATTGATTGCCTACGACGGAGAAGCCCCGCCCAACTACACCATGTACCAGTTCACCCCGTCTACAGTGCCAGGCTGTCGCACGCCACATGTTTGGTTGGAGAACGGTCTTTCGTTGTATGACGCCATGGGCAATGACTACGCTTTGCTCCGTAGCGATCCCAACCAAGATGTCAGCGCCTTGTTGGCGGCCGCTAAAAAACGCAGCATTCCGCTGCGTTTGGTGGACCTCTCTGGCGCGTCTGCACACAGTATTTACAAAGAAGCCTTGGTGCTCTCGCGCCCCGACCAACATGTAGCTTGGCGCGCCAACCAACTACCCGACGACATCGATACATTGCTCGACCTGATCAGCGGCACCCCACAGGAGGTACACGCATGACCGCACACCGCCAACGTTTGCGTATCGCGGCGTGTATCACTGCCGCATGGTTGCTGGGCACGCTGAGTGCCCATGCCCAAAAGTTGGACTACCCCAACAAACCCGTGCGCATGGTCGTGACCTTTCCACCGGGAGGCAGCACCGACGTGGTGCTACGCATGCTGCTGCCACGCCTGAACGACAAACTGGGACAAGCGGTCGTGGTCGACAACCGCCCAGGCGCGGGCGGCAACCTTGGACTGAACCTCGTGGCCAAAGCGCCACCCGATGGATACACCTTAGGAATAGGCGCAGCGGGCGGTTTGTCAGCCAATGCCAGCTTGTATGCGCAAATGCCATTCGACCCCATCAAAGACCTCAAGCCCGTGAGCATGGTGGCTGCGATTCCTTTTGTCTTGATTGGACAGCCAGGCCTGCCTGCCAAAAACTTCAGCGAACTGATGGCCTATGCCAAGTCGCACCCGGGCAAATTGTCGATTGCCCATGGCGGCAACGGCACGGCCATGCATTTGTCAACAGCCTTGCTCAACCAAATGAGCGATATGAAGCTGGTTGAAATTCCCTACAAAGGCTCAGGCCCTGCGGCCTTGGATGTGTTGACCGGTCAAGTGCCCTTGGCGATTGTGGATTTACCAGCCTCGCTGCAACACATCAAAGCGGGCAAGCTCACAGCCTATGCGGTGACCAGCTTGCAGCGTTTGTCTTCCCTGCCTGAGGTGCCCACGCTCTCGGAATCAGGGCTGACGGGTTACGACTCCACCGGTTGGTTCGGCATGGTCGCGCCCGCAGGCACCCCCAGCGCCATCGTGGCACGCATGAACACCGAGATGACGGCTGCCCTGAATGACGACGCCATCAAAACCAGCATGCGCAACCTCGGGGTCGAACCCGCGCCTAGCTCTGTGGAAGGCTTTGAGGCCTACATCAAATCTGA
>CANBWY010000013.1 GCA_947373245.1 Comamonadaceae bacterium
AAGGTGGCGGCGTTGGACGACTGGTCGGCACCGAACAAATCGATGGTCACCGAGAAGTGGAAGTTGATGTAGCGCTGGATGGTCGGCAAATCGATCACACCGGCAGCGCGCAGCTTGGCCACGTCGTCGGTCTTGAGCTGGTTCATCACATCCACGGTGCGTTGGATGGTGCGGCTCACACCAGACTCACCCACGAACATGTGGTGCGCTTCTTCGGTCAACATGAACTTGGTGGTGCGGGCCAGCGGGTCAAACGCGGATTCGGCCAAGGCGCACAACTGGAACTTGCCGTCACGGTCGGTGAAGTAAGTGAACATGAAGAACGACAACCAGTCAGGCGTCTTCTCGTTGAAGGCCTGCAAGATGCGGGGGTTGTCTTCGTTGCCGCTGTTGCGTTGCAGCAGGGCGTCGGCTTCTTCGCGGCCGTCTTTGCCGAAGTATTTGTGCAGCAAATACACCATGGCCCACAAATGACGGCCTTCTTCGACGTTGATCTGGAACAAGTTGCGCAAGTCATACATGCTGGGCGCAGTCAGGCCCAAGTGGCGCTGCTGCTCAACAGACGCTGGCTCGGTGTCACCTTGCGTCACGATGATGCGGCGCAGGTTGGCGCGGTGCTCGCCAGGCACGTCTTGCCAGGCCTTTTCGCCGATGTTGTCGCCAAAGTGAATCTTGCGGTCTTGTTCACCGGGGTTCAAGAAAACGCCCCAACGGTAGTCGCGCATCTTGACGTGACCAAACTGAGCCCAGCCTTGCGGGTCCACGCTCACGGCGGTACGCAGATACACGTCCATGTCGGTGGAGCCTTCAGGGCCCATGTCGTCCCACCAGTTGATGAAGTTGGGCTGCCACTGCTCGAGCGCACGCTGCAAGGTGCGGTCTTCGCTCAGATTGACGTTGTTGGGAATTTTTTCGCTGTAGTTGATACCGGACATGATGGACTCCTGGTTAGAAATAAATTAAACGCGGTTCAGATCAAATTGGACTTTTTCGCCCTTGCCGTAAACCTTCAAGGCCCCTTTTTCGCCGACAGCGTTGGGGCGTTGGAAGATCCAGTTTTGCCAAGCCGAGAGGCGGCCAAAAATGCGCGTCTCCATCGACTCTTTTTGGCAGAAGCGCAGGTTGGCTTCCAAGCCGGTCAGGCTGTCTGGCGACATCGCGGCGCGCTCTTCCACAGCGAGGCGAATTTCGTCAGCCCAGTCAATGTCGTCGGGGGCTGCGGTGACCAAGCCCAAAGCCAGCGCTTGATCGGCATCCAGCATCTGGCCCACCACCGCACGCACGTTTTCAAGTGCCGCGACTTCTTCGTAGAAGCGACGTTGCAAACGCGACTGGTGGTTCACCATCGGGAAGTGCCCGAAGTTGAGTTCGCTCAAGGCCAACTTAGGCGCAGTTTCAGGGGAATCAGGCAAAGCCAACATATAAGCACGGTCGGCGGCAAAGGCCAACTCGGCCAAGGTGCCTGCAAAGCAAGAACCTTCGTCGATCAAGGCAAACAAAGAACGTGACGACACGTCAATACGCGCCAAGGTACGGCGCAACATGCCCAGTGTTTCGTTGACCAACCAGTGCGATTGATGTTGGGCCAACACGGCGTCAGAGGCTAACGCCAGCTGGGCGTCCCCCGCTGTGCGCAAGAGCCAAGTGCCAATGTCGAGTTCGTTGGTGCGCATGCTCAAAATGGCGTCATCCAATTCACGCGCCATTTGCAAAGGGTACCAATTCACGCCAGCGGCTTCGATGCCTGCAACGGTCGTGGGCACGGTGGCTTTGGGCGCGTGCACCGTGAACGTGGCGGTGCGCTTGGCGCGGTCAATGGCAACTTGCACGTATTCGTAAGTCAGCGCGTCAGCCGTGACGGTTTTGTTCAAAGCTGTCAGCGTCACACCTTTGCCCGCAGCAGCAGCGCCTGGACGCTTGCTGGTGGCGGCATATTTGTCGGCACGGGCTTGCACGGCTTCTGCAAATTTGGCGGGCTTGGCGATCTCGTCGACCAAGCGCCAATCCACAGCTTTTTGGCCGCGCACGCCTTCCACGCTGGTGCAAAAGATGTCAGCATGGTCGTGGCGCACATGGCGTTTGTCGGTCACGCGGGTCAAACCGCCGGTGCCTGGCAACACGCCGAGCAAGGGCACTTCGGGTAAGGACACGCTGGATGAACGGTCGTCCACCAACACAATGTCATCGCAGGCCAACGCCAATTCGTAACCGCCCCCGGCGCACGCGCCATTTACAGCTGCAATGAACTTCAGGCCATCATGGCGGCTGGAGTCTTCAATGCCGTTGCGGGTTTCATTGGTGAACTTACAAAAATTCACCTTCCAAGCGTGGGTTGAAAGACCCAACATGAAGATGTTGGCGCCAGAACAGAAGATGCGGTCTTTCAAGCTGGTGACCACCACGCTTTTGACCTCTGGGTGTTCAAAACGGATGCGTTGCAGCGCGTCGTACAACTCAATGTCCACGCCCAAGTCATACGAGTTCAGCTTGAGTTTGTAGCCCGGACGAATGCCACCATCTTCATGGATGTTGAGTTGAAGCGTTGCCGTCTCCCCCTCGTATTTGACGGACCAGTGTTTGTACTGGGTCGGATCAATCTGGTATTCCACGCGGCTGTCATGACTCATAGCTAATCTCCGTTGCGATGTCTCAAGTTGCACAAAATTTCATTTCCTGCCGGAATAATACTGCACTAAATTGCATACAGCAAGATTTTTTCACAATATTTTTATGAAAAAATGATTTGGCATGCAAAATACTGCACATCACTGAAAGGTCACCATGTCTACTGAACTGTTATCCAATTTCTTCGCAGGCCGCTGGCAATCAGGCCAGGGACACGCCCAAACCTTGGTCGACCCCGTACTGGGCACCGCCTTGGTCCAAGTCTCCAATGCGGGCATCGATTTGAGCGAAGGCTTTGAATTTGCACGCACCCAAGGCGGTGAGGCCTTGCGCGCACTGACGTACAAACAACGCGCGCAGATGTTGAGCGAGATCGTGCAAGTGCTGATCGCCAACAAAGCCAACTACTACGACATCTCTACCGCCAACTCAGGCACGACCGTCAAAGACTCGGCCGTGGACATCGAAGGCGCCATCTTCACCCTCAGCACCTATGCCAAATTGGGTGACAGCCTTGGCGACAGCCACGTTTTGCTCGATGGTGAGCGCATTCGCATGGGCAAAGACCCGCTGTTTCAAACCCAACACCTCTTGAGCCCCACCCCTGGCGTGGCCTTGTTCATCAACGCCTTCAACTTTCCAAGTTGGGGCCTCTGGGAAAAAGCAGCCCCCGCCTTGTTGTCGGGTGTACCCGTCATCGTCAAACCCGCCACTGCCACCGCATGGCTGACCCAAAAAATGGTCCAAGATGTGGTGGATGCCAAGATCTTGCCGGTGGGTGCCCTGTCCGTCATTTGTGGTTCCTCTGCGGGCTTGATGGACCAGCTCAAACCCTTCGATGTCGTGTCATTCACCGGATCTGCGGACACCGCCCACATCATTCGCTCTCACCCCGCCGTGGCCCAAAAATCGGTGCGTTGCAACATCGAAGCCGACAGCCTCAACTCGGCCCTGCTAGACCCCGCAACAACCCCTGAGAGTGACGTCTTTCAGCTGTTCGTGTCTGAGGTGGTGCGCGAAATGACCGTGAAGTCAGGACAAAAATGCACCGCCATTCGCCGTGTGTTTGTGCCCGCCACACTCTATGAAGCCACTGCTGCAGCCATCACCGCCAAACTCAAAAAAATCACCGTTGGCAACCCCCGCAACGAAAGCGTCCGCATGGGCGCACTGGTCAACCGCGAGCAGTACCACAACGTGATCGCAGGCATTGAAACCTTGAAGCAAGAAGCCAGTGTTTTGTTTGACGGCAACGCCTCGGGTTTGCAAGACGCAGACCCCAGCGTGTCGGCCTGTGTGGCCCCCGTCTTGCTGGGCTCCACCAGCCCCGCCGACGCAAAGGTGTTGCATGACGTCGAAGTGTTTGGCCCCGTGGCCACGCTCATGGCTTACACCGATATTCAGCAAGCGTATGCGCTGATTCAGCGTGGCGAAGGCTCGTTGGTCATGTCGGTCTACAGCGACAACCCCAGCTTCATCGCAAGCACAACGGCAGCATTGGGTTCACACCATGGGCGCATCCACGCCATCTCACCTGATGTGGCCGCGCTGCATACCGGCCACGGCAACGTGATGCCCGGGTCCTTGCATGGCGGTCCAGGCCGGGCCGGGGGTGGCGAAGAATTGGGTGGCTTGCGCGCGCTCAATTTCTACCACCGCCGCACGGCGTTGCAAGCCAGTTCGGCTGCATTGGATGCGATGGCGCAAAACGCAGGTGTTTTAAAGCTCTAAGGTTTTAAAACTTGAACAGGAGCGCTGATTTGCATGCAAAGCGATCAGCGCGTCTGAAATTTCATGCAGCGGCAACACCCGCTTCACCGCGCCAGTCGCAATGGCGGCTTTGGGCATGCCAAAGATCACCGAAGTCCCTTCGTCTTGCGCAATCGTCAGACCTTGGTGTTCAAAGATGGACACCATGCCCTTGGCACCATCACTGCCCATGCCACTGAGCACCACACCCGCACAATGCGGGCCAAAGGTTTGCGCCATGGACATGAACAGGTGATCCACACTGGGCAAATGCAAGTCATGGGGCTGCGCCTCTAGCAATTTAAATCGCCCGTCTGCATCGAACACCAAATGCCGCCCATCCGGCGCAAAGTAAACATAGCCCGCGTGCGGCACCATGCCCGCCTCGGCCACCACAATTTGTAAATGACTGATGTCATCCAACCACTCCACCAAGCCACGCAAGAATCCTTGGCTGATGTGCTGGACACAGACAATCGGGATAGGGAAACTTTCTGGCAGCTTCGTCAACAGTTGCAGCAAGGCCTGCGGTCCACCCGTCGATGAACCAATGGCGATCATCTTGACGGGCATGTCATGCGCTTCGCTGAGCTGATGCTTGAGCGACTTCAGAGTCACATGGGGCTTGTAATTGCTCGTGATCACGTTCACACCCGCCAACACTTTGACTTTGTCGAGCAACAGCTGTGGGTTGATTTGACTGATACCCCCCGATTTAAAGAGCGGTTTGGCCATCACATCCAAAGCCCCTGCCTGAAAAATCTTCATGATGTTGCGCATTTGATACGGCTGCGCAGAAATACTCAACACCAAAATTGGCCGAGGATATCGCGCCATCACCTGCTTCGTCAGCTCCAAACCATCCATCATGGGCATATGGAAATCTGTACAAATCACATCCGGGTCGATCAAGGGGATCAATGCCAAAGCTTCCACACCGTTGGTGGCTGTGCCCACCACATCAACGCCACCATCGGTCAAGATTTTTTGAATCACAGCCAATTCAAGCGGCGAGTCTTCAACGAGTAGCACCCGGATGGGTTTGGTGTAGGCGTGGGGTGTCAGCATCGGGCATAACGTCAAATCAGACGCTCCAAGCATTCCAATAAAACAGATTGGTCAAATTCAGGCTTGGACAAGTACGCATCCGCACCAGCTTCCAACCCTCTTCGGCGATCCTCATCGGTTGACAAAGAGGTCACCAAAATCACCGGCGTGTTCGCAAATGCGGGATTGGCTCTGATTTTTTGTGTCAACACCAAGCCACTCATATTGGGCATCAAAATATCGCTCACCACCGCATCAAATTTGAAACGTGACATGTTCTGCCAAGCCTCTAAGCCATCCACACATGCGGTGACTTGATAGCCCGCGCTTTCTAAAATTCTTTTTTCTTGAATGCGAGTGGTAATGCTGTCTTCGGCCAACAAAATATGTTTGGTAGTTTTCATAGGCGCTTTGGCCGAACCCGTTGCAGCGGGCTTGGCTTTGTTGAGCAACAGATGGGCAATGCCGCGCACGTCCAGCACAGAACACACCAAGCCCGCATCCAAAATCGTCACCCCTAGCAACAAGCGTGTTCTACCGACAGGCATGGGCGCGGGTTTGATCACCACCTCTTGCTCGCCCAACAGTTCGTCAACAAACACACCCACGCGCATTTGCACATCATTCAAAATCACACAGTAAGGCTGTGTTGCGTTCACAGAAGACTGACTTGGGCATCCCAGCAGCGCACCTAACCAGCTTAAGAAAATAATGTCTCCATGATCATCCAAACATGGGTTGCCTTCCACCATTCGAACCGCTGTTGGCGGCACCTTTTGAATGCGGTTGACGCTCTCAAAAGGAATGGCAAAAACTTGCCCCGCATCTTTGACCAACAACACCCGCGTGGAAATGATCGACATCGGCAAGCCCATGTTGATCCACATGCCTTTACCCGGTGCCGAATCGATATTCAGCGTGCCATGCAACCGCTCAATCGTGGTGCGCACCACGTTCAAGCCCACGCCTCGCCCAGACACATCGGTGATCATTTTGCTGGTCGAAAACCCTTGCTCCAAAATCATCATGTGCAACTCAGCTGGGCTTAATGAGGCCGCCTCCTCCGTCGAATACAGGCCCTTCTTCACCACCAAGGCACGCACAGCGTCTAAGTTCAAGCCTTGGCCATCGTCGCGCACTTCAATGTGAATACGCTCAGCATCATGGCTCACGCGCACCCACAACACACTGGTCTCTGGCTTGCCAAAATCATGCCGCACCGCTGGTGTTTCAATGCCATGGTCAATCGCGTTGCGCAGCAGGTGCATCAATGGCGCCTTCATCTCTTCGATGATGCGTTTGTCCACCACCAAATCGCCCCCCTCCAAGCGCAAGTCAATTTTCTTGCCTTGCTCCAGTGCAAGGTCATGCACCATGCGTGGAAACAAAGTCAGCAAGGTCGAGATCGGTAACAAACGCAGATTGCGAATGCCTGACTCAATCTCCTGTGACACCGTGTTCAAGTTCGCGTTGTCGTCCGCCAAACGCTTAGACAAATGACTCAATTTGGCTAGATTCAATTGCACATCCACGGGTGAGGACCAATCTTTGGCCAGCAAAGACTGCAGCTCAAGCTCCAAGCGTTGAATCAAATTGCGATTGACCACCAACTCACCTGACTGCGTCAACAAATAATCAAGCCGATTGGCATCCACGCGCAACGTATCGATATGAAAGTCAGCCACTTGCGTCGCGGCCGCTTTGACCGCGTCCACGGACACCGAGGGCTGACTCTGCTTTGGAGGTGGTGCTGGCTCAGGAGCGTCCTCAGGTGCGTGCTCAGGTGTAGGCGCCTTCACCGCGCTAGGGCTGGGGCTAGGGCTGGGCCCCTCTGCCACCGCCAACTCCACGAGTAGGCGCAAACGGTCCACCGTTGCCAGCTGCTTTTGTACAAAGGCCGTATCGATGGCCGCACCCCTTTTACGGATGACAGCCAATTCATCTTCCATGGCGTGGGCCAAATCTTGAATGTCCAACAGCCCCAGCATGCGCGCGCCCCCCTTGAGGCTGTGGGCTTCACGAAACATCTCGTCCACCAATGCAGGGTTGCTTGGTTCTTTCTCAAGCTGCAACCAACCGGCATCGAGCTTTTGCAAGCGCTCATTGCACTCTGTATGAAACAGATGACGCAGTTCGGTGTCTTCAATAGTGGGCATAAGGACCAACGCTTAAAGCATGTTTTTGAGTTTGGTCGCCACGTCCTTCAAACTACTTACCCCTGAACGCGCTTGACTGGTGGCGAGCGCAATCGCTTTGGCGCCGTTGTTGATGCTTTTCATGGCCGCATCAATTTGCACCATCGCCTCGGCTTGCTGCTTGGTGTTGAGCAACACCTGCTGGGCATTTTGGTGAACCCCCATCGAAAGCTCGTTGACGCCTTCAAAAGCCACCACCGACAGGCGCACACTTTCCCCCACGTTACGCGATGTTTTACTGCCCTCTTCAGCAGCCATCACAATGGTGTTGGTCGCTTTTTGTATGTCTGCCACAATTTGGTTGGACTTCTCAGCCGACTGCTTGCTCTGATCGGCCAGCTTGCGAATCTCAGACGCCACCACAGAGAACCCCTTGCCATGCTCACCCGCACGGGCGGCTTCCACGGCGGCATTGAGGGCCAGCATATTGGTCTCGCCCGCCAACTCCCCCACCAACTTAGAAATGCTGCCAATTTGCGCCGCCTGCTCTGAAAGCGCCAAAATTTCTGCGGCAATGTGCGTGGTGTTGGTCTCTAACTGGCTCATCTCAGATTTGTTGCGCGACGCCAACTCCACGCCTTTGCGCGTGGTTTCTTGCGCTTGCTTGGCCGAGTTGGCCACCGACTCGGCTTGCAGCGCTGTGACACGCGCCGATGCCGCCAACTCTTCGACGGTGCTGGTGGTTTCCACCACCGCAGCAGCCTGCTCTTGCACCGATTGCTCATGCTCCAGCATCACGCTGGCAAACTGAGTCGCGACCACCGAGACTTGATTGGCAATGTTGCTGATGCCTCGGTGCATCACCTGCACGGTCCAAACGCCAAAGACCAACATCATCAAAACTGCCAAGACGCCGCCCCAAATCACAGCGTGATTCGCACGCGCAATGGATGAGGTCACACGATCGCGTGTTTGGGCGCGGTAATCGTTTTCATCTTGCGCCAATTTCGCTGAAATCTTGTCGGTATCTCTGGCCATGGCAATGAATGCCCCTTTTCTAAAAGCCTCAATCGCCTCTTTCTCTTTGCCATCATCAATGAGCTTGATCAGCTGCGATGTGTTGAGCTCAATGCGCTGTGTCACCTCTTGGAGTTGCTGAATCGTGTCGGTCAAACGCCCTGTGCTGTTGGATTTGATGAGGTCATCAATTTTTTCGTGTGCAGCCGTGCGGCTTGCTTCGTAAATGGCTTTGGGGTATCCCATTTCAATGCTCTGATTGCCATTGATCAAGGTGTAAGCAAAAGACGCACGCTGCATCCTGACCCAGCTATCGCCCACTTTCAAAATATCGTCTGGAATATGTGCGGTTGCATTTAAATTTTGAGACAAAGCAGCCGCCTCGTTCAATGTCATTCTGGCAAAACCCACAACACCCGCCATCAAAAGCAAGGGCAACAAAAAGGTCAACAACAAACGCCAGCGAAGTTTTTGAAAAATTGAGTTCACGACAGACTCCTTTCCTTAAAGGTGCGCAAATACCGCTGGCTGTGAGGTGCAAAGCGCAAACACAGCATCTAAATTCAAGATGGGGGTGATTTCACCGTTGTCACGCAGCAAGGCGTGAGACAAGGGGCGCTGATCGTCTTGATCGGGCATGTCGATGATGTTGGATTCAGCGGCCACCACCAAGCGTTCAATCGCTTCGATGGCAAATGAAAACTTTAGCCCCGCATGCTGCAACACCAACAACTCCGCGTCATGCGGCGAGGGTTCAAGCCCCAACAAGATACCTAAATCTAGGATGCTAATGATCTCGCCACGCAAGTTCATACACCCCAGCACCGCCGCTTGACAACCCGGCAAGAAGGTGAATTGTTTGAGCAACGAAAACTCCATGACTTGCGCTAAATCGACGGCATAACGACGTGCCCCTGTCGAGACAATGGCGAAGGACAACAATATATCCAAACGCAAGGGGGAAAGTTCTTTCGCCAGCTGGTGCATGCGCGACTGAAGCAACGCCACATCACCCACAACGTCCGCATGGACCAAGCTTGCCGCACGAACGTCCTGCAAAGCCCAGTGTTGAGAGGAATCAATCAGGGCCGCAACGCTCACCAACATCACCATGTCATCGCCATCGCGCACCTGCCCAAGTAGATGTGGGCTGTCGCTGTTTTTCTCAATTGACAAAAGCGCACCAGACCACGCTTTCAACCCCTCCACCTCGTCGATCAAAACAGCCGCACGTGAGGTTTCGCTTTTGATGATGAGTAATTTTTGTTTGACTGAATACGGCCGCTGCGCATGCCCCATCCACACAGAAAAATCAATCACGACAATGCGTTGCCCCTGCAAATTGAGGACCCCAACAAACCACGCTGGCACGCCGTCCAAACTCGACAAGGCTGGCAGCCAAACCACGCGCGCCACTGCTTCTCCAGCGATGCAATAGCGCGTTGCATCGGCATTGAAGTAAAAGAGTGTGCCCATCATGTGCCTCCGTTTTGGACCAGCATAAAGCCGGCATCTCTTGAAGACAATGCGTTTTAAGCAATGTCTGAGGCAACTTGCACCTTCTTTGACATTTGTCGTCTCTTTGCGAATTAAGTGAGGCTGGATATTTGCTTGGAAACTGG
Organism: Comamonadaceae bacterium; assembly: GCA_947373245.1. Classification (GTDB taxonomy): domain Bacteria; phylum Pseudomonadota; class Gammaproteobacteria; order Burkholderiales; family Burkholderiaceae_C; genus Limnohabitans. The sequence goes on from CANBWY010000013.1 coordinate 10,196, forward strand.
AACGCTTCTCAAGCGTCGGTTTTCAAATTTTGGTGCGTCAGCAAGTTGTTGATGATGGCAGCATCTGACGCCCCGGGTGCCAAGCCCAAGCTGGCTGTGAACGCAGCCAGCGTGGCGTAGTTGCTCAAGGTGATGTTCTGTGTGGGCGCACCCACTGGGTTCACGCCCGCAGCGTCAATCGACAAAACAGCGTGGGCGCCATCCTGCGTGAAGTGCAAGAAATTGCTTAAGTTATTCAGCGAAACGCCCGAACCATCATGTTCGCCCTGCAATAAATCTTTCAAATCCAGCACATCACCGCCAGTGCCTGCGGTGAAATCGGTGATCGCATCGACCGCAGGTGTTGCAACGGTGCCTTGATCGCCCAATTTCCATACGAAGGTGTCAGCCCCAACACCGCCGGTCAAAACGTCATTGCCGGCACCGCCGGTTAGGAAATCGTTGCCGCTACCGCCACCCAACGCATCATTGCCACTGGTGCCTGTCAAGGTATGGCTGTTCTGCGCTGTGACCACCACGGAGCCCACCACTGAGTCGCCATCGCCATCGGTGGCGTTGTAGTGAAAGGTGAGGTCTTTGGTCTTGGTGTCATCGATCGTGAAGGAGGTGAGTGAATCAATGCGCACCTTGTCATGTGTGCCGTTCATAGTCAAAGTGATGTTGTCTAAATTGCCACCGCCTGGGCTGGTGATGAGCAGGGTATGGTCGGCTGCCAAATCAGAGGAATGAATGGTGACGGTACTTGTGATGCCTGCGACTGAAACGGCTGTGTAAGTCAGGCTTTCTGAACCACTCATATCGGCAATACCAATTTTTACCGCGTAGGTTAAGTTGGGCCCAAGATGGTTCACGGTACTGGCACCTTCGTCATCAAATTCAAACGTCATGGTGTCGCCTGAATTGAAGTTATTGCTTCCTACCCCCAAGCCTTGGACGCTTGGGTTAAGGGAGCCACTGGCAGTGATCTTGATGGCCCAATCGCCTAAGTTTTCTGTCGAGGTGAACACGCCATTTGTATCCACGTAAAAAGCAGGCTGTGGCCCACCTGCGCCCACGCCGAAGGTGATATCTGGAGTCACCACCGACAGATCCAACGGCGCACTCTGCGTGAAGGCATAGCTGCCATCCGAATTGGCATGCATGGTGAACACCGTCGGCCCCGATGCGCCGGCAGTAGCGGTGATGGTCGAACCATCCACACTCGTGGTGTAAACCAAGGCCACGCCATCGGAAGTCAAACCACCGCTCGGTGGTGTGATGCCGGTGAGGCTCACATGAGCCCCGCTCTGATCGGCACCCATGATGGCCAAGGTGCCTACCAGCTCAGAATTGGCGCTGTTCTGTATGTGGCCAGGTGTGACAGCGACGACCGGCGCATCGTCCACGATGCCCACGGTGATGGTGGCTGGTGCAGAAGTTGTTGACGTATCCGCTGTGGTGCTCAGCGTGAACACATTTTGCTCTGGCGAAATCAGATCAGCCGACGTCAACTGGTAGGTGTACGTGGCCACGCCCGTGCTGCTGTTGTAGCCCGTCACCGTCAAAGTGCCATTGGGGTCGGTGATGACGTTGTTGTTGCCCAAGTCAGCAATGGCGATGACGGTGCTGTTGATGGTCACCGAGACCAAGTGGGTCAAGCCATCCAAGTCGGCCAATGTGAAAGTGCCCGACGTGGTGAGGGTTGTCGGACCCACGCCTGAACCACTGGGCAGACCGGCCTCGTACACCAAGCCAGCGTCGCCTTCGGCAAAGGCTGTCGTGAGGGTAGGCGTGTCGTTGGTGCCCGTCACGGTGATCGTGAGGTGCGCGGTGCTGGTGTCACCATCCGCATCGTGCATGGTGTAGTTGAGGTCGAAGCTCTTGAGGTCTGCCGCCGTGAGCAGTTGGGTGGCGGCACGCGTGTTGTCCAACACATAGCCCCAACTGCCATCGGGGTTTTGTGTCAAGGTGCCGTAGGTGTTGAGCGCTGCCACCGAGGCCACGCTTGTGCTGTCGGTGCCCCACGCTGTGAACCCCACAGGCGTGTCTGCACCCGAGATGTCGTTGCTCAGCACATTGCCGCCAATCAAACTCGCACCATCCTCTGTGACCCCAGACGGCCCGTCGTTCACCGCTTGCGGCGTGTCATCCACCGCGCGAATCACCAGGTTGTCAACGGCCGAAGTGCCGCCCACGCCATGCACGCGCAATGCAATGCTGTCATTGAAACCCGTGGGGTCTACCGTGTCGTTGCCGGTTGGCACGACGGTGGCATTGTTGATCGCGGCAGTCAGTGTGTAGCTGTAGCTCACGGTTCCCGCTAAAGATGTGCCGCTATAGCCCGTGAACGTCAACACGCCCTCGCCCGTGTTCACGGTTTGCGTGCCGTTGAACGCCATCATTTGGGCCAAGGTGTAAGTGGTCCCACCGAACACCACATGGTCGATGCCATCCGTGGCCGCAACAGAGAAGGTGCCTGTGGTGGTCTCGCTGGTGTCGGGCACAGACGTGAGTCCATGTTCATACACGGTGCCATCGGGACCGCTGGCATTGAGTGTGGCGACGGAAGCACTGTCATCGGTGCCCGCCACGGTGATGGTCAAGTGCGCGGTACTGGTGTCACCATCGGCATCTTGCATGGTGTAGTTCAAATCAAAACTCAGGTTGCTCGCCGAGGTCAGTGCCTGCGTAGCTGCGCGGCTGTTATCCAGCACATAGGACCAAGTGCCATCACCGTTTTGTGCCAACGTGCCGTAGGTGTTAAGCGCCGTGATCGTGGCGGCATCGCCGACTAAATCCCATGCTGTAAATGCCATCGGCGTATCTGCGCCCGAGATGTCATTGCTCAACACGTTGCCGCCGATGCTGGGGCTACCCACATCTTCGGTCACCCCCGTAGGCCCATCGTTGACCGCAATCGGTGCATCGTCCATGATGCGGATCACCAAGTCCGTCCCTGTTGAGGTGGAACCACTCACACCTGTGACGGTAATCAGATTGCCCGTGTCGTCTACAAAGGTGCTGGCAGGGCTTGGGTCTAGCACAAAGCCTTTGAGCGTGTAGCTGTAGTCGATGCTTCCCAAATGGTTGCCGTCACCACTGTTGTAGCCCGTGAGCACCAAGGTGCCCTCGCCCGTGTCCACCGGATGTGCGGCAAGGTAGGCCCCATCTTGCAACTGCGCCAAGGTGAACAGCGCCCCTCCCACCGTGATGCTCGCGATGCCATCGCTGGCAGAAACACTGAAGCTGCCGGCCACCGTTTCCCGTGGGTCGCTGTTGGGTGCGGGGTCTGCCAACTCGGTGGTGCCAAGAGGAAGCGCTGACTCAAACACCGTGGTGCCACTGGCGCCTGCGGCTTGTACGGTCACGCTTTGCGTGTCGTTGGTGCCTTGGATGGTGAGCGTCAAGTGCGCGGTGCTGGTGTCACCATCTGCATCGTGCATGGTGTAGTTGAGGTCAAAGCTCTTGAGGTCTGCCGCCGTGAGCTGTTGGGTGGCGGCACGCGTGTTGTCCAACACATAGCCCCAACTGCCATCGGGGTTTTGTGTCAAAGTGCCGTAGGTGTTGAGCGCCGCCACCGAGGCCACGCTTGTGCTGTCGGTGCCCCACGCTGTGAACCCCGCTGGCTGGTCTGCGCCACCGATGTCGTTGCTCAGCACATTGCCGCTGATCGAACTTAAACCATCCTCTACCACACCCACCGGCCCATCGTTCACTGCAATGGGGTGGTCATCCACAATCTCCACGGTGAAGGTCACGGGTGTGGAAGACGACACACCATCTGACGCACTGAGCGTAAAAATATTCAGCTGTGGTTCGACTGCATTGTTTGCGGGAGACGTCAATTGGTAATTGAAGGAAGCCACGCCCGTTGTGTTGTCGTAAGCCACAACCGTCAAAGTGCCATTGGGGTCCGTGATGACGTTGTTGTTGCCCAAGTCAGCAATGGCGATGACGGTGCTGTTGATGGTCACAGAGACGACGGAATTAAGACCATCTGGATCGGCAACCGTGAAAGTGCCCATCAATGCGGTGGCGGTTGGGCCTAGGCCCGAGCCTCCCGTCAAACCCGCCTCAAATACCAAACTGGATCCACCTTCGGCGACGCCGTTTAGCGTCAAGGTGGGCGGCTCGTTGGAGCCAAAAATGGTGATCGTCACATCGGCCACATTGCTGGGCAATTGGCCATCGGTGTTTTGATAGCTAAACACCAAATCAAATGTTTGACTGGGCGACAAAGTCTCGGCGAAAGCGTGACCCGCGGGGTTGAGGGCAAAGGTGAAGGTTCCGTCCGGCTGAATGGTCAAGTTCCCTAAGGCATTGGTCAAGGTCACCGGTGCGCTTTGCACCGTCAAAGGCAGACCGACAGGCCCCGAGTCATTGGTCAGCACATTGCCCGCGAGGGTTAACTCGTCAACGGCCAAACTTGCAGCATCGTTCACCGCCACGGGGGCATGGTCCAAGGGGACGGGGGTGGTGGGCACACCGGGGATAGCCCCTTGCCCATTGAAACTGTAGCTGTACGAGACAGGCGTCACGCCTTCTGCGATGCGCGGCAGCACCACAAAAGTGATGCCCGTATCAGCCGCACCCACACCTGCCACAGCGCCTGTCAGGCCCGCCGCAGCGGCTTCGAGCTGGGTGCTGAGGTCAGCCCCCAGTGCGAGGGCTTGACCGACGTTGTCAATCGCGGGGGGCGCAGCAGGCGCCGCATTCGCGGTGTCGGACACGGGTGGCGTTTGGTCCGTGCCAACCACGGGCTCGTCCAGACGCAGGGTTTGATCCGTCGCAACGGACATCACGTGCCCATCGCTCATCATCACATCAACGCTCGTGGCACTGTCGGCGCGAATGGTTTCGCCTTTTTGTAAAACGTCCCCCAGCTTCAATTGGCGCATCTTTCCAGATGCGTCCACAGCAAACACAGCGCCTTTGCCATGGATGTCAACAACGGTTGCGAATTGGGCCATGATGCTCTCCTTCAAAGAGGTGCTTCACCAAACAACGTCGCTTGCGAAGACTTGGCATTTGAGATTAGTGATGGCGTTGTGGCTTGTCCATAGGCGCTGAATACCTTTCTTGTAAAAGCATGACTTTGGTCAAAGCCACACGCAATAGTTCCCTGCGCGCAAAGGCATCTCTATACGATGACTCAGCGCAATCTGAACACTGTGTCAGATGCGATGGGGGTTGACGCATGGGAGCACGCTTTGTCTCTTGACGAAAAAATAACCGCTGCCGATTTGGGCATGGCCTTCGATCACCGCGATGAGCTGTTGAGCTGCTTGTTGATCGTGGCGCGTGCGCACGGTGAGTGCCTCACCCCCGACGCGGTGATGGCCGGCTTGCCCACAGAACAACAAAAACTCACGCCCAGTTTGCTCAAACGCGCGGCCCATCGTGCACGGCTGAGTAGCCACATCGTGCGCAAAGAGTTGGCCCTTTTGAAAGACGCTTTGTTGCCAGCCATCGTGCTACTGAAAGACGAACGGGCCTGTGTGTTGCTGAGCTTTGACGCCAGCCGCAGTCACGCCCAAGTGGTCTACCCCGAACTCAGCGATGCGCCGGTCACCGTGGCATTGACCGATTTGGCACACGACTACAGCGGCCTGTCGGTGTACCTGCGTCCTCGTGTGCGGTGGGACGCGCGCACGCCCCTTGTGCGCAACGGCAGGCAAGGCCATTGGTTTTGGAGCGTGATTGCTGAAAACCGGCTGCTCTACCGCGACGTGTTGATGGCCGCATTTTTGAGCAACCTGTTTGCGTTGGGCATGCCGCTGTTCGTCATGAATGTGTACGACCGCGTGGTGCCCAACCGTGCGGTGGATACGCTGTGGGTGTTGTCGCTAGGGCTGTTGCTGATGTTGGTCAGTGACTTGCTGCTGCGCACCATGCGCGGGCGTTTCATCGACCTCGCCAGCAGCCGAACCGATGTCAAACTCTCGGCCTTCATCATGGCGCGGGTGATGGGCATGCGCATGGAAGAGCGTCCCAATTCGGCGGGGTCTTTTGCCTCTAATCTGCGGGCCTTTGAATCGGTGCGCGACTTCATCAGTTCTGCCACCGTGGTGGCCTTCATTGATCTGCCGTTTGGTTTGATCTTCATGGCGGTCATTGCTTGGATTTCGTGGCCCATGTTGATTCCTTTGATCCTAGGTGCCATGCTCATGCTGCTGTATGCACTAGCCGTGCAAGGGCGCATGCATGAACTGGCCGAGACCACCTACCGTGCCAGCGCCCAGCGCAACGCCACCTTGATTGAGAGCTTGGTGGGGTTTGAGACCATCAAAGCCTTGGGGGCCGAGTCCCCCGTGCAAAGCCGCTGGGAGAAAAGTGCGGTGTTGCTGGCACGCACAGGCGCGCAGCTGCGCTTGCTGTCGGCCAGTGCCACCAACACCGCCAATTTCATGCAGCAGAGTGTGAACTTGGCCATCGTCATTGCGGGGGTTTACCTGATTGCCGACGGCTCACTGACCATGGGTGGCTTGATTGCCAGCACCATGCTGGCCTCGCGTGCCATGGCGCCTATCGCGATGGTGTCGGGCTTGCTGGTGCAGTACCACACGGCGGCCACCGCCCTCACCTCACTCAACGAAACCATGCAGCGCGAAGTCGAGCGTCCCGCCGAAGCCAACTTCATCAGCCGAGGCGGCTTGGATGGGGCAATTGAGTTTCGTGATGTGAGCTTTTCCTACCCCGGCCAACACCAACCTGCACTGCGCAACCTGAGCCTGAGCATCAAGCCGGGTGAGCATGTGGCCATCTTGGGTCGCATTGGCTCTGGCAAGACCACCTTAGAGAAATTGATCTTGGGGCTGTATCGCCCCACCACGGGTGCCGTGCTGATCGACAGCATCGACCAACGCCAATTAGACCCCGCTGAAATGCGGCGACAAATAGGCTATGTGCAACAAGACGTGATGCTGTTTTACGGCACCCTGCGCCAAAACATCACCCTAGGTGCGCCGCTGGCCGATGACCAAGCGGTGGTGCGCGCCGCAGAGATCGCCGGCATCATCGACATGGTCAACGCGCATCCACAAGGCTTTGACATGGTGATCGGCGAACGCGGTGAGTCCCTGTCGGGCGGGCAACGCCAAGGTGTGGCCATTGCCCGCGCGGTGATCAACGACCCTTCGATTCTGTTGTTTGACGAACCCACGGCGGCGATGGACCACAAGAGCGAAGAAGACGTCAAACATCGCTTGGCTGAGTTTGCGCGCGGCAAGACCCTGATCATCATCAGCCACCGCAATGCACTGCTGGATTTGGCAGATCGCATGGTCGTGATTGACGCTGGGCGCGTGGTGGCCGATGGTCCCAAAGACCAAGTGATTGCGGCTTTGAAACAAGGCCGCGTCGGAAAGGCGCAGTGATGGAACCGCTGAACGCAAAAACCTTTGAGCGCATTCGCGTGCTGATAGACACGCTCACGCAAACGGGCAAGCGCTGGTTTGGCGGCATTGTGGCGCGCTTGGCGCCAGAGCCCAACGTCGAACAGTTTGCATGGCACGACGACGCCGATTGGGCCATGCAGCACCAAGAGCCACTGCGTGCGCGCACCTTGCTGCGCCTGTCGGGGGGCGTTGTGGTGTTGCTGCTGTTGTGGGCAGCGTTGGCAGACGTTGACGAAGTGACCCACGGCATGGGCAAGGTGGTGCCAAGCAGCCAAGTGCAAATTATCCAAAGCGTGGACGGCGGCGTGGTCGAAGCGCTGCTGGTCAAAGAAGGGCAAGAAGTACAAGCAGGTCAGCAGCTGCTGCGGGTGGATTCCACGCGCTTCGAATCCAACATGATGGAGAACCGCACCTCCTCGCAAGCGCTGCAAGCCAAAGCCTTACGGCTTGAAGCCCTCACCCGAGGCACGCCCTTCACACCGCCCCCCGAATTGGTCAAGGCCGCGCCCGACATCGTGGCTCAAGAGACGCGTTTGTATGCGTCGCGCCGAGAAGGCATAGAAGCCCAAGTCTCAATTTCAAAAGACCAGTTGAGCCAACGTCAGCACGAGTTCAGTGAGATGAAGGCGCGCAAAGAGCAAGCCGTCAGTAGCTTGGACTACACCGAGCAAGAGCTCACGGCGACACGCCCCATGTTGGCCACGGGTGCCGTCTCGGAAGTCGAGGTCATGCGCTTGGAACGTGATGCCGCGCGCCTGCGCGGCGACCGCGACCAAGCCTCGGCGCAGATGCAGCGCGTTCAGTCCGCCATTCAAGAAGCGCAACGCCGCATCGAAGACGTGGAGCTGAGCAACCGCAACCAAATGAGCGCCGAATTGTCCGAGACCATGAGCAAACTCTCGTCGATGACAGAGGGGGGACGTGCGCTGGAAGACAAAGTCAAACATGCGGAGGTGACATCGCCCATGCGCGGCATCGTCAAACGCTTGTTGGTCAATACCGTGGGCGGTGTGGTGATGCCAGGCAAGGAGTTGGTTGAAATTGTGCCCTTGGACGACGCGCTGATCATGGAAGCGCAGATCAACCCCAAAGACATCGCCTTCTTGCGTCCGGGACAAAAGGCCGTCGTCAAATTCACCGCCTATGACTATGCGATTTATGGCGGGCTGCAAGCTGAGGTGATCAACATCGGCGCAGACACCGTGCAAGACGAAAAAGGCAATTCGTTTTATTTGGTCAGGGTGCGTACCGACAAATCTAGGCTAGGTGAAAAACTGCCCATCATCCCCGGCATGATGGCGCAGGTGGACATTTTGGTTGGCAAAAAAACCATCCTTTCCTACTTGATCAAACCTGTGATCAGAGCCAAAGCCAATGCACTGACCGAGCGTTGAGCCCCTCACACAATCCCCGGACCAGTTGCACCGTCAAAGCCCAGTTGGCCCAACAAGGGCAACTCGGTGTCTGACGCCACGCCCATCGCAATCACGGTGATGCCCAGCAAGCGCGCGGCAGCACACAAGCCTTTGAGAAACTCCTGATGGTTCGGCTGATCAACCAGCCCACGGATGTAGTTGGGGTGCACTTTGATGTAGTCCAAGCTGAGCATGGCCAGTTGGTTGCCCAAGGCAAAACTTTCGCTGAAGTACTCAATCCCAACTCGGCACTTGAGCTGCTTCAAGCGTTGCACACAGTCATCAAACGCATCGAAGTGTTGCTCTACCCCGTACTCCGGCACTTCAAACCACAGTCGCGCACACGCTTGGGGATGCGCGCGCAGCAGCGCGGTCAGGTCATGCATGAACTTGAGCTCGGTCATGCTTTGGGCGGCCAAGTTCACGGCCACATCGCCGCTCACGTGGTCAAGATGCTGAATCGCCAGCTGCACCACATGCAGGTCAATCGACCCACTCAACTTCAAGCGCACGGCCATGGGCATGAAATCGCCCGCCACCCAAGGAGGTGTGCCGTCATCGTTGTGCCAACGCAGCACGCCCTCTTGGTGCAACAGCGCTTGTGGATGCAGGGTGCGCACAGGGTAAAAGGCCAAACTTAAGCGTTGGCGCTGCAACGCATCGGTCAAACGCAGGCGCCATTGATCGCTGGCATAGACTGGGCGTTGGCGCTCAGCCAAGGGGTCGTCGACAGTGGCCGCTAGGGCCTGCGCGCCCGAGGCTTGCGCCAAGGCCATGGCCGCATCCGCGCGGCACATCAAAGCACTCACCGTCTCCCCACGGTGGTAGGACACAGCCGCTAAGTGGTAGAGATGGGGCAAGGCCGCAATCCAATCTGGCAGCCCCTGCTGTTGGAGGGTGTGTTGCAGTGCTTGCACCGCTTGGCTGGGCGACTGGCGACCGGGATAGACCACCGCAAATTCGCCCCCTGTCAATCGTGCCGCCATCGCGTCTTCGTTGGCAGAGACATGCGTCTTCATCACCGTGGCCAGCAGCTGCAACAAGGTGTTCGTGCGTTCATGTCCGAGTTGCGCATTCAAGGTCTCCAAGGGGCTCAGGCGCAGCATCACCAAACTGCCATCGGCCTCGTGCACTTCACCTGTGACCAACTCTTGCAGTTGCGACAAAAAATAGGCCCGATTCGCCAAACCGGTGAGGCCGTCGAGGTTGCTGCGTTTGCGATAAGCCTCCACCCGCGCAGCCTCTTCGCCAAACATGGTTTTGAGTCGATCGACCATGCTGTTCATGGCACGTGCCAAAGTTTGCAGCTCGGGTGTGCGAGGCTCGGCGATGTGCAAAAAACGACGCATTTCAATGGCCTGCGCTTGCGTCACCACCTCACTCAAAGGACGGGTGATGCGGCGCATGGCCCAAGTCGATGCGCCCGCAATGAACAGGCCGCCCAGCGAAAACCAAAACAACAAATGGCGCGTGCCTTGCCAAAGGGCTTGGTACACATACTGCTCGTGACTCGCGAGGCTCAAGCTGCCATATTGCTGCCATCCGTCTTGAATTTGCGCCACACCGGGTTGCGCTTCAATGGGGATCATGTGAATAAACCACAGGGGAGCCCCCATCAACTCGCCATTAAAAACCCGCTCCACCAAGAGTTGGCCGCTCGGCGATGTGATGCGAATGAAGCGGTAGTGGCCAGCGTCAAACTGCGCAGCAACTTGCAACTCCACCATCACGGGGTCTTTGGGCAACTGCGACAGCGACAGCGCTAAGGCGTTGGCGTTGTCAATGTTCTTGACCTGTAACTGCTGCTCTAAATAGTGACGTGCAGACACCACGCTGAGCACCAGGCTACCGCCAAATGCCAAGATCGCCGTGAGCAAAATAGCGAGCCAGAGTTGTTTGATGAGGGTCATAGTGGGGCCTCGTGAGAACGTGGATTCATGGAGAAATACCTTCGTGGTGCATGCGATTGAGCACATCACGCCACTTGGATAAACGGGTGGTGGGGTCGGCGTTGGTGGGTGTGCTGGCCCCCACCCACAAGCCTGTGTCGTTGAAACTGTAGACAGGCGTCAGATCCGTGCGTTGCGACGCTGGGCGCACGCTGCCAATCAAGTTATCCAAAATCAGAGGCGCGTCGGTGGGCTGTTGGTAGTAGCCCAAAACCATATGGGCCACGCTGGTGTTGGGGCCTGTTTGTGCGCGCACATAAATCATGCGCAACTTGTCTTTGTTCATGCCCATCAATTGCAAGGTCATGTATTTCGCAATCGAGAAATCTTCACAATCGCCGGCACCACGCCCCATGAATTCCAAGGGTGTGGCCCAGTAATCTTCTTTGCCCCAGACCACCATGTCAGGCAGAAATTGCATGCGGCGATTGAAAAACGTGTTGACCTGATTGAGCATGACGAGGTCTGAGGCTCCGTGCGTCTCATGAATCAATTGACGCCAAGCCAACACCGTCTGTGCAGCAGCGCTCCCATATTGCTGCTGCGCGAGGCTCTGCGTTTGGTCTAAATCGGTCTCAGCCAAGCTGCTCCCGAGCAGCACCAACGACGCCAGCAACAAGCCACTGGCGAAGGGCAGACGGGTCATCAAGAATTGAGTCATGAGCCACAACACGATCGCAGCAAATGCTGGCCATGGCAAGCGTGATGCGAGGTCTGCGCTGGCTTAGATGCACGCTGTTTGACATTTCGCAGAGAAACAAAAAATACTGAAACACAAGATGAAACGGGAGACATATAAACAAACAAATTATTTGTTTTGATGTTTTCTATTCGGAGGTTTTATGAATGCAAAATTTTCGGCCATTGCAGCAGCCGTCCTGGTGAGCCTAGGCGCTCAGGCGCAAATGGTGCCTGACCCTTTGGTTCAAGCGGCCCGAAAAGCGGTGGCCAACAACCCCGAAGTGCAAGCCCGATGGAATGGCTTTTTGGCTGCAGACGATGAGCGCGAGGTGGCGCGAGGTGGCTACTTTCCAAGTGTGGATTTACGAAGCAGTGTGGGCCATGAATATCGGCTCTCCCCCACCGTGAACCCAAGCAGCACCTACACCTACAACATGAACCAACTCAGCCTAACGCAAATGCTGTTTGATGGCATGTTCACCCGCAACGAAGCCAAACGTTTGGGCTACGCCAAGCTCACCCGTTATTACGAATTGATGGATGCCTCAGAGACCGCGGCCTTAGAGACGGTGAAGGCCTATACCGACGTGGTGCGCTACCGAGAATTGGTTGACATTGCCACACAAAACTATGCGGAACACAAAGGCATTTCCAACTTGGTGGAAGAACGGGCCAGATCGGGTGTAGGTCGTCAAGTCGACGCCGAACAAGCACTGGGTCGCCTCGCTTTGGCGGAATCTAATTTGCTCACTGAATTGACCAATTTGCATGATGTCAGCGCACGCTACTTGCGCCTCGTGGGTGAAAAGCCGGCCGACGCGTTGCCGGGTTTGCCGCCAGAGTTCAGCTTCGCCCCCATGCCGGCCAGCACCGATGTGTTGCTGCGTGAAGGCATGCCCACCAACCCCAGTCTCAATGCGGCTTTAGAGAACGTGCGCGCGCAACGCACGGCCATCGACTCGCGCAAAGCGGCCTACCTGCCCAGGCTTGATTTCCGCGTCTATGCCAACCGCGACAAAAATGATCTGGGCTTACCGGGGCCCACCAATGTCAATGGTGTTGAGTTGGTTTTGAACTACAACTTCTACCGTGGTGGTGCAGACAAGGCGCGTGAACGACAAGCCGTTGATTTGCACGCACAGTCCCTCGACTTGAAAGAAAAAGTGTGTCGCGATGTGCGACAAACCTTGTCCATTGCGTACAGCGATGTGAACAACTTGAAGGACCAAATGCGCTTCATCTCACAGCACCGTTTGTCGACTGAAAAATCAAATGTGGCCTACCGTCAACAGTTTGAATTGGGGCAACGTACTTTGCTCGATTTGCTAGATAGCCAAAATGAATATTTCCAAGCCTCGCGCAACTACATCAACACCAGCTACAACCAAATCGTGGCACAAGCGCGCACCCTCTCGGGTATGGGGCAACTCGTTCCTACCCTACAAGTCACGCGTGCAGACCTGCCAGACGCCAAAGACGCGGGACAAGACCGCACAGGGGTGGACCCCAGCGATTTGTGCTTGCTGGATGAGGTGAGCACAGAGTCCATCGAGAAGATAAAAGCCAGCATCGTGGTGCCCATGCGTGCCCGTGCGATGCCGCCCATGCCAACCAAGGTCACGCTCTCAGCCGATGCCCTGTTTGACTTTGACAAAGCCGTTCTCAAATCCAAAGATCAAACCGAGTTGGATGCATTTGCACAATCGGTCAAAGGCATTGACTTGGAAATGCTGATCGCCGTCGGGCATGCCGATTCAATTGGTACCGAGGCCTATAACCTTCGCTTGTCACAACGCCGTGCAGAGGCTGTCAAGACCTACTTGGTCGACAAAGGCATTGATGCCAAACGCATTCGCACCGAGGGTCGCGGCAAGAGCCAACCAGTTGCGGACAACAGCACCGAAGCAGGTCGTGCGCTCAATCGACGCGTGGTGATCGAAGTCAAAGAAGTCAAACCCATGACCAAGTAACCAGAGGGAATTGATATGAATGCCATTATTTTTGACCATGTGGTGGTTTGGATTGACCACCATGAAGCACACATCATCCATTTCGACGTTAACGCCAGCGTGGTCAACAAGGTGCTGACCCATTCCAAACAACCGCACCTGCATCACCACCGTGGCACTTTAGGCAGTGGCAAGGCCGAGGCCAGCCCTAGCTTTTGGCAAGAAGTGTTGGACGGCGTGGTCAATTCGAAAAACGTCTTGATCGTGGGGCCAGGTTCGGCCAAGCTGGAACTGTTCAAACATGCACACCAACACGCGCCCCAAATCGCCAAAAATATTGTGGCCGTCGAGACGGTAGACCACCCCACTGACCCGCAGGTGCTGGCCTACGCACGCAAGTACTTTTTGTGATCTAGCCAAACAACTTGTTGGCGGTTTCAGCAATGAGCTTGCCTTGGTGGCGTGCGCCCGCCAAGTCAATGGCCGAGGGTTGGCGTTGGCCTTGACCGCCTGCAATGGTGGTGGCGCCATAAGGACTGCCGCCCACTATTTCGTCCATCGACATCTGCCCTTGATGGCTATAAGGCAACCCCACAATGACCATGCCAAAGTGCATCAGATTGGTGATGATGGAAAACAGCGTCACCTCTTGCCCACCATGCTGTGTTGCCGTCGATGAAAAGGCACCCCCCACTTTGCCGTGCAAGGCACCTTTGACCCACAGACCACCCGCTTGGTCTAAGAAGCTGGCCATTTGGGAGGGCATGCGGCCAAACCGCGTCGGCGCCCCGACGACGATGGCATCGTAATGTTCCAACTCGGCAATGGTGGCGTATTGCGCGGCTTGATCGGTTTTAAACAGCGCAGCTTTGGCAATCTCGGCTGATACCGTTTCGGGCACCCGTTTCACATCGACGGTGGCACCCGTTGAACGCGCGCCCTCTGCCACCGCATGCGCCATGGTCTCGATGTGACCGTAGCATGAGTAATACAAAACCAGAACTTTGGACATAAACCACCTCTTTGAAACTTGTAGATGTTTTCATCATGTCACCCGTCGATTTACATCGCAACACGCGTTCGGGCATAAACGCGCTTCTCTTGATAAAAGTCAGATAAGCATGTCTAATCAGCGCTCTCTCAATTCACATCAAACACACATGGTTACCTTTGTTGATCAGTTCAAAGCCGAAATTTCACGCATTGCAAAAAAAGAAATTCGCGCAGAAACCAAACAATTCAAAAAAGCGTCTGCGCAATACCGTGCCGACATTGCAGCCTTGAAGCGCCACATCGCAGCCCTCGAAGCCAGCATGAAAAAACTGAGCAAATCACACACCCAGCCCGCGCGCCAACCCGACGCCGAGGCCCCTACAGTCCTGCGCTTTCGTGCCGGTGGTTTTGCCAATTTGCGTAAAAAATTAGGTGTGTCCGCAGAGCAAATGGGCAAGTTGATTGGCGTATCCGCCCAGTCTGTGTATCACTGGGAAGCTGAAAAATCGCGTCCACGTGCGAGCCAACTTCCTGCTATTTCAGCGGCACGCCAACTGTCGAAAAAAGAAGCCTGGGCCAAGCTGGGGCTCTAGGCGCTACTTGGTGAGAGCGCCCCCCGTTGGCAGTTTGAAACGGGGTATAAATCGCGGTGTTTGTTCGGCGTAGTGCTCAAAGGCCGTGCCAAATTCAGCATGCAGTGCCACCTCCTCAGAAATCGCCAGCCATCTGAACAAGCACAACACGGCAGGAAACATCAACAGCGTGGTCAAACTGGGCCACTGCACCAAAAATCCCAGCAAGATCATCGCCATCGCCACATATTGGGGATGGCGTATGCGCGCATAAGGCCCCATCGTCGCCAATACATGCTTGCGTTGCGCCTGCTCACGCACACCCGACGCGAGGGAGAGCAGATAAAACCCTGACCCCAAACCGACGTAGCTCAGCAAGACGGGACGTCCATACTGGCTTTGCAACCACTCGGTCAGCGCGTCGTGTGTCAGTGCCTCCCCAAACTGCTCGACATACACCACGGTCACAAAAGCAGAGAAGGCCAAAAAGCCCAACCAACGCCGAGATGTATGGGGCTTCAAGAAACTCCACGCATACAGGGTGACAAAGCCTGCATACAGCATGACCAAAGACCAGTGCCCATAGTTAGATTCATCAAGTCCCATCTTCCACCTCCTGCGTCCCAAACAGCTTCGTCTGTTCATCATCTCAGCCCAGACATGGCCTCGCAATGCCAGTGGCATCGCAAGTGAACATCACTTGACAATTGTCAACGACACGACTTTGTTTGTTGGGAACAATCCAACCCATAGAACAAGGGAGCGTTAGATGAAACATGCCTGCACACGCGTCATTCTGGAAGAACACGCCTCCATCACCGCCATTCTTAAATCTTTGCGGGTGATGTTGCGCCAAGGACCACAAGATGAGCCCGAGGTCTTCTTTGATGTCTTGCGTGCCATGTTGTTTTACATGGATGAGGTGCCTGAAAAACAACATCACCCCAAAGAGACGGCGTTGCTGTTTGCGCCATTGGTGCAAAAGTCGCCCCAACATGCAGACTTGATTGAACGCCTAGAAAAAGAGCACACCGAGGGCGAATCGACCGTACGTGAACTGCAACACCATTTGATGGCGTGGGAAATATTAGGCGATTCACGCCGTGTCATCTTCGAAGAAGCGGCCGAGAAATACATCGATTTTTACAGCCAACATTTGCTGCAAGAAGAGACCCTCATCATCCCCGAAGCCTTCAAGGTTTTCACAGACAAAGACTGGGCCGATCTGCACGCAGCATTTGATAAAAAAATGCCCTCCTACCATGGCAAGCCCGCGCACAACCCCATCTATGACCGCGTGTTCACCAAAATCTTGATGCGGGCCCCTGCGCCGATTGGGTTGGGCCGACACTGACCATGGGCGACACTTGTGTCTTCACCTCAGAGTCTGTTTCTGATGCGCACCCAGACAAGGTGGCCGATCAAATTTCAGACGCGGTGCTGGATGCTGTCTTGGCACAAGACCCCTTCGCACGCGTCGCCGCAGAAACCCTCACCAGCCTCGGCTTGGTGATGCTCGCCGGTGAAATCACCACCACGGCGCGGGTCAATTACGCGGCGGTGGCTAGGCACACGCTGGAACGCTTGGGCTACCACGCCAGCGCCTTGGGCATGGATGCGCACACCTGCGCTGTGGTGGTGAGCTATGGCCACCAAAGCCCAGACATTGCACGCGGCGTAGACCATGCCGACGATGACCCCTTAGAACAAGGCGCCGGTGACCAAGGCATGATGGTGGGCTACGCAGTGAATGACACCCCCGAGCGCATGCCGCTGCCCCTCATGTTGGCGCACCGGCTCATGCAACGCCAAGCGGCTCTGCGCCAAAGCCATCGCTTTGACTGGCTCAGACCAGACGGCAAATCGCAAGTCTCGGTGCGCTATGAAGGCCCGCGCGCCGTGGGCCTCGAGACCATCGTGCTGTCCACACAACACGCACCCGACATCGACTTAGCCACACTGCGAGAAGCGGTGATTGAAGAAATTATCAAACCCGTCATACCGCCAGAGTTTTCAAAAAATAACATACGCTTTCTCGTCAACCCCACAGGCCGTTTTGTGGTGGGTGGGCCGCAAGCTGACTGCGGACTCACGGGGCGCAAAAACATCGTGGACAGCTATGGCAGTGCGGTGCCCCATGGGGGTGGGGCCTTGTCGGGCAAAGACCCCTCCAAGGTCGATCGCACCGGGGCCTATGCTTGCCGCTATGTGGCCAAAAACATCGTGGCCGCTGGCTTGGCCACGAAGTGCTTGGTGCAAGTGTCTTACGCCATCGGCATTGCGCGCCCCGTCTCGGTCATGGTGCACACCTACGGCACGGGCCGGATCCCGGATGCAGACTTGGCCCGCTGCGTCACCGAACACATAGATTGGCGGCCACGCGCCCTCATCGACAGGCTTCAATTGCGTCGCCCCATCTATGAAAAAACGGCCGCGTTTGGACATTACGGCCGCACCGACCCCGACTTCACTTGGGAGCGTTGTGACTTGGCAGACTTGCTCAAAGACACGGCAGGCAAGACATGACGCCGCTGGTCATCACGCCAGAGGTGGCACAAAAAATTTGTCAGTCTGTCGGACTGCGCATGACGAGTTCCAACGACAGCCATCTGGCCGAATGGGTCCATGCGCGATGCCAAGAGCGCCATCTCCCGAGCCCAGAAGCCTACGCCTCTTGGTTGGCAGACCCCCTGCATGCGTTACAAGAGCGCGAAGCCTTGAGCAAGCTGCTGACGTCTCACGAGACTTATTTTTTACGCGACCGTGGCGCCTTGGATGTATTGCGCGAACACATTTTGAAAGACACCCTCGCGCAAAAAAAAGAACAACGCAGTCTCAACATCTGGAGCGTGGGTTGCTCCACCGGCGAGGAGCCCTACACCTTGAGCATCTTGCTCGAAGAAAACATGAGCGACTTGGGTCAGTGGCAGGTAGACATTTTGGGCTCGGACATCGACTCAGCCGTTCTCACCCAAGCCCGCCAAGCGGTCTACCGACCTTGGTCATTCAGGGGCTGCCCCCCTGAGTTCATCACGCGCTACTTTCACGCAGACAATGGCTATTTGAAACTCATGGCGCACATCATGGATCGCGTGCGCTTTGAACGGCTTGACATCGTGGGCGACGTCTACCCCACCTCAGTCAAAGGCATGGCCCATGCGGACATCATTTTGTGCCGCAACGTTTTTATTTATTTAGACGATGCCGCCATCCAAACGGCGTTAAAAAAAATCACAGCATGTTTGAATGAAGGTGGCTATTTGCTGTGCGGCCCGGGTGAGCTGCAAGCCCAAGCACACCCGCAGTTGGTGCCACGCATCTTTCCGCAAGCCATGGTATTTCAAAAGAAAACCATCGCAGATCAGCCCGTAGTTGCGGAACCCTCGCACACCCTCGCGCCACATGCGACACCCTATGTCACACAGCACACCGCAGCGCAGACGCTGCCTTCCACACCCGCAGAACCCACAACCACGTTGGCACACGCTTGGGCGTTGGCCAATCGAGGGGATGTGGCGCAGGCCTCAGCCATGTGCGACACCTTGATTCAACAGCACCCGTTTGACCCCCACGCCCACTACCTGCACGCGGTGCTGCTATTTGCGCAAGGCTTGAGCGTCCAAGCACGTGAGTCCTTGCGGCGTGTGCTCTACCTTGACCCTCTCTTTGCGGTGGCCTACCTCATGCTGAGTGACGTTTGCATGGCCATCGACGACATCACCTGCGCCTTGAAAAGCTGCGAACAAGGCTTGAAAGCCACCAGCATTCAAGCCGAGGAACAACGGGTGCCTTACTTCAAATCGGTGACCTACCTAGAATTTCGCCAACACTTGCAAGATCGCATAGTGAGCTTGGCTCAATAGGTGTGCGCGTCCTTGAGCAACTGCTCAAACGCCAAAGTGGGCATGGGCTTGGCGAACAAATAACCTTGGCCTTCGTCGCAGGCCAGTTTGAGTAAAAACGCACGTTGCTCTTCTTGCTCCACCCCTTCGGCCACGATGAGAAAGCCAAACTCCTTGGCCATCGCCACAATCACACTGGTGATCACCACCGCGTGGGGGTTGGTCAATATTTCACGGATGAATGAAATATCGATTTTCAAAATATCAATAGGGAATTTTTCAAGATAGGCCAACGACGAGTAGCCCGTGCCAAAGTCATCAATCGCCACCAAGACCCCCATGGCGCGAATTTCATCCAACAAGGCAATGGTCTGTTCTGCGTTGGTCATGGCCGCGGACTCGGTCAACTCGACCTCTAGAAAACGGGCGGGGAGCTGGTTCGCGGCCAACAAGTCACGAATTACCGTGATGATTTTGTGGTCTGAAAAATTTTCAGCCACCAAATTGACAGAAATAGGAACGGCTGCGAGGCCCGCATCTAACCATGCTTTTTGCTGGCGACACACTTGCGCCAACATCCAGTCGGTCATGTGCACGATGAGCCCAATTTCTGCGGCAAGCGGCACAAATTCGATGGGCGGGATGATGCCCAGCTCGGGGTCGCGCCACCGAATCAAGGCCTCGGCACCGGCAATTTTTCCGGTCGCCAAATTGACACGCGGTTGGTAGAACACCTCAAATTCATCATTGATCATCGCGGCGCGAAGTCGGCTTTCTTTCTTCACCAAATTCTGCACTTCGTCATTCAACTCGGTCGATGCATGCACCACACCCATACGCCCCTCTTGTTTGGCTTTGTACAACGCACCTTCGGTGGACTGCAGCAAGGAGGTGGCATCTTGCGCATCTTTGGGGTAGGTGCTCACGCCCATGTAGGGCTCCAACTGCAACTGCAAGCCTTGCCACGTGAAGGGCGTGTTGGTGGCACGAAACAAACGGGTGAGCAGCTCAGTCACAGAGCTCGGATCCTCCGAGCCATCGACCAAGTAAACGAAATCTTGGTTGCGCACCCTCGCCACCATGTGCGACTTGGGTTGCAACTCGCGCAAACGCTGGGCCAGTTCGATCTGCACGTGGTCCGTCACCTCATGGCCCAAGCTGACCGCAAATTTGTTGAGTCGGCTCAGCTCAATGGCGACCAAGGTCACCGATGTGTCGGTGCGTTGCGCCGTATGAATGCTTTGCGCAATGGCATCCAACAACAAGGCCTTGCCAGGCAAATCAGTCAGCGCATCATGGGTGCCTTTGTGCTCTAGCTCTAGCTCAATTTTTCGAGCCCGGTTGATCTCAGACACATCACGCAACACACAGTTCAAATACTGGTGCGCATGCAAATCAATCAAGCGCGCACGCACTTCAATGTCTGCCTCACCGCCCGTTCGCGTGCGCATCACCAGTGCGAAGTTGTACTCGGCGTGCTTGACCGCTTGGCTGAAGTTGCCCAGCACGGTGGGCATGGCATCGGGCAAACAAATGTCTGCCAAGGTCAGGGCTGAGAACTCTTCGCGCAAATAGCCCAACTGGCCGCACAGCACATCGTTGAACTCCATGAACTTCTGTGTCGCCAAGTCCAGCAAACCCACGCCCTCTGGCAGCAAAGAGAACAAGGTTTTGTAACGAACCTCCGCGTCTGTGGCGCGTTGCTTCTCGAGTGCCAACGACGCTGTGCGCTCTTGAACCTTGCTTTCGAGTTGCCGGTTCAGGCTGTTCAACTCATCTTCTAGTTTTCGTAAATGCGCATTTTGTTGAACCGCATTTTCATAGGTCGAGATCAACATTTGCAAAATCTTTTCTCGACTGGCCTTGACGGGGTAGAACGCCCCATTCACCTCCACATCCAAGGCGACGCTGTCTTCCACAGGGGGCATGCCCTCGCGTGAGACACGCAGCAAGCGATCAATCTGGTACTGCAAGCTGTCGTTGTCATAGGGCTTGGTCAGGTAGGCCTCAGCACCCGCATTCAAACCCTTGATGACATCGGTGGCGTCAGACAACACAGTCAGCAAAATCACGGGTGTGCCGCGCAACAAGGGGTCTTGCTTGATGCGCTCGCACATTTGGTAGCCATCCAAGATAGGCATCTGAATGTCGCTCACCACCAAATCCGGGCGTTTGGCGCGCAAGGCGATCAACCCCGCCTCGCCGTCGCTGGCAATCAGACAGTCGTAGCCATGACCGGTCAGAAAACGGCGAAGAATCTCCGCTTGAATTTGACTGTCTTCGACGATCAAGATGGTGGCATTGCTCATTGTGATGAACCCTCATGCGGTGAAGTCATGACAGCCCGAGTATGCGCTTTCATCGCTCTCGACTTGTGTAAATTTAGCAATGTCTTGATATGTATCAATTTAAATGAGATGTACCCGAACGCAACTGCGCCACACTCAAGCCACGTCCACCAACACCACGAAAACCACTATGCCTATGTTGCCTTTTTTCGCAAGAAAGGTCTCTCATGTCTGCTGACTTGAAGCACCTCAATAGCAAAAATAGCCAGCAGTATTTGGGTGTGAAGTTCAACTCTCGCATCTCCCAAACCATCACACGGTTGTATATCTTCACCGTGCTGGCTGTTTTGATAGGGTCAAGCATTGCTTTGCTGCAAAACTGGGAGCTGCGCGTCAAAGATACCCAATCGAAGTTGGTACGCAGCGCCAATTTGGTGAACTTCTTGATCGAAACCAATCTGGCCATTGCCGAGAAGTCCTTGAAGACCACGCAAGCGGCCTTCACACAAGCGCTGGCGTCAGGCCCTGTGGACGCGCAACTGGCCACCCAATTGCTGGACAAGAACTACCAACGCTTCAAAACCTACAACAACGTCGACCTGTTTGGTTTGGAATTTTTTGTCAACGCCCAAGGCCAGCTGGTGGCACGCAGCGGCATACCCAGCAACGAAAAAATTGACTTCTCCGACCGCTTTTACTTTTACCAACTGCGCGACCACCCTGAATTGACACGCGCCATCGGCCCACTGGTGTTTGCGCGAACCACCAAAACATGGTTGTTTCATATCTCGGTTCCACTGCATGACAAAGCCGGAAAATTTGCCGGGGTGTTGGTGCAACAACTGTCAGAAACAGACATCGCCAACAGTCTGACGCAATACTCAGACGTCGACAATTTCGAACAACTGATGACGCATGTGACCAACGCCGATGCCTCGTTTGTGTTTCCACCGCCGGGTACGCCCGAGTCGCCCAGCCAAGAAATTCAGCAGGCGCTCAAGCATAGGCCGGCCCAAGAAGCCCTCACCAACGGTGGCGCTTTCCAATGGAATGCACCTGCCCAAAAAAATACCAAACATGTGTTGATGCAAGTCGTGAAGTCTTCTGTTTACGACTTGGAAACCTACGCCAGCTTTCCAGAAACCAGAATTCAGCATGAGTTTTGGTATGGCAACCGACCCTTTTTTCTGTTTGTGCTGGTGGGCATGTCGATCTCGACGGCCATCTTTTTCTACCTGCTTCAATTGTCAAAAAAACTGACCCAAGCCCAAACGGCTTCGCTCTATGACGCACTCACCAAGGTGCACAACCGGCGCGCGCTGGACGAAATTTTGCCCGTTTTGTTAAGCGATGCCATGCGTTCCCAAGAGCCCATCAGTGTGCTGTTCATCGACATTGACCATTTCCGCTTTTTCAACAAAAAGTATGGCCATGAAAGTGGCGACACAGCCTTGGTGGCCGTGGCGCAAACGCTGGCCGACTGCGCCAGTCGCCCGTTGGATTTTGTGTGTCGCTGGGGCGGCGAAGAGTTTGTCATCGTGCTGCCCAAAACCAACAGCCATGCTGCCCAGAAAATTGCCCACGAAATCTTAAATGCGGTACGTGCAGTTCAACTCGAAAGCCGCAACGGCGAACATCCCAGCATCACCGTCAGCGTGGGGTATGTGACCGACACCGTCACATCCATCCAAACCCAAGACGATTTGATTGACCAAGCGGACCAAGCCATGCGCCAAGCGAAAAGCCAGGGCCGCGACCAATGCGTGGCCTATGAACCCATAGACCGCTAACCTACTGAGCTAAAGCTATCAGGGTACTTGGCTTTAGCGCGCGCTTGTGCCACATCAATCCGCCCTTGGCTGACCAAGGTGGTGAGGTTTTGGTCCAAGGTCTGCATGCCCGCAGCACTGCCCGTTTGGATGGCTGAATACATTTGTGCCACCTTGCCCTCACGAATCAGGTTGCGCACCCCTGTCGTGCCCACCATGATTTCGTAGGCGGCAATGCGCCCTGCGCCGTCCTTGCGTTTACACAGCACCTGCGAAATGACGGCGTTGAGGGACTCGGACAACATGCTGCGCACCATCTCTTTCTCTTCAGCGGGAAAGACATCGATGATGCGGTCTATGGTTTTGGCGGCCCCCGAGGTGTGCAGCGTGCCAAACACCAAGTGCCCTGTTTCAGCCGCGGTGATGGCGAGGCGTATGGTTTCTAAATCGCGCATCTCGCCCACCAAGATCACGTTGGGGTCTTCGCGCATCGCGGCGCGCAAGGCATTGGAAAAACTCAAGGTGTGGCCGCCCACCTCGCGTTGGTTGATCAAACATTTGTTTGGGGTGTGCACAAATTCAATCGGGTCTTCAATCGTCAAGATGTGCTTGGTCGTGCTTTGGTTGAGCAAATCCACCATGGCCGCCAAGGTGGTGGATTTGCCTGAGCCCGTCGGCCCAGTGACCAACACCAAGCCGCGTGGGCTGCGCACAAATTCAGAAAATATATCGGGTGCGTTGAGCTCCTCCAAACGCGGCATGCGCGTGGGAATGCCGCGAAACGCCACCGACACCCCGCGCGCTTGGTGGAAGGCATTGACACGAAAGCGCGACACGTCGGGAATGTCGAATGAAAAATCGCACTCTAGGGTGTCGCGAAATTGGGCTTGCTGGGGTGGGCTCATGATGCCCACCACCGCGCTGTGAATTTCGTCACTGCTAAAAGCCTCATCGGACATGCGCGTCAAATCGCCATCGATGCGCAACATGGGCGGCACCCCCGACGACAAGTGCAAATCGGAGGCCCGTCGCGCGATGCACTGCGTCAATAAGTCTTGAACATTCATAACTGCCTTTGTAGCAAATTTATGGGCTCACTTGGCGCAGTCTGTCTTGCGCAAATTGCATCAAGGAGGGCGACAAACCCAGCGCAATGGCGCGTTGGTAGGCTTCGGCGGCACTGCGGTCATCCTTTTTCGCTTGCAAGGAAATGCCCAAGCCCAGCAACCAATTGGCCGCATCGGGTTTGAGCCGCAAGGCGCTGACGTAGTGGTCAATCGCCTCTTCGTGCCGACCGACGCGCTGCAACAGCGTGGCCAACAAGCCTTGAAACTCTGCATTGTTGGCAGCGCCTGGCAAGCCACCTTCCAAGGCTTTGATGGCAGCGTCCACATCGTTCGAAGCCAACTGCACATGCGCCAAGGCCATGACAAACTCGGTACGTTGGGGCGCGATTTTTTGCCCCTCTAGCAACAGGGTTTGAGCCTCTTCCAGACGCCCTTGCTGAATCAAGGCTACCGCGTCGCTGTACATGTTTTGGGCACGCTGATCGGCCGTGAGCACGCGTGACACAGACCCTTTGAGCTCAGGCGCGACGGTGGCTGGGGCATTGGCCTTCACCGGTTCAGCCACCTTCGCCGTCACCACCGCAGGCGCGGGTTCGCGCAGCTTGACGGCCACAGGTGCCGGTGCGCTCGCGACGGGTGCAGGTGCAACCAACGCCACTGGAGCAACCGGGGCAACAGGTGCCACTGCGACGGGTGCCACTGCGACAGGTGTGGATTTGGCTTGCTGCACGGGGGGCACTGGCATGGGCGCTTTGAACAGCACCGCGGCGGCCACGGCCATCAGGGCCAGCAACAAACCGCCGCCCCACCACCAAGTGCGCGTTGCCACGTGGGGCTGCACCACACCGCGTAGGTCGTGGTTGGCCGCGGGTTTGCCAGCCGAAGCACCTTGGCGCTGGTCAATGTCTTTGAGCATTTGGTTGATGAGACTCATTAGAAATACCCTTTATCTATCAGCAACAACAGCACGCTGCCCAACAAAATTAAACTTAAAAACAGCAGACGCCAACTCCACATGCTGATCTGCGTGGAGGCCGTGTCATCGACAGCGGCCTGCACATCCCAAAACGTCACACATTGACGCCCTTTGCCAAATGCGCTCAGCAAGGCTTTGTGCGCCACGATGTTGACCAAGCGGGGAACGCACTGGGTGCGACGTTTGAGCAACCACATGGCGGGCCGCGTGAACATGCGACTGCCATGATGGCCCGCGACAGACAAGCGGTGCTGAATGTAGTAATCCAACTCATCACGCCCCATCGGGGTCAAGCAATACTCAAAGGCAATGCGTTGCTTGAGCTGGCGAATGCTGGGGTGGTTGAGCTTGGCCTCCAACTCGGGCTGGCCAAAAATAATGACTTGCAGCAGCTTTCTTTTTTCGGTTTCCAAATTGCTCAGCAAGCGCAGCGCTTCCAGCGTTTCGATGGGCATGGCCTGCGCCTCGTCCAAACACACCACCACGCGCTTGCCTTGGGCATGCAAGGACAGCAAGCGCTCTTTGATGCCACGCAACACTTGGTGCATGGCGATGTTGTCGATGTCCAACGCCACCTCCAGCTCAGTGGCCAACTCCATGAACAAAGCATCTGGGTCCAAATACGGATTGGGAATGTAGGCCACCTTGTAGTCCGTCGACAAACTCGCCATCAGCTTGCGGCACAGCATCGACTTGCCCGTGCCCACCTCGCCCGTGATTTTGATAAAGCCCTCCCCCGTGCGCACCGCAATCAGCAGCGTGTTGAGCGCCTCATGTGAGCCCACGGACGAGAAAAAGAACCCCGTGTCCGGCGTGATGCTGAACGGAAACTCCTTCAACCCAAAGTGTTCAAGGTACATACAGACCTTTGCGCCCAGCTCAGCGAGGGGTGTTCATGGCACCGATGCGCTCGCCTGTGGCCGAGATGTCATCGCTCCATGTGCCGTCGTCTTTGACCACGGTGGACTTCAACAAAATCACCAGCTCGCGCTTGGTCAAGGTTTGTGCCCCCCAGTTAAAGAAGGCCCCCACACCAGGAATGTCACGTGCGCCCGGCACGCCGCTGCGAATGTCTGAATTCGACTCGGTCATCAAGCCACCAATCACGATGACTTGCCCATCTTTGGCTTTGACCACGCTGTCGGTCTCGTTCATGGTGTTGACCGCAAAGGGCACGGGGGCAGAGGCACCCTTATCAGCGGTGATCAAGGCAGCTTTGGATTTTTCAGTCACACTGTTGACCATCGAATGCACATGCAAGGTGATGTTGTCTTCCACATCAATTTGCGGCGTGACATCTAAAGAAATGCCAGAAAAGAATGGTTGGTAGGAAAGGGTCGGTGTCACCGTCGACAAAACCCCTAAATTATTCGTACTGCTGCCGCCGGTGATGCTGGTGACAAACGATTCCTCACTGCCCACCTTGATGACTGCCATTTGGTTGTTCATGGTGGCAATGCGTGGACTCGACAGCACTTGCACATGGCCCTGCGACTCGAGGAAGTTGATCAAAGCTGAGAAGTTGCTGGTTTGCACCGCGATGCCCGACACTGCCGACAAGGCGTTGGTCGGTGCTTGGTTGGTTCCCAGCACCGCCCCCAAGCTGGAGCCTGCGGTCACAGCGCCACCAAATTGACCGGCTTGGTTCATGCCAATCGTGCCAGCGTTGGCACCAACGGAAAAGCGTTGCACACCATTGGGGAAAGAACCCCAGTTGATGCCTTGCTGTGAATCTTTGTTCAACACCACATCGATGATTTTGGACTCGATGATCACTTGGCGTGAGATGCTCAACTGCATGGACTTCAACAGCTTCTCAACGGTGCGCAACTCCGACGGCATGCCGCGCGCCAAGATGGTGCCGCTCATTTGATTGATGGTCAGTGCACGGCCATCCACACAGCCATCGGAGCCACGGGCACGTTCGCCCAAGCGCACATCGCCCGGGTGTGTCACGTCTGCACGCGAGGCATTGGCTTGGTTCGTCGCCGTCGGCACAGCACCCAATGGACTCGCCAAGGCTTTGGGAATGTTGCAACCCAACACGGTACGCAAGGCATCTTCAGCCTCACCCCACACATCCGACTTCACCGTGGTGCTCAAACCGCTGGCTTGCACCGAGGCATAACTGGAAGAAGAGGAACTTGAACCGCCCGACGACGAGCTGGACGAATGTCCCACAGAGGCGCCGCCAATGACTTGAATGTCACTCACCCCACGACGCTGGCCCAAGATGTAGTTGACATAAAACAGCTGTGTTTGCAACTGGGCGGGTTGCACCAAGATGCGTTGCTTGTCCACGGTGTAGTCGTAGCCATACACATCGCGCAAGGCATCCAACGCTTGGAACAAGGTGATGTTTTTCAAATTCAAGGAGACGCGCGTCTCCAACACATCGGCCGCAACCGGCACATTGGGCAGGCGACTCGCCGGTTTGAGCAAGATGCTGTAGTCCGTGCCCGCCACCAAACCCGACAACACTTGGGCAATGGGGGCGTCGTTCACCACCAAATCAAAGCGCTGTTCCCCTTTGTGCGCGGGTGCTTTGCTGACCATGCTGTAGATGGAGGGCAACAACATTTCATTGAGCACGGCAGGGGGCAGCCCCGTGGTCGTGGCGCCTGTTGACTTGGCAGACGTCGCATTGGCCAGCTCGCGCGAGACACGGTTTTGTGTTGACAGATCCGGGGTGGGATACATCGACGAGCAAGCGGTGGTGAGCGCCAAGGGCGCGAGGATTGCGAGTGTGTGCCATTTCATTGACTTCTCCTTGTTTTGACAACCGAAGGGTTGAGATTGATTTCTTCTGTGGTCGTGGCATTGCGCATCACCACACTTTGCTTGCCAATGCTGACCAACTGCCACTGGTTGAGGTTGTCACCGGGCTTGAGCACCACGCCATCGATGACGGCAAAACTGCGTTGAGGTCCGACGAGCAGCATTTGAATGTTGTCAGGCGTCGTGCTCACGGACGCCACCTTGGCGTTGACGGCTGGGCTGTTGGGTGGGCGCGTGGGGTCGTGCAACTCGCTTTGCGCCCACAGCGAGCCCACACCAAACGCCAAACCAAGGGCGATGAGCAAGGGTGGATGGATGTGTTTCATAGATCAGGAGATTTTCAAAACAGGTTGGTCACTCAGAATAAAAATGGTGAACCGCAGCGAAGCGTCAGGCTGCTTCAAGGTGAGTAACTTGACGTCCGACCAAAACACGTGTTGTGAGTTGGCCTCTAGGTTTTTCAAATACGCCAAGAGGTCCAAATAGTTGCCTTGCAGTTCCACATCAACGCCATGTCTGTAAATGGCTTTTTGCACAGCCACAGGCGCGGCGGAGTTGCCAGCATTACCGGTATTGGCTGGGGTCACAGGCGCTATTGCGGTGAGCAAGGTGGTGACGGGCACAGTTTTGAGCGACACCAGCGCAACACGCGGGTAGTCTTTCAGCACGCCCTTCACCAAGTCGCCAATTTGCGGGGCACTCACTTGCAAGCTGCTGAGCACCGCGTTCAAAAGCACCATCTGTCGTTTCAGCTGGGCGTTGTCGAGCTGGGCTTTTTCCAAGTCCACGTTGCTGTGGTTGACGCTGAGGATTTCAGCGCGCAAAGTCGCCATCTGAGAATTCGCGAGGGTGCGCTCGGTCATCAGTGCCTCGTTGCGCTCGCTTTGCGGGGCGTACACCAAGGTTTCAAACGCAAAGTACAAGGCCACGCTCACCACCGTCACCACCAATAATTGCTCACGCGCCGACAAGGTAAAGAATTTGTCGCGCATCTGCTTGAGTGAAAAAAGTGAATTCATGCGCAGCACTCAGTAAAGTTTGAATTTGATGACATTGAGATTGACTGCCCCCGGCATGCCTTCCCCGTCCCAGACTTCTTTGGACAGGTCCAAAGAAGTGAACTCGGTGCCCATGGGCTTGAATGCCAAGTTCAACTGCTCGGCATACTGCATCACAGCGGCTGAGTTCAGTGCGGTGCCCGTGATGCGCATGGACTGACCGGCTTTGCTGACCTCCACACCTTGCAGCCAGACGCCTGTTTGCGTCATCGTGGCCAAAGTTTGCAGTGTGAGGGCATGGCCTTGCAAATTGCCAAGATCGCCTTTTTGCACCACTTGCATGAGCATGCGGTGTTCATCCATGCGGCGTTGCATGTCGGCAGATTCTTTGATCAGCGCCTGCACGTCTTCAAAACCTGCCTCGTGTCTTTTTTCCTGTAGCTCTGCCTGTAGCGCCGCCACGGTTTGTTGCGCCTCTTGCGTGGATTGGCTCAGGGCGTGCAAGTTGTATTCGGCCACCCCGCCCCAGATCACAAAGGCCAAGAGCAAAGCACCCAACACACCCGAGGCCAAAAAGGCCAAGTTTTTTCGTGCGCGATGGCGGGTGATGAGGTTGATGTATTGCGTCATCGCGCCTACTCCTTCATACGCAAAGCAGCGCCTAGGGCATTGAAATACTTGGCCTGAACTTCGGGCTTGACCAAGTCTGAGTCATCGGGCCAAACAAAGAGGCTGCTCAAATCCAGCGGCCTGATTTCTTTCAAAATTCGCGACTGCAATTTTTCCACCAAGCCAATTTCGCTTTGAGTGGGTGCAATAAAAATACCGTCAAAAGGCATGCCTGAGGCGTTGCGATGCACAAAGTCGATGGAGCGTTGCACCTCCAGCGCGACCCGATCAAATTTGGCCTCATCGCTGACGGGCGAACCGTCGTCGTTGGTTTTGAACAGGGCCTCACGGATGTAGCGTTCCAAATACAAATCACCCTGATAGGTCACCGTCAGCTGCACCCCATTGGGCTCGGCGTAGAGCAAACACACCGCCGCCTCTTGGTCTTGAATGGCGGCCGAAATATTGCGCTGCCCCGTTTCACGAATGTCCAACACCTTCAAGGGCATGTGGGCACGTTCAAGCAGGTCCATGCGCTGGTTGATCAGCTCCCGACGCGCGGCAATCACATAGAGCTGGGGGGTTCGGTTGGCCACGGCGTGGGTTTGCGGTATGTCCATCCAAGACAAATTGGCTTCCGAGGCGGGGTAATCCAACAAGGGCGTCAAGGACCAGCGCAAGCTGCCCTCTAACTCCTCGGCCCGCACCGCCGCTTTGTCGACCAAAAACATTTGGTACTCCTTGCGGCTCAACACGTGGATGAGCGGAAAGCCATTGGCGTGCATCAACTTACCCAACTGCACCATGCTGGTTTCATCCAAGGTGCCACGCGGCAAAGCCCCGTGGCTGACCACCGTGGGGCGCTCACCCGGCTTGCGTGGGGACTTCACGCTGACGCCATACAAGCCATCTTGCGCATCAATGACTGTCCAGCCATCGGGTCTGCCCGACCAAGGCCATTTGAATAACATTTTGATGAAACCCATCTATAAGTTTGCCAACGATTGGCAAAGTTTAGAGGGCATCGCAGGCCGTGTGTTGGCTAAAACCACGCGTGGGTGCTAAATCAAAACGTCAGTTGATCTATCTCAAACAAACAAGTTTTCACGCTTTCAAAGACAACAACTTCTCTAAATAATCAGCGCTGTCCCTTTTATTTTTTTATAAACCCGGAGCTAATCTCATGACACACATGACACACACGACACATATGAATCACAATTTAAAAAACATGAAGCAAAAAGGTTTCACACTGATTGAACTGATCTTCGTGATTGTGATCATCGGCATCTTGGCCGCGATTGCTTTGCCTAAGTTTGCAGGCCTGACGGGCAAAGCCAACACGGCGCAAGTCGAAGCCTTGGCGGCCAACTTGAGCAGTGCGGCAGCGGCAGACTTTGCCACCAATGGTGTTTCAGCATGTGCCGCCGTTGGCAATATGGTGAACCCACCAGTGGCTAGCCCATATGCCATCACGGCAGTGAATGCAGCCTCTGGGATTTGCGCCATCTCCAACGGCTCCAGCACCTCGCCTGCCTCAGCCCAGTTCTTCATCCCTTATTAATCATTGCTATGAAACCTAGCTGGCCCTTTGTTGCTCAAACACAGCCACGTGCTGCGCTAGGTTTCACTCTGATTGAGATGGTGATGGTGGTGGTGGTGCTCGGCATACTCAGTGTGGTGGCCCTTCCGAAAATGCTGAACAACCCATCGGCCACGCTGGACGTGCAGGCCAAGGCCTTTGCCTCTGACCTGCGCAGGGCCCAGTTGCTCGCCTCTACCCAAGCGGTGAGTGTGTGTGTGCTGGCCACTGTCAACACCAACACCTACCGCTTGGTGTACCAATGTGCGCAACCGAATACCAGCCAAGTCAAAGACCCCGCTACGGGCCAAGCCTTTGTGGGGACCTTCACCAACGGTGTCGCCTTTAGCGTGACGCCCGGACAGTCCCTCGAATTCAACAGCTTGGGGCAACCCAACTTGCAGACCCCCACCAACTACGTCATCGTGCCTGCGAATGGCGCCATGTCATTTCATGTCAGTGTCACGCCCTTGACGGGTTATGTGTCCACCACGGTGACCACGCCATGAGCGTTACCCCACGCCCTCAACCTTCACAGCGTGGGTTCACGCTGCTGGAGATGGTGATTGTCATTTTGCTTTTGGGCATCACGGCAGCGGCCATCATTCCTTTGAATGGGGGCTTGTTCAAGAACGACCGCCAAATGCGCAACTTGCAAAGCACCAGCCAATTGCTACAGGCCTGTGCCGAGCAGATCATGGCCCAACGCCGACTCAATGGCTTTGTGGATGCCCCCGCCCCCACTTACTACGACGCCATCTGCGAAGCCATGCCCATCGTGCCAGTTGGTAGCAATTCATTCACGGTCACGAGCGCGTCCAGCAACAACGACCCCAGTTGCCCCCCTGCGGCGACCTGCCAGTTGGTGCTCATCCGCGTGAATGACACGACAAATGCCATTGCCCCCGTCGGTCCTGTCGACTTGTTGTTGGTGAAGTACTGATATGCAGCGCCCCCCCCCACGACCACACCCGGTCCACACCGCACACGGCTTCACGCTGTTTGAAATGGTGTTGGTGATCATCCTGCTGGGCATTTTGTCCACCGTGGGCATGACCATGATCAGCAAAAGTTACAGCACCACCCGCTTCATCAACAACGGCAACGCCAACACCAGCACGGCGCGTTATGCCATGGACCGCATCAGCCGAGAGATGCGCCAAGTGACCTTTGACAGCAACGCGAAAGCACTGCTGATCACCGATGCCTCGCCGACACAGATGAGCTTCACCAAATCAGATTTTTTGGTTCAAGAGATGGTGCAAGTTCACTTGAGCGGCACATCGCTCAAGCTGAGCAACGCGTCGGTGAACTTGGATACGGTGTTGGCCGAACACGTTTCGGCCTTCACCCTGCAATACTTTGACGCCAACATGGCCACGCCCGCTGCCAGCCTGGGGCAAATTCGCTTTGTTCAAATCAATTTAACGCTCACCGACACGGGCAACGCCGAGCCCGTCACACTGCACACACTGGTGGCGCTGAGGAACACATGATGACCCCAACACCAAGCCCCCCCAAAGCACTGCATCGTCAAGGTGGGTTTGTGACGATTTTGGCGGTGCTGTTTGTGATTTTGTTCGTCTTCTTCATCCTCACCAAGACCCTCAGTTTGCTGGGCAACAAAAGCATCGACTCGGTGCAATACCTCAACGGCATGAAGGCCCTGTTCATTGCCGAAAGTGGGGCTGAGCGTGCCGTGGGTTTGATCTCCAACATGGTCTCTGCCGATGACTCGCAACTGGATGCCGCCTGCGCGGCCTCCAAACTCGACAACAGCAACTCCGCCACGCCGAT
The DNA here is from genome assembly GCA_947373245.1 of Comamonadaceae bacterium. GTDB lineage: Bacteria > Pseudomonadota > Gammaproteobacteria > Burkholderiales > Burkholderiaceae_C > Limnohabitans. The sequence goes on from CANBWY010000013.1 coordinate 42,837, forward strand.
TGCCTTTGCTGGGGGCACCATCACCTATGCCAGCAGCATTTCGCCACCTGCGCCTGTGGGTACGTGTGATGTGCGCGTCACGGGCACACTCAATAGCGCACAACGCACGGTGCAGACGCGGGTCGACGTGTCGTCCGAAATCGGCACAGCAGGCTATGGCCACAGCATCAGCATGCAGCTGGCCAACAACACCAATGTGCCAGGGGTGGCGGTGTTCAATTTGGCGTGGCGGCGT
>CANBWY010000014.1 GCA_947373245.1 Comamonadaceae bacterium
GCCGGTATGGCTGACGAAGCGCGTAAGTTTTACGCGGTGCAGTTCCACCCCGAAGTCACGCACACCGTGCAAGGCCAAGCCTTGTTGAACCGCTTTGTATTGGATATTTGCGGCACACGTCCTGACTGGATCATGGGCGACTACATCGAGGAGGCAGTGGCTGCGATTCGCCAACAAGTGGGTGACGAAGAGGTCATCTTGGGTTTGTCGGGCGGTGTGGATTCGTCGGTAGCTGCCGCCCTGATTCACCGCGCCATTGGTGACAAGCTGACCTGTGTTTTTGTGGACCACGGCTTGTTACGCTTGAACGAAGGCGACATGGTGATGGACATGTTTGTGGGCAAGTTGCACGCCCACGTGATTCGCGTGGACGCCAGCGATCTGTTCTTGGGCAAATTGGCAGGCGTGAATGAGCCAGAGGCTAAACGCAAAATCATCGGCGGCTTGTTTGTGGACGTGTTCAAAGAACAAGCGGCCAAACTCAAGGCAGGCGACGGCGGCCATAAGGGCGCCACATTCCTCGCCCAAGGCACGATTTACCCCGACGTTATCGAGTCCGGCGGCGCGAAAAGCAAAAAAGCCGTCACCATCAAGAGCCACCACAACGTGGGCGGCTTGCCCGAGCAATTGGGACTCAAGTTGTTGGAGCCTTTGCGCGAGTTGTTCAAAGACGAAGTGCGCGAATTGGGCGTGGCGCTGGGCTTGCCCCACGACATGGTGTACCGCCACCCGTTCCCAGGTCCAGGCTTGGGTGTGCGCATCTTGGGTGAAGTGAAGAAGGAATACGCCGACTTGCTGCGCCGTGCCGACGCCATCTTCATCGAAGAGCTGCACAACTTCAAAGACGAGGCCACAGGCAAATCTTGGTACGCCTTGACCAGCCAAGCCTTCACCGTGTTCTTGCCAGTCAAGAGTGTGGGCGTGATGGGCGATGGCCGCACCTACGACTACGTGGTGGCTTTGCGCGCTGTGCAAACCAGTGACTTCATGACCGCAGACTGGGCCGAGTTGCCCTATGCGTTGCTCAAGAAAGTGTCGGGTCGCATCATCAACGAGGTGCGTGGTATCAACCGAGTTACATACGACGTGTCATCGAAACCACCGGCCACCATCGAATGGGAGTGATGGGTTATCAGCCATCAAGCGCAAACGCCCTACAATCGTAGGTTGTTGGTAATTGCCCGTTTTGGGTTAGATTTTTTAAATTAGAGAACACTGAGTACATGGCAAAAGAAGAAATGATCGAAATGAAGGGTGTCGTGACCGAGGTCTTGCCCGACTCTCGTTACCGCGTCACTCTGGAAAACGGTCACTCACTGATCGCATACACCGCTGGAAAAATGCGCCTGCACCGCATCCGCATTATTGAAGGCGACAAAGTGACGGTCGAACTGTCTCCCTACGACATGAACAAAGCCCGTGTGACGTTCCGTCACATCGAAGGCAAGGGCCCAGGCCCAGCTGTCAAACGTCGTTTCTAAACGGACCGCCCAGCGGTAACTGGCGTGTACCTGCCCCCGCAGTTCAATGCCAAAGATGAGGCCCATGCGCTCGCTCTGATGCGGGCGCATCCGTTTGCAAGCCTCATCAGCGTGGATGACGAGGGATTCCCGTTTGTCACGCACTTACCCCTTCACCTGACACAGCAAGATGGCCAGCCTGTGTTGCTAGGCCACTGTGCCAAACCCAACCCGCATTGGCGCTATCTGCAAGGGCGTCCACAAGCCTTGGTGAGCTTCATGGGGCCGCAAGCCTATATGTCGCCCAAGGTGTACCCAGACCTCACACGCGTCCCCACATGGAGCTACTTGGCTGTGCACGCCAAGGTCGAGGCCAAGTTGGTAGAAGACGTGCAAGCCAAAGACCGCTTGCTCAAGCAACTGATTGGCGACCATGAGCCAATCTATGCGGGACAATGGATCGGTTTGGGTGAAGACTACCAACACAAGATGCTCAGCGGCATCGTGGCGTTTGAGCTGCGCATCACCGATCTGCAATGCAAGTTAAAACTCAACCAACATCGCCCCGAATCGCATGCGGCCATGCATGCGGCTTATGCACAGGGCACCCCCGATGAACAAGCCTTGGCGCAATGGATGGTCACCCTTGGCATGGTTCAACCATGACAAAACAGCTGCATTCACCAGAAGACATCGGTTTCATGCAGTTGGCCCTGCGCCAAGCGCAAGCCGCGGCTGATGCCGGCGAAGTACCCGTGGGCGCGGTGGTTGTCAGGGCAGGGCAGGTCATTGCTTCTGGCTACAACGCACCGCTCAGCCGCATCGACCCCACGGCACACGCTGAGGTCAACGCCATGCGCGCGGCCGCCAAGGTGCTGGCCAACTACCGCCTTGATGATTGCACCTTGTATGTGACGTTGGAGCCGTGTGCCATGTGCAGCGGCGCGGCATTGCATGCGCGTTTCAAACGCGTGGTGTTTGGTGCAACTGAACCCAAAACGGGCGCAGCAGGCTCGGTGCTCAACCTGTTTGCCCACGCACAAATCAACCACCAAACCCAGGTGACGGGCGGTGTGTTGGCTGATGAGTGCGCGCACCTGTTGCAAGGCTTTTTTGAGCAGCGCCGCGAACAACAGCAAAGGCAAAAAATACCGCTGCGTGACGATGCGTTGCGCACGCCAGACAGCGCGTTGGTGGGGCTTGATTTGCCACTGGCGCTATCGCACTTCAGAGCCGATTTGCCAGCTTTGAACGGTTTGCGCTTGCATTGGTTTGACAACCGCGAAGATCAGCAGCTTACTCCCCATGTTTACTTGCATGGGCTAGATGGCTGGAGTGCGCAATATGCCGAGCAACTGAACTCGACTCAACCGTCCATCGCATTCGATTTGCCCGGCTTTGGCCTGTCCGATAAGCCCAAAAAGCTGGCTGCGCACCGCTTGGCTTGGCACGCCCAAGTGTTGAAAGAGTTCATTGCCAGCATCAATCCTGCGCCTGTTGCCCTGCATGCACCGCGTGTGATGGCCTCTTTGCTGGTGGATCTTTCATTGCCTATTGAATGGTACGAACCACCCGCATTGGATGCCGCTTTACGTAATGCCCCTTACCCAGACCGCGGCCACTTGACGGGCCCGCGCGCACTGAGTGCCTTGCTGATAGCACCCTACCAATTGACACACACACGTGACCATTAATCCGCTTTAAATTTACCGCGACAATGGTGAGATGGCTCACATTTACATCTATTCCCCCAGCGGCGCAGTGCGCGACAAAGCAGCTTTCAAACGTGGCGTGACACGCCTAAAAAAACTCGGCCATGAGGTCGAACTAGACGCTGATGCGCTCAGCCGTCATACCCGTTTCGCGGGTGATGATGCCAGCCGCTTGGCAGCGATTCACCGCGCGGCAGACAGCGGTGCCGATGTGGCCTTGATCTCTCGTGGCGGCTACGGACTGACACGCATCTTGCCCGCCATCAAATACAAACAAGTGGCCAAAGCCATTGCCAAAGGCACGCAGTTTGTGGGCATGAGCGACTTCACCGCGTTTCAAAATGCTTTACTTGCCAAGACAGGCGCCGTCACTTGGGCGGGCCCATCGTTGCTCGAAGACTTCGGTGCACAAGCCCCAGACGACATCATGGAAGCTTGCTTTGATGACATGGTCAGCGGGCAGGGTGAGGGCGCAGGTTGGCATTTGTCCACCGCTTGCGCCGCAGCCAATGCCAAGCGCCGACCCGGTGTGTGGGCGCATGATGCAGTGCTTTGGGGGGGCAACCTGGCTGTTTTGGTGTCTTTGCTCGGCACGCCCTATTTCCCACAAATCAAAAATGGGGTCTTGTTCCTCGAAGACATAGGCGAACATCCGTATCGCATCGAGCGCATGCTCACACAGCTGCTGCATGCCGGTGTGTTGGCACAACAAAAAGCGGTGGTACTGGGCCAGTTCAGCAACTACAAACTCACCGCGCACGACAAAGGCTTCAAACTGCAAAGTGTGGTCGATTGGCTGCGCTCGCAAATCAAAGCGCCTGTGTTGACCGATTTACCCTTTGGCCATGTGCCCACCAAACTGTGCCTGCCTCTGGGGCAAAAGATTGATTTGGTCGTTGAGGGCCGTGATGCGCTGCTGTTGTGGGCGCATCAACAGCACGAATCACAGGATGATTGAATCTAGACCGGCTCAAAGCCGCAGCAATCATTAATTTATACGATGTATATTATGTAAAGTTTTAAAGTGGGAAATTGGCAAGCATGCGACTCATGGGCTTGCTTGCCAAACCACTACTCATTGACTGGGTTCTGAATGAACCAAGACTCGATGAAAGCACGAATGTAAAACGCACTTTGGGCGTGCTCAGTGCGCACGGCTAGGTCAAGTGCCGTCGTATGGTCGCTGTTGGCCAGGGTTGGATCGGCACCTTCTTCTAACAACAATTTCACAGCCAGCGGTGTCCCTGTATAGGCTGCCATCATCAAGGGCGTGGTGCCATTGGGAGACTCGCTGTCGATGTAGGCATCGTGGTCGAGCAGCAGACGCATCATGTCCCGATGCCCGCGCGTGGCTGCGTAATGTAATGGCGTCCAGCCTGGACGATTGACTTCTGCGCCTCGGTCAATCAACACCTGCGCGAGCGCCAATTGGTTGTGAATGGCCGCGAGCATCAGCGGGGTTTCGTTCAGGCTGTTGACAAACTCGACCTTGGTTTTGGGGGACTTCGCAAGCACCAATGCCGATTTGGGTGAGTCAGATTGAATCGCAACAATCAGGCCCGGAACGCCATTTTCATTCGAGGTATTGGGGTCAAAACCACGTGCCAACAGGCGTTCAACGACCTCGGGATGATCAAAATGTAGGGCTTTGAAAAAATCATCATAAGAGCCGGCGATAGACAAAGAATATCCAATGAAAACATATAGATATAAAAAATACTTAAAGTATTTTGTCATTTTAAAACTGCGCTGAAAAGTTGGTCAAAATTACGACTGGTGGCCTCTGCGATCGCCTCAATAGACATGCCTTTGATCTCGGCAATTTGCTTGGCCACAAATGGCACATAAGAGGGGTTGTTGGTTTTACCTCGGTAAGGCACAGGCGCCAAATAAGGACTATCGGTCTCAATCAAGATGCGCTCCATTGGTACAAATTTGGCCACATCGCGCAAGTCTTGCGCATTTTTGAAAGTCAAGATGCCTGAGAACGAGATGTACAAGCCTAGGTCCAAACCGGCGCGTGCCACATCTGCGGTTTCAGTGAAGCAGTGAAACACGCCCCCTGCACTACCCGCTGAACCGTCTTCGCCCTGCTCTTTCAAAATGGCAATCGTGTCGACAGAAGAGCTGCGGGTGTGAATGACCAATGGCAACTGAGTTTGCTGAGCCGCCTGAATATGCACACGAAAGCGGTTGCGCTGCCATTCCATATCAGCCACGGTGCGTTCGCCCAAGCGGTAGTAGTCCAACCCTGTTTCACCAATGCCCACCACTTTGGGCAATTTGGCGCGAGTCAGCAGGTCTTCTAATGTGGGTTCTTGCACGCCTTCGTTGTCGGGGTGTACGCCCACGGTGGCCCAAAAATTGTCAAAACGCGTGGCTAGGGCGTGCACTTCGGGGAAGCGTTCCAGCGTGGTGCTGATGACCAATGCGCGGGTGACTTGGGCCTTGGCCATGTCATCGCGAATGGTCAGGATGTTTTCAGCGAGCTCTGGAAAATTCAGGTGGCAGTGGGAATCAGTGAACATATGTCTTTGAAGGCGTGTGAGCTGGTGGGTTCAGTCTTTGGCGCGCAACGCTGTTTGCGCCCGCGCCACCAAAGCCTCAAACATCAAGCCCGCGTTGTAAGGGTGCTCAGCGGTACGCGCGGCGTCCATCAAGTCTTTCGACCATTGGGTGAGCGAGCTCAGCGTGCCAGCCACCGGCAAATCGGCCACCATGAAGAAGCGCGGTTCACCCCCTGTGCGCAAAGCCAGCAAGTCGTGACACAGCTTTTGCAGCATGGCAATGGCTTTTGAGGGTGTGGCGTCAGAGACCGCGCTCACATCACCGCGCAACACGGCTTTGGGCAAGCCTGCCCAGTGCGCGGCTTTGAGGCCTGCGTTGGCGAGGTCTAGCGCATCTTCGGGGCGGCCCCCCGCAGCGCGCAGCAACACGGCAGCCTCAGCAGCGGGGACGCCTTGGGTTTGCAGCCAGCTCAAGGCCTCAGCCTCGGTGGGCCACACCATGGTGTGAGTTTGGCAACGGCTGCGGATGGTCGGCAACAGCTGGTGGGCGGCTTCGCTGGCCAGCACAAAGCGGCATTCGCCTGGGGGTTCTTCGAGTGTTTTGAGGATGGTGTTGGCCGTCACATGGTTCATGCGCTCGGCTGGATAGACAAACACCACTTTGGTGGCACCACCCGAGCGGGTTTGTTGGCTGAATGCCACCATGTCGCGCGCGGCTTCTACGCGAATTTCTTTGCTGGGTTTGCGTTTTTTGTCGTCGAGGTCTTTTTGGGTTTTCTCGTCGAGCGGCCAGCTTAGCTCTAGCGCCAAGGCTTCCGGCATCAGCGTACGCAGGTCGGCATGGGTGCGCACGTCAACGGCGTGGCAGCTGCGGCATTGGTAGCAAGCGCCCTGCTTTGTGGGGGCTTCACATAGCCATGCACGGGCCAGCTCTAGGCCCAGTGTGTATTGGCCGAGTCCTGACGGGCCTTGCAGCAACCAAGCGTGGCCGCGTCGCTCTAGCAATGTGGTGAGCTGACCTTGCAGCCAAGGGCTCAGCACAGGGCGCGCAGCTGAGCCTTTGGGGGATGTGGCGACTTCGCTCATGCGGCAAGCGCAGATAGCCAGCCGCGTTGCACAAAATTGTGGTGCAGTTGCTGCCACACGGCTTCGCGGGTTTGCGCGCCGTCTAGACGCACAAAGCGTTGGGCATCCGCCTCAGCGCGACGTGCGTAGCCATCAGAAACTTTTTGAAAAAACGTCACAGGTTGCGCTTCAAAGCGGTCGGGCACACGTGCACCGGCTAAGCGCACCGCAGCAATGGCGGGGTCGAGTTCAAACCACACGGTCACATCGGGTTGACGCAGGCCGTTTGGTGCCGCTTGCACCCAACTTTCGAGTTGTTCCAGCACATAGAGGTCAAAGCCACGCCCACTGCCTTGGTACGCAAAGGTGGCATCGGTGAAGCGGTCGCACAGCACCACATCGCCACGGGCCAACGCGGGTTCGATCACGTTTTGCAAATGGTCGCGGCGTGCGGCGAAGATCAGCAGGGCTTCGGTCAGCGAATCCATCGCGTCGTGCAACACCATCTCGCGCAGCTTCTCCGCCAATGGCGTGCCGCCGGGTTCGCGGGTGAGCGTGACTTGGCGGCCCTGCGCTTTGAACGCGGCGGCCAAACCATCGATGTGCGTGGACTTGCCCGCGCCGTCGATGCCCTCAAAACTGATGAACAGACCTGTTTTTGTCATAGCCCGCTATTTTGCCTGTCGTTGGTAGCGGTTGACGGCTGTGTTGTGCTCATCCAGCGTGGCGCTGAAGTAGCTGGTGCCATCGCCTTTGGCCACAAAGTACAGCGCATTGCTGGCTGCGGGCTGCACGGCTGCTTTGAGGGCGTTGCGCCCAGGCATGGCGATGGGCGTGGGTGGCAGGCCTTTGCGGGTGTAGGTATTCCAAGGGTGGTCGGTGTGCAGGTCGGCACGACGCAGGTTGCCATCGAAATCGTCAAACATGCCGTAAATCACGGTGGGGTCGGTTTGCAGCGGCATGCCAATGGCTAAACGGTTGTGAAACACACGGCTGATGGTGGTGCGGTCGCTCTCGCGGCCGGTTTCTTTCTCGACGATGCTGGCTAACACCAGCGCTTCTTCTGGCGTTTTCACTTGAATATCGGCGCCACGCTGCTTCCATGCGGCATCGAGTTGTTTGTTCATGGCCTTGGCAGCACGCGCCATCACATGCAGCTCGGATGTGCCTTTGCCGTAGGTGTAGGTATCGGGGAAAAAGCGACCTTCCGGGGCTACGCCCGACATGCCGAGCTGGGCCATCAGCGCGTCATCGTCCAAGTCTTTGGTGTCGTGCTTGAGGCCTTCGGCCTTGGCCAGCGCTGTGCGGAATTGGCGAAACGTCCAGCCGTCAATCAGGCTGATGGCTTTGAGGCTTTCTTCGCCACGGCTGAGTTTGCGTAGCAAATCGAGGGGCGTGTTGCCTTGGCTGAGTTCATAACTGCCTGCACGCAGCTTGCGTGATTGGCCACTGGCACGCAAAAACGCATACAACACAACGGGCGGCACCGCCACACCGGCATCGGCCACGGCTTGGGCAATGTCGCGCACAGGGGTTTGTGGCTCGATAGACAAATCCACCGTGGGTGTGGACAGCGACATGGGCGTTAACACCCACCAGCCAGATGCGGCCAGCAGCAACAAAGCAAAACCCAACACCGTCCAAAAGATTTGTTTGATTGTTTTCATCAAGCGGGCATGATAATTCACCCATGTCTTTGAACACCTTCTCACCCTCAATGCCCCTGAACGGCGTTGCCCCCCTGCCCCACCTTGGCATCATCCGCGCTGCGGGTGCAGACGCTGCCAGCTTTTTGCACAACCAGCTCACCAACGATGTGCTGTTGATGAAAGAAGGCCAGTGCCGCTTGGCTGCCTTTTGCAACGCCAAGGGCCGCATGCAAGCGAGCTTTGTGGTCTACAAGCGCTCAGCCGAAGAAGTGCTGCTGATTTGCCGCAAAGACCTGCTGGCCCAAACCGTCAAGCGCCTGTCCATGTTTGTCATGCGCGCCAAAGCCAAACTGAGCGATGCCACGGATGAGTTTGAGTTGCGCGGTTTAGCAGGAACGGCCGTAATCCAAGCTTTGAGTGGCGCCCCCTCTGGCGCCTTGTCTACTTCGTTGGCGTTGGAGCCATGGCAACGTCACGCAGCAGGCGCAGCTGATGTGCTCACCCTCTACCCCGCCCTAGGCCAACCTCGCGCTTTTTGGCTTGCCGCCAAAGACGTGGTCGTGCCAACAGGCCCAGCACTGAGTGCCGAACAGTGGCAAGTCGGCGAAGTGATGAGCGGCATTGCATGGGTCGAGCTGGCCACCTTCGAAGCCTTTGTACCGCAAATGCTCAACTACGAATCGGTCGATGGCGTGAACTTCAAAAAAGGCTGCTACCCCGGCCAAGAAGTGGTGGCGCGCAGCCAGTTTCGTGGCACCTTGAAGCGACGCGCTTTCATTGTGCAAAGCCATATGCCAATGGCGGCTGGGCAAGAGGTGTTTTCGAGCTTAGATGTCTCACAGCCTTGTGGCTTGGTGGCGCAAGCTGCATCGGATGGCGAGAACCATGTGGCGGTGGTCGAGTTGCAACTGAGTGCGACTGAAAACAGCACCTTGCATTTGGGTGCGGCAGATGGCGCTGTGTTGCGCCTGTTGCCACTGCCTTATGGGCTGCGCGACGATATCTAAACATCAGCGCTGCTTGCTCTTGCGACACATCAAAGCCCAAACGCATGTCGCAAAGCACGCGCCGCATCGGCGTGCGCTGTCAGCGCTTCGGGGATGACGCGGCCCATTTGGATAAAGCTGTGCACCACGCCTTTGTAAATTTCCAAATCCACAGCCACCCCGCTCAAACGCAGATGGTCAGCGTAGGCGATGCCTTCGTCCACCAACGGGTCGCACTCTGCCAAGCCCAACCAGGCCGGGGCGACGCCAGACACATCGGCCAGCATGGGCGAAAAGCGCGGGTTCCGTCTGTCGTCAAGGTGAGGAACGTAGTGGCCGTAAAAGTATTCAATGCTGGCTTTTTCCAGCAAGAAGCCTTTTTCAAAGGTGTGGGCGGAAGCCAAATACTCGGGCGAGCAGCCCGGGTAGAACATGAGCTGAAGTTTCAGGTCAATGCCAGCATCACGCGCGGCAATGGCGGTAGACGCAGTCAAGGTGCCGCCCGCGCTGTCACCGCCAATGGCGATGCGTGTGGCATCTAGCCCGAGTTTTTCAGCGTTAGCGGCCAGCCATTGCAGGGCATCCAACGCGTCGTTGTGGGCGGTCGGGAATGTGTACTCAGGGGCCAAGCGATAGTCCAGCGAAACCACGGCGCAGTGCCCTAAGTGGGCTAAGTGTTTGCACAGTGCTTCGTGGGTTTCAGGGCTGCCTACCGTGAAACCACCGCCATGAAAGTACAGCAGCACCGGCAAGTTGGGTTTGGCGTGTTCAGCCCACAGCTTGGCGCGCAGCGTGGCCCCATCACGGGTGGGTATGTGCAGCGTGTCGTCACGCGCCATTTTTTGTGCATTCACCTCCAACACGCCTGCACCCAAGGCGTAGGCTTGTTTGGCTTGCTCGGGTGTCTGCAGCGCCATCGGCGGACGGCCTGCTTTGGCAATGGCGTGCAGCACATCGCGCATGGCGGGGGTGAGCAGGCTTTGCGGGTTACGTGGGTGGGTCATGTTTTATAGTGTGCCATGGCTCAAATTCTTTACCTCACTAACATCCAGATCGACTTTGGCGTGCTCGCGACCCTCGGCGCCGAATGCGAAAAAGCCAACATCCAACGCCCGCTCATCGTGACTGACCCAGGCGTCAAAGCCGTGGGCATTTTGCAAAAGGCGTTGCATGCCTTGCAGGGTTGGCCACTTATTCAAGAGGTCGCGGTGTTTGACCAAACGCCATCCAACCCCACCGAAGCTGCGGTGCGTGCAGCGGTGGCGGTGTATCACGCCCACCAGTGTGATGGCCTGATTGCCTTGGGCGGCGGCTCGTCCATCGACTGCGCCAAGGGCGTGGCCCTTGCAGCCACCCACGAAGGCCCGCTCAAAAATTACGCCACCATCGAAGGCGGCTCGCTCAAAATCACGCCTGCTGTCTCGCCCATCATTGCCGTCCCCACCACCGCAGGCACGGGCAGCGAAGTGGCGCGCGGGGCCATCGTCATCGTGGACGATGGGCGCAAGCTGGGTTTTCACGCGTGGCACTTGGTACCCAAAGCCGCCCTGCTCGACCCTGAGCTCACCTTAGGCTTGCCGCCATCGCTTACAGCCGCCACTGGCATGGACGCTATCGCCCACTGCATGGAAACCTTCATGGCTGCCCCATTCAACCCGCCGGCTGACGGCATTGCGTTAGACGGCCTCACACGCGGCTGGGCGCACATCGAACGCGCTATGAATGACGGCCAAGACCGCGAGGCACGCCTGAACATGATGAGCGCTTCCATGCAAGGCGCGATGGCGTTTCAAAAAGGTTTGGGCTGCGTGCATTCGCTCAGCCACAGCCTAGGCGGTGTGAACCCGCGCTTGCACCACGGCACCTTGAACGCCATGTTCTTGCCCGCGGTGGTGCGCTTCAATGCCGAAGCCGAGTCGGTACAAAAAGAGCGCCGCATGCAGCGCATGGCCTATGCGATGGGCTTAGGTGAAATTCACCACCCGCTCGAAGCGGCCGAGGCCATTGCCCAAGCCATCACCGCGATGAATGCACGTTTGGGCTTGCCCAAAGGCTTGGCCGATATGGGCGTGGATCCTGCCGGGTTTGACAAAATCATCGAAGGTGCCATGGCCGACCACTGCCACAAAACCAACCCGCGCTTGGCCACAGCGCAGGAATATCGCGAGATGCTGCAAGCGGCGATGTAAGCCACTGAACGGTCTATGGCGATGGCCTCAAAGACGATGGACAGCCGACGTGTTGGGGTGGTCCAACCAGTCTGCAAATTCAGCAGCCAACTGCTCACTAGCACTGACAGCCTCTTGCCAAACCTTCACCCGCCCCTCGAAGTCTGAGGTGTAGGTCACAAAGTCGCTGCGGTCTGGCAACTTGCCGTTGGGCAAGGTGTTGACCCACTCGGGGTTGGGCGCCAAGACGATGGTGTTGTCTAAAAACGGCGTAGCTTTGTGCCGCCACTTCCACGCTTTGTCTAGCCAGCCGGGCACCACGGCCTGTTGAAAGTGCGGGTAAAGCACCAAAGGACTTTTCGCCAAGCCGTTGTAGTTCAGGTGCAAGTGGTAGTCGGTGATGCCACCATCCCAATACGCGCCCGTGGGGGCATCGGGGATGTCATGCACGGCTTGCAACACAAACGGGATAGCGCAACTGGCTTGCAGCGCGGCCATGAAGTTGCGTTCGTTGAGCGCCATGTGTTGGGTGGCAAAGTCGCTGGCATCAAACGGCAGCTCGCCACGGTTAGAAAACACCACGCGCTCTAGCCACGCGCCCATGGCTTTGCGTTGTAGGGCGTTGCACACATACGCACCTGCATAACCCAAGGGGGTCAGCAGCGGATGCTCGCGCTGGAGGATGTGTTTGCCACGCGAGGTCACCACATGCAGGCGGTAGCGCGGGTTGCTCAGCACTTCTCCAATGCGCCCGCCGAAAAAAGCGTTCAGGCTTTTACCAAACGCCTCGCTCACCTGTTGGGCGCTCGGACGCCTTTGGCCTTGAGGCACTTTGTAGTCTTGGTGAATGTAGTCATGCGACAAGCGATCAAAGCCTTGCACGGGCTTGTCCAAACACGCCGTGGCCATGCGCCACGCGCCAATGGATGCACCCACCAAGTCGATGGGCTGGGTGCTTTTCGGCAACCACTCACCAAACAAAAACCGGTCCATTGGCCCGAGGATCAAACCTTTGGGCCCACCCGCCGCAGCGGGGATAACACCGATGTGCTCAGACTTCAAGCCGTTGGCTTCGATGTGGGCCAAGGCTTTGGGGCCGGCGTAGATGTGCAGGGCCTTCAATTTGGTTAAACCTCAAACAGCTCTTTGAGTTTTTGCAATGTGGTCGTCAATGTTTTGGGCTGAATACGCCCTAGCTTTTTGATGAGCCGAGATTTGTCAATGGTGCGTAGCTGATCAAGCAGCACCAAGCCCGTGGTTCCTTGAAATGTCAACGAAATGCGAAATGGCGCTTGAAACCCTTGTGAAGTCATGGGGGCCACGATGACAGTTTTTAGATGCTCGTTCAACTCAGGTGGCGAGATCACCACGCATGGACGCGATTTGCGAATTTCGCTGCCTACCGCAGGGTCTAAGTTGACGAGCCAAACCTCACCACGGCTTACCACGTCAAGTCCTCATCGGCCTCATTGCCAAAGTCGCCCATGACCAGCACATCGTCATTGGCTTGGGCCAACGCTTTGGCGGCCTCGCCCCACCCTGCCCTTGCAGCTTGGGCCGGCTTGCGAATGACTAGCGCACCGTTTTCTACACTCACTTCAGCGTCGTTTTCTAGGCCAAGTTGCGTGAGCAAAGGCTTAGGAATGACGATGCCGCGTGAGTTTCCAAAGGGTCGGATGGCGATGTGCATGTGGCCTCCATGTGCTGATGCGTATCTGTGATGTTATTACTAGGTAATAACATTGTCAATCCCTTTTACTTCTTCAAACCCTGCAACTTGGCAAACGCACTCGCCATGGCCGAGCCCGCTGCCGCTTGCGGTGGCGCGGTGTAGCCACTGCTGTAGCTGCCACCACCACGCTGGCGGTTGTCACGGCCGGCGTGTTCAAAGCGGTTGTCTGAACGTGCGGCATTAGGGCCATCCTTGCGCGCAGGCGCACCATCCATTTTCATGGTCAAGCTGATGCGTTTGCGGGCCACGTCCACTTCGAGCACTTTGACCTTGATGATGTCACCGGTTTTCACCACTTCGCGGGCGTCGGTGATGAATTTGTTGCTGAGTTGGCTGACGTGAATCAAGCCGTCTTGGTGCACACCCAAATCGACAAACGCGCCAAAGGCGGCCACGTTGCTGACCGTGCCTTCGAGCACCATGTCGACCTTCAGGTCTTTGATGTCTTCTACGCCATCTTGCAGCTTGGCCACTTTGAAGTCGGGGCGCGGGTCGCGGCCTGGCTTTTCGAGTTCGCTCAAGATGTCTTTGACGGTGATCACGCCCACGGTGTCGTTGGCAAACAGCTCGGGCTTCAAGGTTTTGAGCATGTCGGCTCGGCCCATCAGCTCGGCCACAGGCTTGCCGGTTTGCGCCATGATGCGCTCGACCACTGGGTAGGTTTCAGGGTGAACGGCTGTCATGTCCAGCGGGTTGTCGCCGCCTCGGATGCGCAAAAAGCCCGCGCTTTGCTCAAACGTTTTTGCACCTAGGCCCGTGACCTTGAGCAACTGTTGGCGGTTGGCAAACGCGCCATTGGCTTCGCGCCAACGCACCACGGCTTTGGCGGTGGTGGTGCTCAGGCCCGACACGCGGGTGAGCAAGGGCACGCTGGCGGTGTTGAGGTCTACACCCACGGCGTTCACGCAGTCTTCCACCACGGCTTCAAGGGTGCGGGCGAGTTCGCTTTGGTTCACATCGTGTTGGTACTGGCCCACGCCAATGGATTTGGGGTCAATCTTCACCAGTTCGGCCAAGGGGTCTTGCAAGCGTCGCGCAATGCTGGCTGCGCCGCGCAGGCTCACGTCCACATCGGGCATTTCGTTGCTGGCGTATTCACTGGCGCTGTACACCGACGCACCGGCTTCGCTGACCACCACTTTGTCAATCACTTTGGCTGCGTCATGTTTGGCCATGAGCTTGATCAGTTCGCCTGCCAGTTTGTCGGTCTCACGGCTGGCCGTACCGTTGCCAATGGCAATCAGATTCACACCGTGCTTCTCGGCCAGCTTGGCCAAGGTGTAGAGCGAGCCATCCCAATCTTTACGGGGCTCGTGTGGGTACACGGTGGCCGTTTCCACCAGCTTGCCCGTGGCATCGACCACGGCCACTTTCACGCCAGTGCGAATGCCGGGGTCTAGGCCCATCACCACGCGTGGGCCCGCAGGTGCGGCCAGCAGCAGATCGCGCAGGTTGTCGGCAAACACTTTGATGGCCACCTTCTCGGCGTCTTCGCGCAGGCGTGTGAACAAATCGCGCTCGGTGGAGAGGCTGAGCTTGACGCGCCACGTCCACGCCACGCATTTGCGAATCAGGTCATCCCCTGCCCTGCTGGAATGGCTCCAGCCTAAGTGCAAGGCAATCTTGCCTTCGGCCAAGCTGGGTTTGCCGGGCTCAGGCTTGGCATTGACACTCGCCTGCGGCTCGGGCAGCACCAGTTTGGCGTCGAGCATTTCCAGCGCACGGCCACGGAACACAGCCAAAGCACGGTGCGAGGGCACGCGGCCCACGGGTTCGTCGTAATCAAAGTAGTCGCGAAACTTCGCCACGTCGGGGTTGTTTTCGTCTTTGCCAGTCGCCAGCTTGCTGCGGAACAAACCTTCGGTCCACAGCCATTCGCGCAAAGACTGAACCAAAGAAGCGTCTTCGGCCCAGCGTTCGCTCAACAGGTCACGCACACCGTCCAGCACAGCGGCCACTGATGAAAAGTCTGCCCCTTCAATCTTGCCCAATGCCTCTTTGTTTTGCAGGATGAACGCTTCGGCTTCCACGTTGGGGTTGAGCGTCGGATCGGCAAACAGCTGGTCAGCCAGTGGCTCCAGGCCTGCTTCTTTGGCAATCATGCCCTTGGTGCGGCGCTTGGGCTTGAAGGGCAAGTAAATGTCTTCCAGCTCTTGCTTGGTGGGCGCAGCGTCGATGGCGGCCAGCAATTCGGGCGTGAGCTTGCCTTGTTCTTGAATGCTTTTGATCACCGCAGCGCGGCGGTCGGTCAGCTCACGCAAGTAGCTCAGGCGCGCTTCGAGTTCGCGCAGCTGAATGTCATCCAAGCCGTTGGTCACCTCTTTGCGGTAACGGGCAATAAAGGGCACGGTCGCACCACCGTCCAGCAGCTCAACGGCAGCGCGGACTTGGGCTTCGGAGATTTTGATTTCGTCCGCGAGTTGGCGGGTAATTTTTTGCATCGGGCAATTTTGCCCTAGCGACGGGCCGATTTATTCAGCTTTTTTCAAAATGAAGCCCAGCCGTGGGAAGTGCACCTGCACGGTTCCTGCCCGTTCATCGTGACGGCGCACGGTGTAGCGCGTGCGGGTGGCGGCGACCAGTTCACCGGCGGTGGGTTCTAAACCAAACGACTCCGCGGTGATGACCACGGGGCTGCCCAAAGCGATGCCGTGGTGGTCGATGAAGGGCTCATGCGACATATCCTGGGGCGTGCTGTCATGCGCGATCTGGATGGCTTGGCCCGATGAAAGATCTGTGGGCGTGCCGTGGCCCAACTTTTCCATGCGCAGCACCCAGTCGCGCACGTTGGGCGTGGCGTCAAAAATATCGGCCAAATTGGGCACTTGGCGCAGGGTGTACCACGTGGGGTGATAGGCCGAGAAGTCAGCCAGCGACGGCGCATCGCCCAACAAAAATGGGGGTTGCTCCAGCATGTGCGAAAGACGGCGCAGATAGCTTTTGTACATGCCTATGGCGTCGACTGCCAACATGCGCGGCGCACCACCGCGCATCTGGGTTCGGTCTTGCACAAAATTTTTCACATCCTCTGGGGCCCAAGACGCCAACACATGCGCCGCGCCTGCTGGCTGAAAGTTGTAGGCCATGGCAATGGGAAATACCAAGGTGTCCGCCCACTGCGCCACAATGCGCGTCGTTCCTTTGACGGCATCGGGGTACAGCGTTGGGGTGGGTGCAAGGTGTTCAAGCACATCACAAATCAAGTTGGTGTCGCAATACATGTCCGCACCAATTTGCATAAAAGGCGTGCGGCGATGGCCGCCTGTCAAAGCCACCACATCGGACTTGGGCATGTACATGGGGATGGTCACGCTCTGCCATGCGAGGTTTTTATACCCCAAGATCAATCGCACCTTCTCCGCAAAGGGCGACAAGGGGTAGTGGTGAAGAATGATCTCTGGCATGGTCGTCCTCGTGTTGAATGCGCGCTGCGCCGATTGGCGAGTGTGCCACAGGGGGCGACTCAGCCAAGGGCGCACCTAACCCATCCAACCAAGCGGCCAAAGCGTTCAAATCTAAGTCACGCCCTAACACCAGCCGAACTTGCACGCGAGCGTCCATGTCATGGGCCGCAATCACTTTCGCAGCCATGGGCAACTTGTCCGACAAAGCCCGCGCAGCCTCCCACTGCCCGGGGCGGTAAAAAATTTCGGTCGCCACTTGCTTGTAACCCGGTTGGTTGGTCAAACGGGCAGTGACGACGCCCAACGGTGCCAGACGTTGGGCCGTACGCCGGGCGAGGTTGGGAATGCCCACCCCATTGGAAACCTCAATCTTCAACGGATCACGCAATTCATACACATTGGCTTGCACAGCCACCAGTTGTGGCCCCTCGGACGCGACAGGTTTTGGCGTGGTGGTTTTGGGCGTGGTCAATGCCAGAGCGATGCCTTTGACTTGTGCCAGCAGCGCTTGGTTTTTAAGGGTCAACACACTCGCTGGGTTCAAGGCTTGCGCACGATCGAGCTGCGCTTGTGCGGACTCCAAGCGCCCCGCCATCATCAAGGCGTAGCCATAGTTGTTGTGCACAAAGGCGGCGTTAGGGTCTATGGCCAGCGCGCGCTCAAACAACGCATAGGCTGGCTCAGGCCGCTGAGTCTGGGCATAAATCACGGCCATCGCGTTCAGGGCACCCACATGTTCAGGTTGCAAGATCAAGACCTTGGCATAGCGCCCTTCGGCCACGTCCAATTGCCTCAAACCGTGTGCCTTGCGCCCCAAGATGAACAGTTCCTCCACCTCAGACACGGGGCTGGTGATACGCGCCACGGGTTGCATCTTGGGCGCGCCATCCGTGGGCGCGAGGGCAAACTGCGAACACCCCATCAGCGCACCCGCAGACAGCGCCGAGACATATTTGACATAGTGGCTCATGACGTACTCCTTCATTGCCTCAATTTCCACCGCTCATGCTGGGCAACAACACCTTGAAGATGCCAATCATGGCGGGCCCCAAAATCACGATGAACATGGACGGAAAGATGAAAAAAATCAAAGGGAAAAGCATCTTCACGGGAATCTTGGCGGCCCGCTCTTCGGCGCGCTGTCTTCGGGTTTCGCGCATCATGGACGACAGCGTTCGCATGGCGTTGCCCACGTCGGTGCCAAAGTGTTCGGACTGCAACAAGATCGTTACAAACGTGGTGACATCGGCCACACCGGTGCGCTGCACGAGGTTGTGCATGGCGTTCACGCGGGATGCTCCGGCTTGCAACTCCAGCAGCATGAGCCCCAACTCATCGGCCAAGGCGGGGCTACTCATGTGCAACTCTTCGCAGCTGCGTCGCATGGCAGCATCAAGGGCCAAGCCGGCCTCCACACACACCGTCATCATGTCGATGGCGTCTGGCAGTGCCTGATCTATCTCTTGCTGGCGCGCGCGAATCTTCATGGCCAACACCGCATTGGGCAAATAGCAACCTACGGTCGCCATGCCAAGGGTAAAAAAGACCACCGACATAGACAGGCTTTGGCCACGAACGAGACCGCTGTAAAACAAATACCCAAGCGGCAAGAGCAGCGTCAAAATTACTTTGATGCCAAAAAACACCGTCAGCCAACTCGCATCGCGCAAGCCGGCGTTCATGAACTTGACCCGAAGGTGCGACGCATCTTCCACGTCTTTGGGCGCACTCAAGTGGGCAAACGGCTGCGCCAATTTGGCCATCTTGGCGGTCCAGGCAGGCCCCGCCTCACTCGGCGTGTCAGCACCGCCTTGAATTTGATTCAAGCGCCGGCCCAAGGCCACGTCGCGCGTGAGCCAAAACCCCAAGCCCAACACCATGCCTGTGACTGAGAAAAACACCGCAATGAGCAAGACGACTGGCGTATTCATACGGCACCCCTTAAACGCGAATATTCACAATTCGGAAAAGTAACAACACACCAATTCCCATCATCACCAGCGCGCCCATCACCAGCTTGATGCCCATGGGTTCGGTGAAAAGAACATGCATGTAGCTGGGGTTCAAGATGTTCAGAATAAAAGCCAATCCAAATGGCAGCGCCGTCAAGATATAGCCCGACAGCTTGCCCTCCGCCGCTAAGGTTTGGATCTTGCCAAACAGCTTGAATCGCTCGCGCATCAAGTTGGACAACATGTTCAACAGCTCGGTCAAATTGCCGCCCGTTTCTAACTGGA
This sequence comes from Comamonadaceae bacterium, assembly GCA_947373245.1. Taxonomy (GTDB): domain Bacteria; phylum Pseudomonadota; class Gammaproteobacteria; order Burkholderiales; family Burkholderiaceae_C; genus Limnohabitans. Next base: position 18,921 of record CANBWY010000014.1, read on the forward strand.
TGATCACGGCCATCACAAAGTAGCGCATATCGCCACTGGGCACACGCTCGGCCAGATTGAGCATGGCGGTTTTGATGGAGACGCCAAAGGTGATCTCATCGAACACGGCTTTGAACTCACTCGCAATGGGCTCTTGCGCTTCATCGCCCACCATGGACAGGGCTGCTGAAAAAGCATGGCCGGCTTTCAAGGCGCGGCAAATAAAGTCCAACGCATCGGGCAGTTGGCTGCTGATGCGTGCCATGCGATTGGACTTCTGCCATCGCACACGCAGCAAGGGGAAAAACAGCAACGCCACCGTCGTCACGGCCATCGTCACCCAAGCGCCTCGCAAGAAAATTCCCAACCCCACGCCGACCAAACCACTCACCACACACGTGCCTAACAGCTGCGCCACCGTGCTCTTGGCGCCTGCCTGCTGCAACAGATGGTCCAAGCTTTGTGCGCCCGAGTACTGAGACAGCAGCGCATGCACTTTGGGCGCGTTTGCCAGCAGTCGTTTTTTTTCAAAACCACCTTGCGGGCGGCCTGCCTCGCCTTTGACCAAGCCCTCTAGACGCTGCCTGACCCGCTTGAACTCTGGGCTACTGGTGTCGCTCCACAGCCAGTACACGCCTTCGACCAGCAGCACAGCAGCTAAAAATCCAAAGACCAACAAGAGTGTGGAATAGGTGTTCATGGTGTCACTCGTAAATTCTGGATTGATCAAAGGTGCCGTCCGGCAAGGACAGCCCAAACGATTTGAGCTTTTGCATGAAATGGGGGCGTACCCCCGTGGCACTGAAGTAGCCCTGCACCGTGCCGTCAGAAGTCACGCCTGTCTGCATGAAGCTGTAAATCTCTTGCATGGTGATCATGTCGCCCTCGGTGCCCACAATCTCTTGCACACTCACCAGCTTGCGGTGGCCATCGGTCAATCGCGAAATTTGGATCACCACCGAAATGGCCGAGCTGATTTGTTGTCGCATGATCTTGGGCGGAATGGTCGTGCCCCCCATGCCCGCCATGTTCTCCAGGCGCGTCAAGGCATCGCGGGGCGTGTTGGCGTGCACCGTGGCCATTGAGCCTTCGTGTCCGGTGTTCATGGCTTGCAGCATGTCCAGCACCTCTAGCCCGCGCACCTCACCCAAAATGATTCGGTCGGGACGCATGCGCAAGCTGTTGCGCACCAGCGCGCGTTGTGTCACCTCGCCTCGGCCTTCTAAATTTGGGGGGCGTGTTTCTAAACGCACCACATGGGGCTGCTGCAAGCGCAACTCAGCCGCATCTTCAATCGTGACAATGCGCTCGTTGTGGGGAATGCCCGCCGACATGACATTCAAGGTCGTGGTTTTACCTGAACCCGTCCCGCCAGAAATCAAAATGTTGAGCTTGGCCTTGACCATCACCATCAACAGTGCGCCCAATTCAGGCGTCACGGTTTTGCTGCGAATCAAATCGTCCAGCGTCAAAGGCACCACAGAAAAACGACGGATCGACAAAATGGGACCGTCCAGCGCGAGCGGCGGAATGATGGCGTTCACCCGCGAGCCATCGGGCAAGCGCGCATCCACCATGGGGCTGGATTCGTCCACACGCCGCCCCACGCGCGACACGATCTTGTCGATGATTTTCATCAAGTGTGCGGTGTCAGAAAACACAACGTCCGTCAACTCCAGCCGCCCTTTGCGCTCCACATACACCTGCTTAGACCCGTTGACCAAAATATCCGACACCGTGGGGTCGTTGAGCAAGGGCTCCAAAGGCCCTAACCCTGTGACCTCGTTTTGAATGTCTTGCGTGATTTTTTTTCGGTCCTGCGCATTCAGCGCCACACCGGACTCGATCAACATGTTTTCAATCAACAGCCCCAGTTGGTCGCGCAACTGCTCTGGCGGCAAAGCATTGAGGCCTTTCAAATCCACGCGGCCTAGCAAATCTTTGTGGAGCTGGGCTTTGAGCTGGTAGTAATCGGAGGGAGTCGCCTCACTGGCGACGGCCATGTCTGTGATGTGGCTTCTTAAACTCATGATGATTTACCCCTCAATCCGCTGAACCAGCCACCTGTTTTTTGCTGCGGCGTTGGGTCTAAGGTTTCGGCCCAAGCGTCGAGGGCCAAGGCCACAGGGTCACGCGGCGCTAACGCCACCAACGGTCGCCCCTGGTTGATTGACGCGCTCACTGGCGCGTGGCTGTTAGGAATGGTTTGTGTCACTTTCAGTGCGCAGGTTTTCTCCACATCTGCCAAGCTGATGTCACCGCCTTTTTCATTGCGATTGACCACCAAGTGCAACTTGTCATTGGCATAGCCCAAATCGCGAAACACGTAGACCATGCGTTTGGCGGCGCGCACACACGGCAGGTTGAGTTGCAACACCAAATCAATGCGATCGGCCATGTCCAGCGCCTTGATCGTCAAGGGGTCTAACGTTTTGCCTATGTCCAACACCACGAAGTCATAGGTGGCACGGGCCAACTCGATGATTTTTTGAATGTCCGCCACGCTCACATCACGCACATGCTCGGGCGACTCGGGGGCTGCCAAAACAAACAAAGAGTCGCTGACTTTGATCATGCTCGAAGCCAGCAAGGTGGCATCCATCTGACATGATTTGTTGGCCAACTCCACCACGTTGGACACCGCCAAGCCGTCGCTTAAATAAATAGCCGCATCGCCAAAGTACAAATTCAAATCCAGCACCGCCACCCGCTTGCCGTGCTTGGACAGGGCGTAGGCCAGATTGGTCGCCAAAAACGTGGCCCCTGCGCCCCCCTTGGACGGCATCATTGCCAACACAAGCCCAGATCGGCCGCCCTCGCGCCCGAGGTTGGCTTGGTGCGCCTGCATCCGTTGAATGGCTTGGAGAACCTGCGTCGAGTCCAGTGGCACAGCCAACACTTCGCGCACGCCAGCACGCATGGCGTGCATCAAAAAATCCGCAGAGCGGTCAGGGCTCAACACCACCAGCCAAGTCAGTGGATGACTCAGCAACACCTGTTCGACCCGCTTCATGTCTTGTCCGTCAGGTCCAGGCACATCCACAAACACCAGATCAGGTCGCTCAGCTTGCAACACCTCTGACAACACATCCGCACCGCCGGCATGCACCGTGATACGCGCGCCCGGCATCCCACAGACGATCTCCTTCAAGTCGTCCAACACATTGGCGCGTGGAGAAAGGGCTGAAATTTTGAAAGTCATGGTGTGAACCCCAAACTTTCTGCGGGCATACGCACGGTAGAGACGGGAATGGTCAATGCGTCCAAGTAGGCGAAAAGCCCCACCATGGGTTGAAACGGCACCCCATTGCATGGGCTGCCCGTGCAAACTTGGACTTGAACATATTTGATGCAACTGCTGGCCCGCGTGATATCTAGGCAAGCAGAGATGTTGTCGCCGGGGTCCGTGGGCATGGGCGCGACAGCTGTCAAACCGTCGGACTGGAGATAGGTGATGTTGACCGTGACATCGCTCACCTCGGACGCCGCTGGCAGCGTACCCGCATTGGACCTAAAGATGGCCGATTGCTTGAGTTGCGTGATGGCCGTTGTGTTGGTGAAATCAGTCACCACAGCTTGCCGTGCCGCACTGCGTGTGACCTCTTGCACGGTATTCCACAGGTACATCAAGCGCCCAAACTCAATCACACCCAACAACAACAAAAAGAACGGCAGGGCCACCAGCGCAAACTCCAGCGTGGCCACCCCGCGTTGATTGACTTTGGGATTCGCAAGTGCATGCGGGTGGCGCTTCATAGGACATCTCAATTCGTATAGCGCATCGTGGTGTGCGGTGCTAAGTTGAGGGTGCTGGCGTTGTTGACACCTGTGGTGTCGACAAATGGAAACCACTCGCCAAGCTGGATCGAAAACCCATTGACGCTCACACTGACGTTGCTAGGGGCCACGCCGTCTGTGCAAACGTCTGGGGTGAAATCACTTTTTAAGCACGCGACCTTCACGTACAGCCCAGAACTCGCAGTCGGATCGAGTTGGGGACTGATCTTGGCATCGTTCGCACTGAGCGCGGTCATTCTTCTTGCTTGGCCAACGCCTGCACTTGCGATGCTTGCTTTGGGCCAAGTGGAGAGCAAACGTGCCCCATCACGCGTGGCTTTGGTCAGGGCATCGGCATACCAAAACGCCCGACCAAAGGCAAAGATGCCCGCCGCCATCGACAAAAGTAGCACCATGACAATGGCGAATTCAATCACCACACCTCCTGTTTGTCGCTGTGTTCTGGCAAGTGTCGTGTTCATTTGTACAACCGGATGTCTGAGGGGGGCACAGGGTCAAGCAAGCCATCAAATTCGCCATAGATCGACGATGGAAGAGTGGCTTTGGTTGTCATGAAAAAACGTCCCACGCCCAAAACTTTTATCTTGGCTGCGCAGTTATTACCACTTGAATTGGCGCAATCCACAATGGCCACTTGCAGCACACGACGGTTCATTTTTCCTGTGTGGCTCGGGGGGGTGAAATACCGGCTTCCGACGGCCGTGTTGTAAGGCGACGTTGACGTACCAGATGGGTAACCTGTTGCTGTCGTGTCGGCGGTGTTGCCCGCATACAAACTGGACCAATCCGCTAGACCAAAGTTGGCATTGGCCGTGTCATCCGCTGTGGCATTGGGGGGCGTGCCCGAGGCTTTGACCGCACGGCTGTACGACCACAAAGCGCCGTAGTCAGCGGTTGCCAAAGGGGTTTTGGGTTTGAACGTATTGGGATCAATGCTGATGGATTGTTGGGAGGGCAAGGCGTTGCCACCGGGCTGCATCCAGTCACGCGGGTTGCCAGCGGGGCCGGCCCCGCCGCCCGATGGCACCGTGTATTCGGTGATGTTGATATCTGGTGGCGCACTGACCGGATCGCAGGTATTTCCCTGGTAGTTATCGAATCGGGAGTTCAGTGCTTTTTCAACTGGTCCAGCACTCACCCCCGTACTGCCATACACATATCCTGGCACACTGACAATCACAGTGGCGGAGCCTGTACAAATGTAGGGCGCTACGGTGCTAGCGCTTGAATTGCTGTTGCTGCAAGGCCCCGGATACACATCCACCGGGTTGATCAAATACGGCGTGCTCGTGCCAGACACATCCCCGAGTTGCATGAGGTTATAGGCCACGCCACGTCTGAATCCATACTCCGTCAGTTCATCTGCAAGCCCCGCCACAACGCGCCGTCCACCTGGGGTTGCCGCATCAATGGCGCACAGCCCAATGGGTGTGACATCGACCACAAAATACCCAGCCACAGCACTGCCAAACGCACCGGTTGAGGTGATGCCAATCACCTGCGCAAAAAATGTGTTGAGCGTCACGGGCGGAATAGCCACTTTGAGAAAGGTCTTCCCCGCCGCTTGCGCATCGGTGGTCACCGTGCTAGCCGGCACCATGGTGCAAGAACCATCATCTGGGCAACTGCCCACGCTGATATTGGCTGCGCTGAGGGTCACGGGAGACGAGAACTGGAAATTGTTTTGTGCGGCGATGGCAATGGCCGTATTCACGGCACCTGTGACACCACTGCCGCCATTCACACCATTGGCTTTTTGATTCAACTCTTTGGCGCCTGCCAGCGCCGCTGCATCCGCTGCGTTTTGTAACTCGGTGCGAACCACATAGGTGCGCCCTAGGTCAATCGCAAATGCCATGAAGCCAAACAACAACACCAGCAAAAGACCGAACATGACCAACACCGCCCCGCCTTGGCGGTGACGCATGGGGTGTGGTCTACCCGTGCACATGTGCTATTGCCCTGTGCCAGTGGACCCATTCGAGCCACCGATGCCAAACACTTCAAAGGTTTGAGGTGGCGTCTTGAACGATTCTTGGTAGCGCCCTTGTGTGCTCGCAGCCGCTTGGCCATCGATACCCAGCACAGGGTCGTCCCCCTTAGGCACGGATGGGTCTAGCGTTTGCTGTTGTTGCGCGGCACGCACGGCGTCACCAAACTTGGCATCCAAATTTGGTGTGGTGCTGCCGCAGCCTGTGAGTTGGTAGATCAGCCCCAGCATCGTGACGATCCACAACGCACGGTAGAAGAGTTTGGCGGTCATGGCAGCGCTCCTTTATTTGAGTTCGAAGCCACCGGCTTGCGGTTGTTCTGCGGTGGGCGGCACAGCCTCGGGTTTTGCCTCTGGGGGTTGGGGCTTGTCTGGCGGCACTTCGGCGTGGCCATCACCTTCGAGCTTGCCGCCTAAGAGAAATTGACTCCGGCTAGGCGGGATGAAGCTGTCAGTGGGTAGGGCTTGTGCCACATCGACGGGTTTGATCAAACGCGGCGTGATGACGAACATCAACTCAGTGCGATCGCTCTGAAATTCGCTGCTGCGAAACAGCGCACCCAAGATGGGGATATCGCCCAACAAGGGCACACGTTTGATGGTTTCCGTGACGTTGTTTTTAATCAACCCGGCAATCGCCAAGCTTTGACCATCCATCAACTGCACCGTGGTTTGAACCCGACGGGTGGTGATGCTGGGCAAGACCGAGGTCACGCCAGCCACGGTGGTGAAGGCCGAGCCGGCTTGGGCCAACTCGGACACTTCTGGGGCCACCTTCAAGTGGATGCGCCCCCCGTCGATGACCGTGGGCGTGAACTTCAAGCCCACACCAAACTCTTTTTCTGCCAGTGTGATGACAGGGAAGCCACCCGTGTTGCTGCTGGCCACGGGAATAAAAATTTTGCCGCCTGCCAAAAAACTGGCTTCTTGCCCGCTGATGGAGATGATGTTGGGCTCGGCCAAAATTTTGATCAAGCCGTCTTGTTTCTGGGCATCAATGGACACCTTGTTGCCGTTGTCCCCCGTGATGCTGAAGACGCCGTTTCCTAAGCTCAAAAAGTTGGACAAAATGCCATAGGTCAGTCCCCCGCTGCCCGATGTAGCGCCCACACTGGAGCCCAGCTTGTCGAGCAAAGTTTTGGAGATTTCGGCCACTTTGACCTCCAACATCACTTGTTGGCCCGAAGCCACTTGCAACAGGTTGACCACTTTGGCCGTGGTGGTGGCGGCGACAGCAGCGGCGCCACCACTGCCAGAAATCATCGTGCCCGATGCCACCTTGGTCTCACCCGCCATCACGGGCAACACCAAAGAGCGGTTGATGTCGCGCACAAAGGCGTTGGCAATGTCTTCGGCGTACTTGGCTTTGAGCGCGCTGCTGACGACCCCGCTCAGGATGATGGAGTCGGCAGCGGCATGCACGGAAATGCCGGGTTCATTAGGCATGAGCTCACGCAGCTTTTGGTCCATGCGCGCCACGTTGATGCTGACGTTCACATCCATCGCAGTGGTGGCCGAGCCTTTGCGCCAAATCACCAAGTTGGTGGAGCCGTAGTTCTTGCCTAAAAGGTACACCTCGGTGGGGCTGATCAGCGTGATGTCGGCAATGTTGGGGTTCCCCACCGAGATGCGCTCCACCGGTGAGGGCAACCGCATCAGCGTGGACTTGCCAATGGTCAACTCCATGGCCGAACCCACCGTCGAAAAATCAGTGCGGGGCGCTGCGCCCTTGGCGGGGGACGGGGCCTCGGCTTGCGCCTGACCTGCGGGCGTGCACACCGAAGCAGTGGCCAGCAGACACGCTGACAGCACTTGGGTGGCAACGCTATGTTTGGGTACTTGTTTCATGTGGACCTCTCAATAACTAGAGTTGGCTTTTTGCACGCCACGAATCACTTCGACCGACTCGGTTTTTGCACCCCCTTGCGCTTTTGCGGGTTTGGGCTTGGGTGGACTGCTAGCGGGCGTGCTTGATAGGGCAACGGTTTTCACCAACGCATCGCCCGCCATCAAGTCGTCTTTGCGAGCGCCATCGGTGGCGGTGTCGACTTTGTCCAGCGGATTTCTCAAGATCAGGGACAAAGTGCCAATGCTGCGAGCCAGGTCAATTTTTTCGGCCTGCGTGGGGTCCACTTGCAAGGTGACGGCGCTCACCACCTTGGGTTTGTTTTGGTCACGTTTGTCATCTTGTGCAGTGGCCAGCACCAAGATTCTTTCCAGCACAATTTTGGAAATGGGTTTTTCGTTTTGGTCTTTGGTGTTGACCATCACATCCACCAAACTGCCGGGCTGAATGTAGCCAGCCACACCCACCACTTCATTGGCATGAATGCTAATGGCACGCATGCCGGGCGGGATGATGGACGACAGGCCTCCCGCCGATCCCTCGGGCGCGAGTTTGGCCTCTAACAGCGCCTCACCCTTGTAAATGACAGAGCCAGCGACCACGCGGGTGTCGAGTTTTTTAAGGTCGGTGAAGGCCCCATCGGGTATGGCACCTTTAGGCCAAGCCATCTGCGTCAACATGTCGGGTGTGAGCTGTGTGCCGGGATCCAGGTTTTGGTTGGCCACCACGATGGCAGTGGCATTTTCCGACGCTTGCGCACTGACCCATCGGGCCGCAAACCAAACGGCCAAAACGCCCGCGAAGAGGGAAAAGAAAATCATGACCAACGCTCGGCTACTTTTCATGTCTCACCTTCCTTGGGGCTTGTGTCCCATTGCGTTTCAAAAACCTAAGATCTGCGGCCCACCGCTGAGCCGCCAAACACTGAAGGCAGCCAACCCCATTGCAAACGAGATGGCATAGGGCATGCGATCTACCGACTGCGTGGCCGCGTCAAACCGCGTGCCGCCGGGAGTCATACCTGCAAAAATTAACTTGACGTTGCCCATCACCTGCTTGGCATTGCGTTTGAGCAACATGCGCACCACGCCAATCACGCCACCCGCCACTAGCACGCACAAAGCCAAACCGATGACATCTGACGTGCCCACAAAAGCACCCAGCGCCGCCATGAGCTTGACGTCGCCCGCACCCATGGCGCGCAAAAGATAGAGCGGTAAAAAGAGGGTGAGGCCTACCAAGGCCCCCAGTAGCGCAGCGCCAAGCCCAATGGCGCCGGGGAAATAATCGAACAGTCCGCCGCGCCCGTTGGCAGGGCCGAAGGTTTGCATCACCACGCCCGTGAGCAGTAAAAACACAATGAGGGTGTTGGGAATGCGCTGTTCACGCAGATCCCAGTCCAGCGCCATGCACATGCCCAACGCGAGAATGGCCAAGCACCAGACTTGCCAGCTGACAGGTGTTAACGCTGAGGCCATCTTCACTCTCCCTCAAAGGGAAACTCAATTGAATGGGGGCTAGGTCTAGGCTGAACTCGTCATACCCACCCATACCCCCTGAAATAACGGTTGTTTTATGCCGAATTTCTTATGGGCAAGCACCTGTACTGAGCTTGTTACAAATATTTTTAAATACTGTCTCCAAGGTGGTTCCGATGGTGGTGACGGTCCCGATGATGACGGCCGCAATCAGCGCCGCAAACAGGCCGTATTCGAGCGCGGTGACACCCTCTTCTTCGCCTAGAAAATTACGAGTCGCAATAAGTAGTTGCTTCATTTCAATCTCTCCTGTTGAACAAACAAACAGACATCCTTTCGAGATGGCTGCACGGTCAGCAGAAAGAGAACTTCAAAACTATTCTTTTCCTGCTTGGAACCCAGTATCAACAGTGGAAACAAAATGTCCACGCAAAACAAAGCCTTGCTTGACGAATGTCAAGCAAGGCTTTGTAGCGATTAAAAAAGACGGGGCTTAATCCGTCGAAATTTCGGGGCTTGCCGCTTGGGTGACGTACTTAAAAGTGCCAGTGGCGTGTGCGCAAACATTGCCTTGCGCATCCAACACCGTGCCTTCGGTGAAGGCCATGTTGCGTGTGCGATGAATCAATCGGCCTTTGGCAGTAAGCGCCCCGCGTGCGGCTTGCATGAATGAGGTTTTCATTTCAATCGTCACCACGCCAAGCGTTTTGTCCACGCTGCGCGCAGCGGTGGCGAGTGCGACATCCAGCAAGGTCATCACGGCACCGCCGTGTGTGACGTTGAACGAGTTCATGTGTTCAGGCTCTGGCGTGTAACGCAACTCAGATTGGCCTTCGTCGAAGAACACCATCTCAAAACCGAGGTGCTCGACAAACGGGATGTACGCGCCAAAACTTTCTTGCATGATGATCGCCTTGCGTTACAAAACTTCAAAGATGGCAGCAGCACCCATGCCGCCGCCAATGCACATGGTGACACACACGCGCTTGGCGCCACGGCGTTTGCCTTCGATCAAGGCGTGACCGGTCAAACGTTGGCCGCTCACGCCATAGGGGTGACCAAGGGCAATGGCACCGCCGTTGACGTTGAGGCGATCGTCGGGAATCCCCAGCTTGTCGCGGCAGTAAAGCACTTGGACGGCGAAGGCTTCGTTGAGTTCCCACAAGTCGATGTCGTTCACGCTCAGGCCCAAACGCTTGAGCACTTTGGGGACAGCAAACACAGGGCCAATGCCCATTTCACCGGGTTCACAACCCGCCACGGCAAAACCAAGGAAGCGGCCCAAGGGTTGCAAGCCACGTTGACTGGCCAGCGCTTCGCTCATCACCACGCAAGCGCCTGCGCCGTCTGAGTATTGACTGGCATTGCCTGCTGAAATCAAACCACCGGGTATCGCGGATTTGAGGTTGCTCAGCGTCTCGGCCGTGGTTCCCTGTCGCGTGCCTTCATCGTGACTCACCGTGACTTGTTTGGTCATCAAACCCATCACTTTGTCGACCACGCCAGCTTTGACGGTGATGGCCGCAATTTCGGCATCAAACAAGCCAGCCGCTTGTGCTGCACAAGCGCGTTGTTGGCTGAGCGCGCCATAAGCGTCCATGGCTTCGCGGCCAATGTTGTAACGCTTGGCCACGTTCTCGGCGGTTTTCATCATGTCCCAATAAATTTCTGGTTTTTTCTTTTGCAGCATCAAGTCCATCAGCATGTGTTGGTTCATCTCTTGTTGCACACAGGAGATGCTTTCCACACCACCGGCTACATACACATCGCCCTCGCCCGCCATGATGCGTTGCGCAGCCGTGGCAATGGTTTGTAAACCCGAAGAACAGAAACGGTTGATGGTCATGCCCGAGACCGAGACGGGGCAATCGGCCATCAGCGCAATTTGGCGAGCGATGTTGGTGCCGGTCGCGCCTTCGGGCAAGGCGCAGCCCATGATGACGTCATCCACCTCACCCGCCTCAATGCCGGCGCGCGCGATGGCGTGTTTGACGACGTGGCCGCCCAAGGTCGCGCCGTGGGTCATGTTGAAAGAGCCCTTCCAGCTTTTGGCAAGTGGGGTGCGGGCGGTGGAGACGATGACAGCGTGGGTCATAGGTTTTCCTTAATTCTGTTTCAGTTGAAGGTTTTGCCTTCAGCGGCGAGTTGGGCGAGCAAGGGGGCTGGCTGCCAAAACTCAGCGTCATCGTGGGGGTTGGTGGCAAAGCGCTGCATGGCTTGCACCACGTTGAAGAGGCCCAACTCGTCGGCATAGTTCATGGGGCCGCCACGGTAAATGGGAAAACCATAGCCGCTGATGTAGACCATGTCGATGTCGCTGGCTTTGCTGGCAATGCCTTCTTCCAAAATGTGCGCGGCCTCATTCACCAAAGCAAAGTTCAGGCGTTGCACGATTTCTTCGTCGCTGATTTTGCGTGGTTGGATGCCGAGCGATTCGCGGTGTTTGGCGATCATGGCTTCCACATCTTTGTTCGCAATGGCGTCGCGTTTGCCGGGCTTGTAGTCGTACCAACCCGCACCTGTTTTTTGGCCAAAGCGGCCTTGCTCGCACAACAGGTCTGCGGTTTTGCTGTAACGACGCTTGGGGTTTTCTGCGTATTGGCGTTTGCGGATGGCCCAGCCAATGTCGTTGCCCGCCAAGTCGCTCATGCGGAACGGGCCCATGGCCCAGCCAAATTTCTCGATGGCACGGTCCACCTGCGCGGGGGTGCAACCTTCGTCCAGCAAGAAGCCGGCTTGGCGCCCGTATTGGTCAATCATGCGGTTGCCAATGAAGCCGTCGCACACGCCGGAGAGCACCGCAATTTTTTTGATTTTTTTGGCCACATCCATCACGGTAGCCAGCACGTCTTTGGCGGTGTCTTTGCCACGCACCACTTCAAGCAGCTTCATCACGTTGGCGGGGCTGAAGAAGTGCAAGCCCACCACGTCTTGCGGGCGCTGGGTGAAGTGGGCAATTTTGTTCAGGTCCAACGTGGAGGTGTTGGACGCCAAAATTGCGCCCGGCTTCATCACCGCATCGAGCTGTTTGAACACGGCTTCTTTGACGCCCATGTCTTCGAACACAGCTTCAATGACGAGGTCGGCTTGGCTGATGTCGTCGTAGCTCATTGTGGTGCTGAGCAGCGCCATGCGCTGGGCGGCCTTGTCTTCTTTGAGCTTGCCTTTTTTGACACGCTCTTCGTAGTTCTTTTGGATGGTGGCTACACCACGGTCCAAGGCTTCTTGCTTGGTTTCCAATATTTTGACCGCCATGCCTGCGTTCAAAAAGTTCATGGCAATGCCGCCGCCCATGGTGCCCGCACCAATGACAGCCACGAGTTTGATGTCGCGCACCGGCGTGTCGCTGGGCACATCGGCAATTTTGCTGGCCGCGCGTTGCGCGCCAAACAAATGGCGCAAGGCACGGCTCTCTGGGGTCCACATGAGGTTGATGAACTGCTCGCGCTCGAACATCATGCCGTCGTCAAACTTCTTCTGGGTGGCCATCTCTACGGCATCCACCGCTTTGGGGGGGGCGGGGTAGTTTTTGGCCATGCCTTTGACCATGTTGCGGGCGAACTGAAAGTACGCATCGCCTTGGGGGTGTTTGCAAGGCAAGTCGCGCACTTTGGGCAGCGGGCGCACATCGGCCACTTCACGGGCATAGGCCATGGCCTCGTCCATCAGGCTTTGCGGCGATGTGGCCATTTGGTCAAACAGCTTTTGGCCGGGCAGCATGGCGAGCATCTCGCTCTTAATGGGCTCGCCGCTGACAATCATGTTCAACGCGGGCTCCACGCCTAAGGCGCGTGGCAAGCGCTGTGTGCCACCGGCACCTGGAATCAAACCCAGTTTCACTTCGGGCATGCTGATGCTGGTGCCGGGTGCGCAAATGCGGTAGTGGCAGCCCAGTGCCAGCTCTAAGCCGCCGCCCATGGCCACGCTGTGTATGGCAGCGACCACCGGTTTGCTGCAGTTCTCCACGCAAGCAATGACGCTGAGCAAATTGGGCTCTTGGAAGGCTTTGGGCGAGCCAAATTCACGCACATCCGCGCCGCCCGAAAAGGCTTTGCCGTGGCCGGTGATGACCACGGCTTTGATGGCCGCATCGGCTTGCGCCTGTGCAATGCCCGCCACCAAGGCACGTCGTGTCTCGAGCCCCATGCCGTTGACGGGTGGGTTGTTCAAGGTGATCACGGCCACGTTGCCGTGGACTTGGTAATCTGCACTCATCGGATGTCCTTATGAAAACGAATTCGGGGGGTTAGGCGGTGGGCAGCTTGTAGTCTTTGAGTTGCTCACGCAGCTTGGTTTTGAGCATCTTGCCCGTCGCGCCCAAAGGGATGGTGTCGACAAACACCACGTCATCGGGAATTTGCCACTTGGCCGTTTTGCCTTCGTAAAAAGCCAGCAGTTCTTCGCGCGTGATGTGTGCGTCTGGTTTTTTGACCACGGCCACGATGGGTCGCTCGTCCCACTTCGGGTGGGCCACGCCGATACACGCGGCCATCGCCACAGCGGGGTGCGCCACTGCGATGTTTTCAATGTCAATCGAGCTGATCCACTCGCCACCCGACTTGATGACGTCTTTGCTGCGGTCTGTGATTTGCATGAACCCATCCGCGTCGATGGTGGCCACGTCGCCCGTGGGGAACCAACTGACGCCGTCTTTGTCTTTCACCAACGGGTTGCCCTCACCCTTGTAATAGTTGGCCACCACCCAAGGGCCTTTGACCAGCAAGTCGCCATAGGCTTTGCCGTCGTGGGGCTGCTCGTCACCTGCGTCGTTGACGATCTTCAGGTCTACGCCGTAGATGGCGCGGCCTTGCTTCAAGCGCAGTTTCATTTGCGCCTCTTTGGGCAGCGTGAGGTGTTTGTTCTTCAAGGTGCACAAGGTGCCCAAGGGGCTGAGCTCGGTCATGCCCCACGCGTGCAGAACTTCCACGTTGTAGTCGTCACGGAAGGCGTCAATCATGGCGGGCGGACAGGCCGAGCCACCAATGACGGTGCGCTTCAAGGTCGAAAACTTCAAGCCATTGGGTTTCATGTACGTCAGCAACATTTGCCACACGGTGGGCACGCCGGCGGCGTAGGTGACGCCTTCGTTTTCGATCATCTCGTACACCGACTTGCCGTCCATGCCGGGGCCGGGGAACACCAGCTTGGCGCCTGTCAGCGCGGCGCTGTAAGGGATGCCCCAAGCGTTGACGTGAAACATGGGCACCACGGGAAGAATGGCGTCGCGGGCCGAGATGCACATCACATCGGGCAGCGCTGCGGCGTAAGCATGCAAGGTGGTCGAGCGGTGGCTGTACAACGCGGCTTTGGGGTTGCCCGTGGTGCCACTGGTGTAGCACATGCTTGACGCCGTGTTTTCATCAAACACGGGCCATGTGTAGGCGGTGCTTTGTTGGCCCATCCACGCTTCGTAGCTGATGAGGTTGGGAATGCCGCTGTCTGCGGGCAATTTGTCGGCATCGCACATGGCCACCCAATGTTTGACCGTGCTGCACTTGCTGTGCACGGCTTGGATGATGGGCAAAAAGGTCATGTCAAAGCACAACACTTGGTCTTCGGCATGGTTGGCGATCCACGCGATTTGATCTGGGTGCAAACGTGGGTTGATGGTATGCAGCACGCGGCCACTGCCGCTGACGCCAAAGTACAGCTCCAAGTGGCGGTAGCCGTTCCAAGCCAAGGTGGCCACGCGGTCGCTGAACCCCAAGTTCAAGCCGTCGAGCGCATGCGCGACTTGGCGTGATCGCCGCGCCACGTCGGACCAGGTGTAGCGGTGAATGTCCCCCTCCACGCGGCGCGACACCACTTCGCCATCGCCATGGTGTTTGTCTGCAAACTCAATCAGGTTTGAAATCAGCAGCGGTTGGTCTTGCATTAAGCCAAGCATGGTTTTCTCCTAAAGTTTTTTCTTTTCGCACGATCGTGCTTTTTTATCTATTGTGCCAATTCTTTTATGAATTTAAGGAAAGCCCACAAAAAACCAGCCTATGGATAACCCGAGACAATCCGAAGCATGTTTAACCGCCCCGCCCCCCTCTCTGCTGCCTTGCCATGGCTCACCACCTCTGAGGCCAGTTTTGCTTCGTTGGGCATTGCATTCGCCACGCCCACCGAACCCACGCCCCTGCCCGCTGCGCATTGGGTGGGCTGCAACGACGCCTTGCGCGCTGAGCTGAGCTTGCCGCCAGACCTGTGGCAACAGCAAGACGCACTGGAGGCCTTAACGGGCAACTTTGTGCCCAGCGGCTTGACCAGCTACGCCAGTGTGTACAGCGGTCACCAGTTTGGCCAATGGGCGGGCCAATTGGGCGATGGCCGCGCCTTGAACCTTGGCACCATCGCCAGCCCCGTCGGCTTGCAAGAAGTTCAGCTCAAAGGTGCAGGCCCCACGCCCTATTCCCGCCGAGGCGACGGACGGGCGGTGCTGCGGTCGAGCATTCGCGAGTTTTTAGCCAGCGAGGCCATGCACGGTTTGGGTATTGCCACCACGCGGGCCTTGTGCGTCACCGGCTCACCGGGCCATGTGCGCCGCGAAGAGGTAGAAACTGCGGCGGTGGTGACCCGCGTGGCACCTAGTTTTGTGCGCTTTGGCCACTTTGAGCATTTCTCGTCCAACGGCCAAATCGGCGAATTGCGTGCCTTGGCCGATCATGTGGTGGTGGCGCATTTTTCCGCGCTGCAAGACCTGCACGGCGCGCCGCGCTATACCGCGTTGCTGCGTGAGGTGACCCAACGCACCGCCTCACTCATGGCGCAATGGCAAGCCGTCGGCTTTTGCCACGGCGTGATGAACACCGACAACATGAGCGTGCTTGGCCTCACGCTGGACTACGGCCCCTTCCAGTTTTTAGACGGATTTGACGCCAACCACATTTGCAACCACTCCGACACCCAAGGCCGCTACGCCTATGCGCGGCAACCGCAAATGGCGTACTGGAATTTGTTTTGCCTAGGCCAAGCCTTGATGCCACTCATCGACGAACAAGCCCCTGCTTTGGCAGCGCTTGAGCGCTACAAAATCAGTTTCCCAGCCGCGATGGACCAGGCCATGCGCGACAAACTAGGCCTGATCGGCGCCCACGAGGGTGACCGTGCTTTGGTAGAAGACCTGCTGCAAGCCTTGCAGCAAGACCGTGTGGACTTCACGGTGTTTTGGCGTCGCCTGAGCGTGGCGGTGCGCGAATCAACCAACCTCAGCCACGCATTTGACCCCGTGCGCGACTTGTTTTTACACCGCGAGGTGTTTGATGCGTGGTGCACACGCTACCTTGAGCGCTTAGGCACGGCCCACCGCCAGACCACAGGTGACGCCATGCTGCGCACCAACCCCAAGTACATCTTGCGCAACCATTTGGGTGAAATGGCCATTCGCCAAGCCAAACAAGGCAACTTCGCCATGGTGCAAGATCTGTTGCAAGTGCTGCATGCACCCTTTGACGAACACACAACTTACGAAGCTTGGGCTGGGCTTGCGCCAGAATGGGCCTCAACTATCGAAATCAGCTGCTCATCATGACAATTCAAAAAACAGACCAAGAATGGCGCGACCTGCTGGCCGCCAAACACGCAGAACCACGGGCCTTTGAGGTCACGCGCCAAGCCGCCACTGAGCGTCCGTTCACAGGCAAATACGAAGCCCATTGGGCAGACGGCACCTACCACTGTGTGTGCTGCGGTGCCAAACTGTTCGATGCCAACACCAAATTTGACGCAGGCTGCGGCTGGCCCAGCTTTCACACCGCTGCGAGTGGCGATGCCATCACAGAGCACCGCGACACCAGCCACGGCATGACGCGGGTGGAGACCGTGTGTAGCGAATGCGGCGCGCATCTGGGCCATGTGTTCAACGATGGCCCTGCCCCCACGGGCCTGCGCTATTGCATGAACTCGGCCTCGTTAGACTTCGTGCCAACCAAATAAAGCGTTTATGAAATTACTGCTCGACTTCTTTCCCATCATTTTGTTTTTCGCCACCTTCAAAGTGTGGGGCATCATGGCCGCCACAGCGGTGGCCATCGCCGCCACGCTTTTGCAAATTGGCTACTTGTGGCGCAAGAACGGTTTTGTCGAACCCATGCAATGGGTCAGCTTGGGCGTCATCGTGGTGTTTGGTGGCGCCACCTTGCTCACGCAAGACGAAACCTTTATCAAATGGAAGCCCACCGTTCTGTATTGGTTGATGGGCAGCGCTTTGTGGGGCGGTCACTACCTGTTGAAACGCAACTTTCTCAAGCAGCTCATGGGCGCGCAAGTGACCTTGCCAGAACATGCTTGGGGCGTGTTGCTGCACAGCTGGGCGTGTTTCTTCGCCGTCATGGGCTGCATCAACCTGTGGGTGGCCAACAACTATGACACCGACACGTGGGTGACCTTCAAGCTGTTTGGTGGCCTGGGGTTGATGTTGGTGTTTGTGGTGGCCCAAGGTGTCTACATGAGCCGCTTCATCCAAGAGCAGCCTGAGGACCAAGTATGAGCATCACCGCGCAAGCGCTGACGCAGCGATTACAAGAGCGGCTTGACCCCATTTTTGTCGAAGTGATTGACGAAAGCGCGGCCCACGCGGGGCACGTTGGCGCCAACGCCAGTGGCTTTGGTACACACTTTCGCGTTCGCATTCAAAGTGAACGCTTTACCGCTCAATCGCGGGTTTCACGCCATCGCCTTGTGTATGATGCATTGCAAGAATATATCGATCAAGGTTTGCATGCCTTGGCGATTGAAGTCCTAGAAAACCCATGAGACCTGATATGAAAAAGCAAATGATTTGGACCGCCCTTGCAACCGCTGTGTTGGCCACTTTGAGCATCAGCGCTTCTGCGCAAAACATCGCCATCGTCAACGGCAAGGCCGTGCCAAGCAGCCGTGTGGAAGCCTTGAAGGAGCAAGTCGCACGCTCGGGTCGCCCCATCACCCCTGAGGTGGAAGGCCAAATCAAAGACGAAGTCATCACGCGTGAAATCTTCATGCAAGAAGCCCAAAAGCGCGGCTTGGACGCGACCGATGACTACAAAAACCAACTCGATCTGGCACGCCAAACGATTTTGATTCGCGAGTTGTTCAATGAGTTCCAAAAAACAGCGGCCGTGACCGATGCAGACGTACAAGCTGAATACGACAAATTTGTCGCAGCGAATGGCGGCAAAGAATACCGCGCACGCCACATCTTGGTCGAAACACGCGCCCAAGCAGACGCCATTGTGGCGAGCCTGAAAAAAGGCGGCAAGTTTGAAGACATCGCCAAAAAGCAATCCAAAGACCCAGGCTCAGGGGCCAATGGTGGTGATCTCGACTGGGCTGCGCCAGGCAACTTTGTCAAAGAATTCTCTGAAGCCATGGTGGCTTTGAAAAAAGGTGAAGTGTCTGCGCCCGTGCAAAGCCAGTTTGGTTTTCACATCATCCGTTTGGACGACGTGCGTGAAGCGCAGTTGCCTAAGCTCGAAGACGTGAAGCAACAAATCGTGCAACAAATGACACAACAACGTATGGCTGCTTTCCAGCAAGAATTGCGCGCCAAAGCCAAGGTGGAATAAGCCCCTTTCGCACCCTGCACACACAGCGGCCTTCGGGCCGCTTTTGTTTTTTTAGATAATTCAAGCCATGTCCTTGCTCAACCACCAACTCGAACTGCTTGCTCCCGCGCGTGATGCCGACATTGGCATTGCTGCCCTTCACCACGGCGCAGACGCGGTGTACATTGGCGCCCCTGCTTTTGGTGCGCGAGCCAGCGCCACCAACACACTGCAAGACATCGAGCGCTTGTGCCAAGAAGCGCATCGCTTCAACAGCAAAATCTTCATCACCCTCAACACCATCTTGCGTGACGACGAGCTAGAAGCCGCCCGCCAAATGGCGTGGGACGTGTACAACGCTGGGGCCGACGTGTTGATCGTGCAAGACATGGGCTTGCTACAGATGGACCTGCCGCCCATTCAGCTGCACGCCAGCACACAAACCGACATTCGCACGCCCGAGAAAGCGCGCTTCATGCAAGACGTGGGCTTCTCGCAAATCGTGTTGGCGCGTGAGCTAACGTTGCCACAAATCAAAGCCATCCACGATGTGCTGGATGCCGAGCGCTGCAAACTCGAGTTCTTTGTGCACGGTGCGTTGTGCGTGGCCTACAGCGGCCAGTGCTTCATCAGCCACGCCCACACAGGCCGCAGCGCCAACCGAGGCGACTGCAGCCAAGCCTGTCGCTTGCCCTACCACGTGACCGATGCGCAAGGCCGCTTCATCGCGCACGACAAGCATGTGCTGTCGATGAAAGACAACAACCAAAGCGAGAACCTCGCAGCGTTGGTCGATGCGGGTGTGCGCAGTTTCAAGATTGAAGGCCGCTACAAAGACATGGCCTATGTGAAAAACATCACCGGCCACTACCGCGTGTTGATCGACGAGCTGATTGAAGCGCGCCAATACTCCGCAGATCCCGAGCGCCCGCCCCTCAGCCGCGCATCGAGCGGCAACACCACGCTGTATTTCACGCCCAACCCTGAGCAAAACTTCAACCGCGAATTCACCGACTACTTTGTGCAAGGCCGCAAAGAAGACATCGGCGCGTTTGATTCGCCTAAAAACCCAGGCATTGTGTTGGGTGAAGTGATGGCCACCGGCCCCAACTGGCTAGAAGTTCAACCCTACGACAAAGACGCCGTGCTACACAACGGCGACGGCCTGTGCTACTACGACCTACAAAAAGAACTGGTGGGCGTGGCCATCAACCGCGCAGAGCCTAGCCCCAAAAAAGGCCCTCAAAAAAATATATGGCGCTTGTTCCCCAAAGACCCCATCGAGGGTTTTCGCGATCTGCGCGCAGGCATGGTCATCAACCGCAACCGCGACATGGATTGGGTGCGCGGGCTTGAGAAGAACTCCAGCGAGCGCCGCATAGGCGCATGGGTAGAGTTTTCAGAAACCCCGCAAGGGTTCGAGCTCAAGCTCACCGATGAAGACGGCCACACCACCACCAGCGCCCTCGCCTGCACCAAAGAACTTGCCAAAGACGCCGTACGCAACGACACCAACCTGCGCGAGCACCTGAGCAAATTTGGCGCGACTGCGTTTGAAGTGCTCAACCTGCAAATCAACCTGAGTCAGCCTTGGTTTGTGCCCGCCTCGTCGCTCAATGCCTTGCGGCGTGAGGCAGTCGCGGCCTTGGAGCTTGCACGCTCAGAGGCTTACGACCGCCCCCAACGTGCCGCCGCCGTTGAGCCGCCCGTGAGTTATCCAGAAGACGCGCTCACCTACCTCGCCAACGTCTACAACCAAAAAGCCCACGACTTCTACGCCAAGCATGGTGTGAAAGTGATTGAAGCCGCTTATGAGAGCCACGAAGAATTAGGTGAAGCCAGTCTGATGATCACCAAACACTGCGTGCGCTTCAGCATGAGCCTGTGTCCTAAACAAGCCAAGGGCGTGACGGGTGTGCAAGGCACGGTCAAGGCCGAGCCGCTGATGCTCATCAACGGCAGCGAAAAACTCACGCTGCGCTTTGACTGCAAACCCTGCGAAATGCATGTGGTGGGCAAGATGAAAAAGGCGGTGCTCAATCAGCGCGTCAAAGAGATGACTGAGACGCCCATGACGTTTTATAAAACGCGTCCATAAATATGTGCAAGTTACAAAGAAGACTGAATTTAATTAAAAAGTGTTTATTTAACCTCTGATTATCGTGCATGAGAGATACCATTTTGAATTTGAAAGATTCAAAAAATCATGCATAAAAGAAACAGCATCGTCCATGGCGACACCACAACAGTAGGTGGCAAAGTAGAGGCGTCAACGAGAACGCATAAGCATCACGGGGCTTACGTTGCCCGGGCAGGAGATAAGGTCTGGTGCCCATCATGTAGTAGTTATGGCGTTATCCAATGTGTGCCCCCCTTCAACCTAAAGCTTTTGGAGGGTAAGCAAGCCGCCCTCTGATGGTGACTTGTGCGTATGCCGCTGCAGCAGTCCACCACGGCTAGTAGCAAGTCTTACAACTGTGGGCCAATCTTACGAAGCATCAAGCGTTTTAGCCGATGCGGCATCAGCAGGCTGGCTGGCACACGCAGGGCTCGTCACTGAAACTGAGCACCATGATGAACAGTTTATGTTTAGAGACTCACACGGCGCACCTATGGCAAATATGGCTTACACCGCTAAATTTAAATCTACAGGTGAAGTCATACACGGAATGACTGACGATACAGGTCAGACTGAACGATTGAAATCTAAAGCTGCCGGCCCCGATGACATTGAAATTACTTGGGGACATCAGTAATGTTGGAGATCGCAGCAACCGGAACTACGAATACAGGCGCTGGCTCTTTAATTGTGAAACACGATGAACGCTTAGCTAAACCTTGGAAGGTTTCAGATAAAGGAATCGCATTTATTGGCGTGCAGGAAAGTGGCCTGTTAAATGGAATGAATTTCCAGCGCAACAAAGTGGTTGACGGAATGATTTTGAAGGTTTATTTGGATAGCAGGCAACTTCCAACTGTTGGAATGGGGCATTTGGTTGTGCTTGAAGATAATTTAAAAGTGGGAGACGCAATAACAATTGAAAGAGCCCGTGACATGGCTAGAAAAGACTTATACATTGCAGAGTCATCGGTAAACAAACGAACTGTTGTACCACTTTATCAACATGAATATGATTGTTTGGTTTCACTTGTCTTTAACTGTGGGCAAAAATATACTTTAGAAATTGTGAGTCTTATAAATTCAGGAAACTATTTGGCAATGCCTAATTTCATTGAAGAGTATAGAGCGAGTCATGGTAATACGCGACGACGTAAGCAAGAAGCCGCGATGTTTAAAAGTGGAAATTATGATACGACACACTAAAAAAATCATCTCAATATTTTTGTTATCCTTTTTTTTTGGAATTGCTAGCGCAAGTCCGATTGAGGTGTACAAATTAACTCCGCTGGCAAAGAAAATAAAAGGGGAGTCGATTGGTTACACAGGAATTATCATGGTGAGGCGATTGAATAACGACCAAGTTGATATTAATTTTGAGGTAAACAAAGGATACCCAAGCTATAACAGAGGTTCATTCCACGAGGTGCTCAGTTTAAAAAATGGTGTGGCCATTTACAAACCTCATGAGTACGACCCTTCGTGCTCGATAACATTTAATTTTAAAAAAAATATAATCGAAGTCAAAGAAAAAACGAATGACTTCAACTCGGGATGTGGCTTTGGACATTCAGTTATAGCGGATGGAATATATAAAAAATAACAAACTTCAATCAATCACTCGGCGAATTCAAGGAAGAAGTGCAACGCGGCCTAATGGCTCCCACATCCGTCAGAACAATCAAATCTTCTTCCTCACTTATTGTCTCAATATATTCATTGCATCGATGATTCCCGGGCCATCGACCATGCTTGCATTGATGCAAGGTGCAAGACATGACTGGATTGCCGGTATTTTAAATGCAGCAAATTTACTCAGTGAGTTTTTTACTGCAATTGTAAAGTGGCGTCGAATTTTAGAAGTTAAATTATTTAAAACTGGTATATATGATGCGAAACATTAATTTTTATTTTTTGCTATCTGTTTGCTCAACAGCTCTTGCTGCGAATGAGATTCCAAGTTATCAGGGAGCATCTTCTGATTCATTCTTTAAAGGTAAATCAGAAGTTCAAATTAGTGAACTATGCGAACAACCCCGCGACACATCAACCATCACATCGTGTGCAAAAGGATGGAGGTGGCACCATGCGTGGAATTGAATATTACTCTTGCTTAACAAGAATTACGAAAAACCGCATAAAAGAGTTATCAGAATACTCTGATTCGTAGGAGGACTGAGATTTTAATGCGACACATTAAAAATACCATCTCAATATCTGTTTTATAAATAAATGACAAACATCATATAGATTGACTTGAGTCCGGGGCATTAACCCACCCACTTGCGCGCATTGCGCCACATGCGCATCCAAGGGCTGAACGCCTCCAAACCGCCCGACGCGGCCAAGTCGGTCCAGCTCATTTGTACGTTGCGGAACACGCGCTCGGGGTGCGGCATCATGGCCGTGAAGCGGCCGTCTGCTGTGGTCACTGA
>CANBWY010000015.1 GCA_947373245.1 Comamonadaceae bacterium
TTGATGCGATTATCAATTTCGTCTGTAGTTAGCTCAATGATGCCTTTTTCACGAAGTGACTTTAGGCGACGATGAATCGTAGTTGGTGAAGTGTCAGTTTCTAACTGCATGGCCTCCAGCACTGTGATTTGCTTTCCTGTGTTCCATGCGGAAGCTAATTGATGAAGTGGCCTCTCTTCCGTTGAGTCCATAGTTGGAAACGTGGGAATAGCTTTAAGTGCTTGAACTAGGTTCAAAAACTTGAGATAAGCAGATGGGGCCGTATTGTTTTTTGTCATAGCAAAAGTTTACCTTTGGGGTTGTTATCTCAAAACTGTCTAATATGCCTAGCAATATGAATTAGGAGTTTTGCGAATGAGATGGATGGCTACAACTTTCAAGGTAATTTCTTTTGCATTGATTTGCACACTTGCAAAAGCGCAAACGCCAAGCGTGAGCGTTCAGTGGTTGGGGCAGTCTGCTTTCAAAATCACATCACCACAGGGTAAGGTCATCATCACAGACCCTTGGTTGAAGGCCAATCCTTTGACGCCTGTGGCGTTTAAAACGCTTGAAAACTTGGGCAAGGTGGACGTATTGCTGGTCACACATGGTCACCTTGATCATTTTGCAGACGCGCCAGCTATTGCGAAGCTGAACAACATTCCCATGTATGCGCCCGGTGACATGAACGCTTCGGTCGTGGCGCTGGGTATCCTCCCGCCAGAGTTGGCGCCGAGATTCAATAAAACAGGCACGGTGGAGCCAAGTCCCGGAATCAAAGTGACGGCTGTTCATGCAGAGCATTCGTCGGTCATTAACTGGAAAAATCCGATGACGAACAAAGATGAAATCCATGTGGGAGGCGAACCGGTGGGCTACATCATTGAGCTAGAAAATGGGTTCAAGATTTATCACATGGGTGATACGGGTTTGTTTGGGGACATGAAAATGATCGCTAGCTATTACAAGCCAGACCTGCTGTTGATTCCGATCGGTGGAAACTTCACGATGGGCCCCAAGGATGCGGCTTATGCCGCACGTGAAATGTTGAATATTCCCAAAATCATTCCCATGCATTACGGTGCGAATCCGTTGGCCAAAGGGACTGCGCAGGAGTTTCAAAACTTCATGAAAGATTCGCAGCTGAATGTGTTTGTACTCAAGCCAGGTGAGGTCAAGAACTTTTAAGCCATGACTTGCTTCTGGTTTTCAATTTTGCTAAAAATTAATGCGTCGTGATGATCGCCGGGCCAATGTCTTGGAAAGGACCCAAGGGGTTTTTTTGGTTATCAATTTCGTTGACCTCAGGCTGGCCCCCCCAAGATTTGTAAACCACCACATCGTCGACGATGAGTATCAAGGCGTTGAAGCGCCAGCCGGTTGTTTCTGTGCGTCGGCGGTAATTGATGAAGTCTTGAAAAAATGTGCCTGTGCGTTTTTTTTCAATTTTTGCAATATTTAACTCCCACCCCCTGCACGCATCTCTTGCAGAAAGACAGGCGGCAACGCCTGGGCCGAGTTCTTCTTTGGTTAAGACGCCGCTGCTCAAAAATTTCTTCGAAATGTCTGAAAACGACAAAAGCACGGTGTTGGGTTGATGGCTGGGGTCCAAATTCAGAGCAGCCAAGTCATGCACTGTACTTTTCATGGGCACCAAAGACTCGATGGCCTGTCGTGCTTGGTCAAAGCTATTGAAATAAAAAGACTCACTACCGGCCTTGGGCAGCAAGACGGAACAAGCCGCTAAAGAAAGGGCGCTGAGGCACGCGCCAACGGCCTTCAAAAGAAAACTTTTTCGGTCAGTCATTCGAGTCGCTCCATTCGGTCTGAACCGTTCAACCGCCATGTTATGGCACATTAACACCCATGATTTCAAAAAATTTATATCCTACGATTGAAGACGCCATTGGCAAGACGCCCTTGGTCGCTTTGCAGCGCATTGGCGTGGCTGACAACGCTAAGCGTGGCAACGTGATTTTGGGTAAGTTGGAAGGCAACAACCCCGCAGGCTCTGTGAAAGATCGTCCCGCTTTGTCGATGATCCAACGCGCCCAAGAACGCGGCGATATCAAGCCAGGCGACACACTGATTGAGGCGACGTCTGGCAACACGGGCATTGCCTTGGCGATGGCGGCGGCGATCAAGGGCTACCGCATGGTGTTGATCATGCCGGAGGACCTGTCCATCGAACGCGCACAAACTATGAAGGCGTTTGGTGCCAAGCTAATTTTGACGCCCAAGAGCGGTGGCATGGAATACGCGCGTGACTTGGCAGAGCGCATGGCCAAAGAAGGCAAGGGCCGCGTACTCGACCAGTTTGCCAACGAGGACAACCCGCGCATCCATTACGAAACCACAGGCCCTGAGCTTTGGGAGCAGACGCAGGGTCGCATCACGCATTTCGTCAGCGCCATGGGGACCACGGGCACCATCACGGGGGTGTCGCGTTATTTGAAAGAAAAGAATCCGGCCATTCGCATCATCGGTGCTCAACCGTCGGAGGGGTCACGCATTCCGGGCATCCGCAAGTGGCCGCAAGAGTACTTACCCAAAATCTACGATGCCAAAAATGTCGATGAACTGGTCTACGTGAGCCAAGACGATGCCGAAGAAATGTGCCGTCGCATGGCGCGTGAAGAGGGTATTTTTGCGGGCATCTCGGCAGCCGGTGCGTGCTGGGTTGCCTTGCAAATTGCGCAGCAGGTCGAGAACGCGACCATTGCCTTCATCGTCTGCGACCGGGGTGACCGTTATTTGTCCACAGGAGTTTTTCCCGCATGAACATCGATGTCGAGCTGGACACGCGCGGCCTGAACTGTCCGCTGCCTATTTTGAAAGCCAAGAAAGCACTGACGGCGATGCACAGCGGTCAGGTGCTGCGTGTGGTGTCAACAGACACAGGGTCATTACGCGACTTTGCGGCGTTTGCCAAACAAACGGGCAATGAGTTGTTGTCGCAGTCCACCGAGGGCAGCGACTTCATTCACGTCCTTAAGCGACGTTGAGCTGCTTGAGGTAGTCGCGGAACTCAGCACCCACTTCGGGGTGCTGCAACGCCAATTCGACCGAGGCTTGCAAGAACCCTTGTTTGCTGCCGCAGTCGTAGCGCTTGCCTTCGTAGGCGAAGGCCAAAACCTTTTCTGTGGCCAGTAAGCCTGCAATGCCATCGGTGAGTTGAATTTCGCCTTGCACGCCACGGCCGCCTGCGCGGATGCGCTCAAACACCGCGGGGGTCAAGATGTAGCGCCCGGCCACCGTGGTGCGTGAAGGCGCAACTTCGGCTTTGGGTTTTTCCACCATTTGCTGAATGTCGACCAAACCGTTGCCAATGGCTGTGCCGGCCACCACGCCGTAGCGGTGCACGTGCTCAAGCGGTACTTCTTGTACGGCCAATACCGAAGACTGTGTGCGCGCAAACACCTCGGCCATTTGCTTTAACACGCCGGGGCCACCGTTTTTGCCACGCATCAAATCGTCGGCCAGCAGCACAGCGAACGGTTCGTCACCTACCAAGTGCTCGGCGCACAACACGGCATGGCCCAGTCCCAATGCACGCGCTTGGCGCACATAAACGCACTGCATGTCGTCGGGTTGCACGCTGCGCACGATGTCGAGCAGGGCTTGCTTGCCAGCGGCTTCGAGTTCGGTCTCCAACTCGTAAGCCATGTCGAAGTGGTCTTCGATGGCGCGCTTGCTGCGGCCTGTGACGAAAATCATTTCACGAATGCCCGCCTCATACGCCTCTTCCACCGCGTATTGAATCAGCGGTTTATCGACCACGGTCAGCATTTCTTTGGGGCTGGCCTTGGTGGCGGGCAAGAAACGCGTGCCCATGCCTGCGACAGGGAAAACGGCTTTGGTGAGGGCTTTGGTCATATGCGTGAAATTAATAGTTCTGCCAAGTTTAACGAGGCTTTATTTCCCGAGTTTGACAAGCTGCTCTTGTACTTTGACCAAAGTCGCCGTGAATTCGGCCACGCGCTTCTTGGCTTCTTCAATCACCGCAGGCGGTGCTTTGGCCACGAAGGCTTCGTTGCTGAGCTTGGCACCCGCTTTTGTAATTTCGTTTTGCAGGCGTTCGACTTCTTTGCCCAGACGAATTTTCTCAGCGGCCACATCCACTTCCATGAACAAACACACCCGCAACTCGCCAATCACCGCCACAGGTGCGGCTTGTGCCGCAGCAGACCACGCGGCTTCGTCGTCAAACACTTTGACTTCGCTGAGTTTGGCCAGTGCTTGCAACACGGGAGCCACGCCTTGCATGAAGGCATGTTCTTCGACATTCCCAGCCAGTGCAAACAAAGGCATGCGGGTGGCGGGCGACACGCTCATCTCACCGCGCAAGTTACGACAGGCATCAACCAATGACTTGACGCGAGCGACATAGGCCTCGGCTTGCGCGTCGATGCGTTCAGGCTGGCTCACGGGGTAAGCCGCGATGCTGATGGACGCCGCCTTGTCGTCGGCCTGGATACGTCCAGCCACCACCGCCACGGTTTGCCACAGCTCTTCGGTGATGAAGGGGGTGATGGGGTGTGCCAAACGCAAGATGGTCTCCAGCGTGCGAATCAGCGTGCGGCGCGTCGCACGTTGCTGGGCGTCGTTGCCCGTGTTGATTTGCACTTTGGCGATTTCCAAATACCAATCGCAAAACTCGTTCCACACAAAGTCGTAAATGGTGTTGGCCACGTTGTCTAAACGGTACTCAGCAAAGCCCTTGGCCACTTCAGCTTCCACGCGCTGTAGCTTAGAAACAATCCAGCGGTCCGCTTGGCTGAATTGCATATAACCGTGGGCCGAGCCGCCCACGGCGCAATCTGCTTTGCTGTGCTCCATGAGGCCACAGTCTTGACCTTCGCAGTTCATCAACACAAAGCGCGAGGCGTTCCACACTTTGTTGCAAAAGTTGCGGTAGCCCTCGCAGCGTTTGCTGTCAAAGTTGATGCTGCGACCCAGCGAAGCGAGCGCTGCAAAGGTGAAGCGCAGCGCGTCTGCGCCGTAGGCGGGAATGCCTTCGGGGAATTCTTTTTCAGTTTGCTTGCGCACTTTGGGCGCAGTTTCGGGTTTGCGCAGGCCTTGGGTGCGTTTGTCGAGCAAGGGCGCCAGCGTGATGCCGTCAATCAAGTCCACGGGGTCAAGCACGTTGCCCTCCGACTTGCTCATCTTCTTGCCTTGTGCGTCCAGCACCAGACCGTGGATATACACATGTTTGAACGGGACCTTGCCTGTGAAGTGCGTGGTCATCATGATCATGCGGGCGACCCAGAAGAAGATGATGTCGTAGCCGGTGACGAGCACCGATGATGGCAAATACAAGTCGTAGTCACTCATGCCGCTGGCGAGGGTGCCGGAACCGGCCTTGCTCCCACTCGCTTCGCTCGCAATGTCGCTGCGTCCGGCTCCGGCACCCTCGCCAGCTACTGGCCAACCCATGGTGCTGAATGGCACGAGTGCTGATGAATACCAGGTGTCCAGTACGTCTTCGTCACGCTTGAGTGTTTTGCCTGGTGCCTTGGCTTGCGCCTCTGCTTCATCGCGCGCCACATACACATGGCCGTCTTCGTCGTACCAAGCTGGAATTTGATGGCCCCACCACAGCTGGCGGCTGATGCACCAGTCGGTGATGTTGTTCATCCACTGGTTGTAGGTGTTGACCCAGTTCTCGGGCACAAAGTTCACTTGGCCCGTTTGCACCGCGTCGATGGCTTTTTGGGCAATGCTTTTGCCTGTGGCGTCGCCTTTGCCCACTTGGTTCATGGCGACAAACCATTGGTCGGTCAGCATGGGCTCGATCACTTGGCCGGTGCGGGCGCAGCGCGGCACCATGAGTTTGTGTTTTTTGACCTCCACCAAAGCGCCTGCGGCTTCGAGGTCGGCCACCACGGCTTTGCGGGCCACGAAGCGGTCGAGGCCACGGTATTTTTCGGGGGCGTTGTCGTTGATGGTGGCGTCGAGGTTGAGCACACCGATGATGGGCAACTTGTGGCGCTGGCCCACGGCGTAGTCGTTGGTGTCATGCGCGGGCGTGACTTTGACCACGCCCGTACCGAACTCCCGGTCTACGTAGTCGTCGGCAATCACGGGGATGGTGCGGCCGCACAGGGGCAGGTTGACCTGTTTACCGATCAGGGCGCTGTAGCGCTCGTCTTCAGGGTGCACCATCACGGCCACGTCGCCCAGCAAGGTTTCGGGGCGGGTGGTGGCCACGGTGAGTGAACCCGAACCATCGGCTAAGTCATAGCGGATGTGCCACATCGAGCCGTCTTCTTCGGCGCTCTCTACTTCCAAGTCTGACACGGCGCTTTGCAAAATCGGGTCCCAGTTGACCAAGCGTTTGCCACGGTAGATCAGGCCTTGTTCGTACAGCTGCACAAAGGTTTCGGTCACGGTTTTGGACAGCTTGGGGTCCATCGTGAAGTATTCGCGGCTCCAATCCACGCTGTCGCCCATGCGGCGCATCTGGCTGGTGATGGTGCTGCCGGATTCTTCTTTCCACTCCCAGACCTTGCTCACAAAATTTTTGCGTGCTTCAGCGGGGGTGGGGCCCATGTCGTGGCGGCTGATGCCTTTGGCTTGCAGCTGGCGTTCCACCACGATTTGCGTGGCGATGCCCGCGTGGTCCGTGCCAGGAATCCAGGCGGTGTTGAAGCCCGACATGCGGTGGTAGCGCGTCAGGCTGTCCATGATGGTTTGGTTGAACGCGTGTCCCATGTGCAGGGTGCCGGTCACATTGGGCGGCGGCAGTTGGATGGCGAACGCGGGGGCATCGGCCACTGGCGTGCCCGTGCCACGGAAACCGGCCACGCCATAGCCGCGTTGTTCCCATTCGGGGCCCCAATGGGCTTCAAGCGCGGCGGGCTCGAACGATTTGGACAGACGGTTCAATCCGGGCTGTTCGAGGGAAGTCGATGCGTTGGGGGGCGTGTTGCTCATGGGGCAGGCTTTTGACAAATAAAAAACGGCGAGCACCAAGGCTGCCGTGATGGCCGAAAACGGGGATGCGACATTTTACCTAGGGTGCTACTTGCCGAGCTTGTGCGCCCGCGCATTGCTTTGCAAGCGTGAATCTTGCGCAGGTTCTTTGTGGCAGGCGCGGCGATAGGCTTGCAGTGTTTTGTCGGCCAAGGCCAGCACGCTGTTGGCTTCGTAGCTGCCGCCTTTGAGGTTTTCACCAAACCGCGCGCCCATCAGCAACTCGGCCCCTTCGCTGGCGTGGGCCGCGGTGTAGATGTGGAATTGACCCTGTGCCACGGCATCGATCACGGTTTGGCTGAGCATCAGGTGTTGGCGGTTGCGCTGCGGAATTAACACGCCTTGTGTGCCATCCAGCCCCAAGGTTTGGCAGGTGTGAAAGAAACCTTCGATTTTTTCATTCACGCCGCCCACGGGCAAGATCTCACCGTTGAGGTTGACCGCGCCTGTGACCGCAATGTTTTGTTTGAGTGGCAAGCCTGAGAGCGCCGACAGCAAGGCGTACAGCTCTGCACACGATGCCGAGTCGCCTTCGACGCCGTGGTACTCCTGCTCAAAAACTACCGAGGCGTTGAACGCCAAGGGCGCGATGTGCGAGAACAAGGCGGTCAAATAGCTGTGCAAGATCAACACGCCTTTGTCGTGGATGGGGCCAGACAGCTTCACCTCGCGCTCAATGTTCAACAAACCTTCATTGCCCGCGTAGGTCAGCGCCGTGACGCGCACAGGAAATCCAAACGCGTGGTCCCCCAGCTCAATCACCGTCAAACCGTTGACTTGCCCCACTTTGTCGCCTTGTACGGAGATCAGTCGTTCGCCATCGGTGATCGAGTCTTGCAAACATTGCTCGGTGTAGCCATTTCGAAATGCCCGTGCTTGGATGGCCGTTTCTACGTCAACGGCTTGCACCCAGCTTGCACCGCGTTGGCGTGCATGGCTGGCACTCTCGATGACGAGGGACTCGGTGTGCGAGAACAAGGCGCTTTGGCGGGTTTGATCGTCTACTTCGCGGT
Source organism: Comamonadaceae bacterium (assembly GCA_947373245.1). Classification (GTDB taxonomy): domain Bacteria; phylum Pseudomonadota; class Gammaproteobacteria; order Burkholderiales; family Burkholderiaceae_C; genus Limnohabitans. Next base: position 7,971 of record CANBWY010000015.1, read on the forward strand.
GTGTGCATTCAATCAAGCGCGCCACCGCGGCGGCTTGGAAATGTGGCAGTTCTAGGCGCTGGCAGCAGTGGGCCACAAAGATGGCCGAGGCCCGGCGCGTTTGTGTGCTGGCGGGGAAGCTTTCGGCAAACTCCACTTTACACATGAAGCGTCTAAAGAATTCAGGCGCGCCTTCTTGCAGCACGTAGTATTCCTCCACCGTGCCAATCAACACGATTTTGACCTTGAGTTGCACAGGTTCTGGCTCCAAGGCCACCGTGGCGATGGGGGAGAGGTGCAGCCCCGCCTCTTCAATTTGCAAGCGCCCGCTGCGCAAAAAGCGCGAAAGCTTTTCCCACACCAAGGCGTCACTCAGCAAGTCGCGCACATGCAGCATCAAGAAACCGCCATGGGCTTTGAGCAAGCTGCCCGCGCGGATGCGCGAGAAGTCGGTCAGCAGCACATCGTCTTCGGTTTGGTACTCCACGCTGCCAAACAGGGTGCGAAACACGGGGTTGTCTTCTACCAAGACGGGGGCGCCTTGGGTGCCGTGGTTGTCGACTGCCAAATTCACGCGGTAGCGCAGCAGCAGGGTGTTGAGTGCTTCGAGACGCTCTTGCTCTTCGTCGTCGTCCAAGGCTTCGAACAGGTCAAGGTTTTCCAACACATCGGCCATGACGTTTTCAAAGTAGTGGTCAAGCTTGGCTTGGTCCGGTGTGGGTTGGGTCAGGGTTTTGCCAATTTGCGCCAGCTCTTGCACGAGCAAGGGCTTGATGGTTTGGCGGCGCAGGGCTGCCAAGCCTTCATTTTTCACGCGGTCGATGGGGCGTGTTTTGTTAAGAAAGTTGGCAATTTCTGCACGCAATTCCACTTCGGCTTGGTCAATCGCCGTGCGGCGCTCTTTGGGTAATGCGAGTGCTTCGGCCTCGGTCAGGGGCATGCCTTTGTCGTCACGCAAAGTGAAGACTAAATGCCCATTTTCTCGGAACAGGGCAAAGCTGCGCGCTTCGGCAAACGCATCTAGCACGGCGTAGGCGCGGTCCTCTTCTTGTTGGTAGGTTTTCTCGATGTGCTCGCTCTCCACTTTGAAGTCTTGCGCGGTCAAGCGTTTGGGAATATCGGACATCAATGTTTTGGTGAGCTGCGCCATCAGCATGCGCAACTTGCGACCTTCACCCGCAGCGATGTGCAGGGCGTGTGGGCGCTCTGGCAAGTCGAAGTTGTGCAAAAAGCACAGGTCAGGGGGGACGGGCCGATTAGCCGCCACGCTTTGCATCATTTGTTGCAGCAAGGTGGAGCGACCGCTGCCGACTTCGCCCAAGACAAACAGGTTGTAGTTGGCTTGGTCCATCTCCAAACCAAAGCGTGCCGCGGTTTGCGCACGCTCTTGGCCAATCCACGGGAGGGGTTGCGTCACCAACTCGGCGGTGTTTGAAAAGTCCAAGTCGGTGGGGTGGACGGTCAAACGTAAGTCGGTGGCTGCAACGGGCGTGGCACCCTGGTGTGTAGCGGTCATGGTGCATTCTCTCTAGACAATTAAAAAATATTATGCGCCGGGACACGCGTGCAAAATAGTGTTTTATTCGACGAAGGAAAACCTGTGCTGCAAGTGCGTTACAAAATGGCGGCGGCTGCGTTGGCCGTGGTGGTGTTTCTTGGCTTAGTCCTGCCGCGTGTGCTGTATGGCCCCAAGGTGCAGGTCGAGACGGTGGTGCAACGCAACTTTGTGCAAACGGTGGTGGCCAGTGGGCGTGTCGAAAATCCGCACCGTCTAGAGGTGGGGGTGCAGTTGACCGGGACCGTGGCGGCCGTGCCAGTGAGCGAAGGCCAGCGCGTCACACAAGGAATGGTGCTGATTCAGCTCGAGTCGATGGAGCTGCAAGCCGCCTTGCGACAAGCCGAGTTGGCAGAGCAAGAGGCACGCGTTCATGTGCGGCAATTGCAAGAGCTGCAAGAGCCGGTGGCTGAGCAAGCCCAGCTGCAAGCTCAAGCGAACTATGAAAACGCACAGCGCAATTGGGAGCGCAGCCAAGCGCTGTTTGACAAAGGGTTCATCGGCTCTGCGGCCAAGGATGAGGCGCAACGCGCCGCACAAGTGGCGCTGGCGCAGCTGAACACCACGCGCCAGCAATTGCTCAGTGTGCGCAAAGGGGGCAGCGAAATTGCGGCGGCCCAAGCGGCACTGTTGTCTGCACAGGCTGTCGTGGCGGGCGCGCGTTCGCGCCTGAGCTACACCCAAGTCAAAGCACCGGTCAACGGCACGCTGATTGCGCGTACGGTGGAGCCGGGCGATGTGGTGCAACCGGGCAAAGCGCTGATGGTGTTGTCGCCGGCGGGAGACACACAGCTGGTGTTGCAAATTGACGAAAAAAATCTGAACTTGGTGCATCTGGGGCAATCAGCCTTGGCTTCGGCGGACGCCTACGCCAATGAACGTTTTGATGCTACGGTGGCCTATATCAATCCCGGCGTGGATGCGCAGCGGGGCTCGGTAGAGGTCAAGCTCAATGTGCCCACGCCGCCAGAGTATTTGAAACAAGACATGACGGTGTCGGTGGACATCGAGGTGGCACGGCGTGAGCAAGCGGTCTTGGTGTCTGCCGATTCCGTGCACGACCTCGACAAAGCCCAGCCGTGGGTGTTGCGCGTGCGCCAAGGCCATGCGCAGCGCCAAGATGTGACGTTGGGGCTGTTCAGCAACGGACTGTGTGAGGTCTTGTCTGGACTGAGCGCCGGCGATGTGGTGGTGCCAAAGGTGGCAAGTGACGTGAGCGATGGCACGCGCATGCGAGCCGTGATGACCGTGAAAGGAGCCCAGCCTTGATCGCGTGGTTACCTTTTGAAGCTTGGGTGTCATTGCGCTTCATGCGTGAAGGCCGAGTTCAAACCTCTTTCATTGTGGGCGGCATTTCGATTGGCGTCGCGGTGATTGTGTTTATGTCGGCCCTGCTCGCTGGCTTGCAAAGCAACTTTGTGCGTCGTGCGTTAACAGGCCAGGCCCACATTCAAGTGCTGCCGTTGAAAGAGGTCGTGCGGCCTTTGCGCGGGCAAGAGTCAGGTTGGCAAGAGCGTGCAACCTTGCAAGCGCCTTTGCAACGTTTGAAAAGCATTGACCAGTGGCAAAACGTTGCCACGCAAATTTCAGCCATGCCAGATGTTGCTGTGGTTTCTCCCGCAGCCACGGGGTCTGCATTGGTCGCGCGCGGCCAAGCGAATCGTGCGGTGACGTTGACTGGCATCATTCCAGACTTGTATTTTCGCATCGTGCCTTTGCCTGAAAAAATCGTGAAAGGGCAAGCAAAAATGGAAGTCGATACGATTTTTATCGGGACCGATTTGGCCACGGACCTTGGCGTCACGGTGGGTGACAAGTTGATCTTGTCGGCGTCCAGCGGTGCCTCCAACACCTTGAAGGTGGCGGCTATTTTTGATTTAGGTAACAAAGGCGCGAACAGTCGCAATACCTACGTGGAGCTACGAACTGCACAAAGTTTGCTAGGACTGGCGGGTCTGGTGTCGGTACTCGACATCACGGTACACGATGTTTATGGGGCCGAAGTGGTGGCGCAGCGTATCAGTTCGTTGATGCATGTCGAGGCGGACAGCTGGATCAAAACGAACGAGCAATTTTTTACGGCGGTGCATGCGCAAACCATCGCCAATACGGCGATTCGATTTTTTGTGGCCTTGTCGGTCGGCTTTGGCATCGCCAGTGTCTTGGTGGTGTCGGTGGTGCAGCGCTCACGTGAAATTGGTATTTTTCGAGCCATGGGCATCACGCGTGGGCAAATTTTGCGCATCTTTTTGTTGCAGGGTGGCTTGCTTGGTTTGTTCGGCGCCATCACCGGTTCGGCCATGGGCGGCGCGGCGCTGATGTTGTGGCACCGCTTTGAGCGCAATGCGGATGGCACCGAGTTGTTCCCGCTCACGCTTGAGCCATTGTTGTTTGTCCAAGCTTTGCTGCTGGCAACGCTCACTGGTTTGTTGGCCGCCTTTGCCCCCGCATTACGCGCCGCTAGGCTTGATCCCGTGGTGGCCATTCGTGGATAAAACTATGTCGACCCAACGCCCTGTCTTAGAGCTTCGCGGCATTGTGAAGACCTTCAACCTGGGGCAACCCAACGAAACTGAGGTCTTGCACGGCATTGACTTCATCTTGCAGCCGGGCGAGTTTTGTTCCGTGATTGGACCTTCGGGCTCAGGCAAAAGCACGTTGCTCAACATCGTCGGTTTACTGGATCGGCCAACCCGTGGCACTTTGGCCGTGTGCCAACAAGAAACCACCACGTTGAATGACAGCGCACTCACGCAGCTGCGCGGGCACAACATTGGTTTTGTATTTCAGTACCACCACCTCATCAGCGCCTTCAGCGCGATTGAAAACGTCATGATGCCGATGGTGGGGGATGCCGGTTTTTTCAATGACGCCATGCGCGAGCGTGCCGCTGCGTTGTTGGCGAGCGTTGGTTTGACGCGTTGGAAAGACGCACCCGCGATGCAACTCTCGGGCGGTCAACAGCAGCGGGTGGCCGTGGCACGCGCCTTGGCCATGAAGCCGTCCTTGATTTTGGCCGACGAACCCACAGGTAATTTGGACACCAAGAGCGCAGACGCAGTGTTTGATTTGCTGCTCAGTGTGAGCCGTGAGCAAGGCACCAGCGTGTTGTTTGTCACGCACAACGCGGCACTGTCTGCACGATGTGATCGGACCATTGAAGTGGTCGACGGTCAAATCAAACCCCGTTGATCACTCAGTGAGGCTGCGCAACACCTCGTCGGTGTGTTCGCCCAAGCGCGGTGCAGGTCGCCACACCCCGGTGGGGGTGCCGCTCATGCGCACCGGTGGACGCAGTTGACGCAGCAGACCTTCATGTGGATGCGGTACATCGAGCCACCCGTGTGTGGCTGCAAGGTGCGGATCGGTTAGCAAATCGTCGAGCTTCATCATGGGCATGACGGGAATGTCATGTGCTGTGAAGTCTTTCATCCACTCGGCGCTGGTGCGTGTGCGCAAGTGTTCGCCCACGAAGGCGTAGAGCGCATCAATGTGCTTCAGGCGTTCGGCATGACTGCCAAAACGTGCATCAGTTCGAAACAAATCGGGTAGTCCGACCAGCTTTAAAAATGCTTGCCAATGCGCGTCGTTGTACATGAGGGCGCAAAGGTGGCCGTCTTGCGTGGCGTAAGGTTTTCGGTTGGCCGACAACATGCGCGCGTAGCCCATAGGGGCGATGGGGGGCTGCCAAGTTTCGCCGCTCAAATGTTCGCCCAACACAAACTGCAGCAAGCACTCAAACATCGGCACTTCCACGTGCTGGCCTAAGCCGGTGCGGTAGCGTGCAATGACGGCCGCCATCACCGCGTGCACCATGTTGAGCCCGGTTACCCGATCGGCAAAGGTGGTGGGCGCGTAGCGTGGCTCGCTGCTGCCACTTTGCGTCATCAGCCAAGGGATGCCTACGGCGCCTTGAATGAGGTCGTCATAGGCGGGCCAGTCGGAATAGGGGCCGCCTTCGCTGTAGCCATAGGCGCCACACACCACCAAGCGTGGGTTGAGCGCGTGCAAGGTGTCGAATGACAAGCCCAAACGCGCCATCGACGCGGGGCGAATGTTGTAGGTCAGCACGTCGGCGGTTTTGCACAGGGCCAGCAACTGTTCGCGTTGTTCGGGTTGGCGCAGGTCCAGCACCACCGAACGTTTGTTGCGGTTGGCGTTGATGAAAATGTGGCCCATGCCCGGGTGCTTCATCGGTCCTGCGTGGCGCATGATGTCGCCGCTGGGCGGTTCGATTTTGATGACGTCGGCGCCGTAGTCACCCAAGATTTGTGTGGCGTAGGGTCCCAGCACCACGCCCGTCAGGTCAATCACGCGCAAGCCTGCGAGGGCGCCTTGTATGGCCGTGTTCTCGTGGTGGTCCATGGCTTACTCTGGCGTGATGCCAGCCGCCTTGACCCAGCCGCCCCATTTTTTAATTTCAGCCTCAATGGTTTTGGCCAAGGCCGCAGAGTCTTCCACATCGATGTCGATGCCAGCGGCTTGAATTTTTTCACGCACCTCAGGTTTGGCCAACACGGCCATCAAGGTGGCGGTGGCCTTTCTTTGCACATCAGCGGGAATGCCGGCGGGTGCCATCAGGCCGAACCAAGCGCTGACGTTGTAGTCTTTTACTGTTTCGCCAATGGGCGGTACGTTGGGGGCTTTGCTGGCGCGTTTGCGGGTGGTCACACCCAGGCCACGCAGGCGACCACCATTCATTTGCGACACGGCGTTTCCTGTATCGGCAAAGGCGAATTGAATTTGGCCACCTAGCAAATCGGTCAAGGCGGGGGGAATGCTTTTGTAGGGGACGTTGATGGTTTGCAAGCCTGCCAATTCATTGAGCATGGCAGCTGACACCAACGAGCCGGATGAGCCGTGCCCAAAAGCGAGCTTGCCCGGATTGGCTTTGGCGTAGCTCACAAACTCTTTCATGTCCTTGGCCGGGAAATCGTGATTGACCATCAAGATAAAACCCACTTCACCAATCTTGCCGATGGGTGTGAAGTCTTTCACAGGGTCGTAAGGCAACTTGCGGTAAAGGTGGAGGTTGGCCGCTTGCGTGGTGCTGGTGGTGACCAAGAAGGTGTAGCCATCCGCAGGCGCTGTCTTGACCGCTTCGGCACCCAAGATGCCGTTGGCACCCGCTTTGTTGTCGATGGTGATGGGCTGGCCCCATGCCTCGCTCATGGCTTGGGCCACGATGCGCCCTAGGTTGTCGGTGGCGCTGCCCGCGCTAAAGGGCACCACAAATTTGATGGCTTTGTTGGGGTAGCTTTGTGCCAAGACCGAGGGCGCTACTAGGCAGCCAAGCGCTACGGCGGTCAAGCCCGCACACAGGGTGCGTTTCAGGGCTGAGGTGGGGTTGATGTCGCGCATGGGTTGTCTCCTGTATTTTTGGAGATCTTAATGCGCTTGCGCCTTAATCTTGGGTGGCGCGCCGTTGCACGGCATCGATGTACGCGTGGCCATCGGGTGGGCGGCCACTGCGTTGGCTTTCCCAAATCATTTGCCCCAACGCATCCATGGTCTCGTGGTGGGCGTCGTGTAGCGAGTCGCGTTTGGCGCTGAGCAACTCCACCGCTTGGCGAATGCCGCGTGGCTGGTCGATGGAGCATTGCTCGCTCACCGACAGGTGCATGGACAGGTGCAAGAAGGGGTTGGTCTTGCCGTCTTTGACTTCGTACATGCGCTCTAGCGCTGCATCGACATTGGCGAAGTCGGGGTGGTACTCGGGATGCTCGGCCACCCATTGGCTGGCCAAGGTTTCCAAGGCATCCATGGGCTGGGCGTTGCGCCACTTGGCGTAGACCGAGCAGAAAAAGCGCCGAACGTCGGCTTGGCTGGGTTCAAACATGCCGAGCTTTATTGCTCAACAAATGCGCGTTCCACCACGTAGTCGCCGGGTGTGGTGGTGGAGCCTTCTTTGAAGCCGCGTTCATCCAGCAGCGTGCGCATATCTTTGTTCAAGCCGGGGCTGCCGCAAATCATGATGCGGTCATGCGCGGGGTCGAGGTTGGGTAGACCTAAATCTTGGGTGAGCTTGTTGGAGATGAGCAAGTCGGTCACGCGGCCTTGGTTTTTGTAGGGCTCGCGTGTGACGGTGGGGTAGTACAACATCTGGTTGCTGACCATCTCGCCCAAGAACTCGTGCTTGGGCAGCTCCTCGGTCAAGTAGTCGTGGTAAGCGAGTTCTTTGACTTCGCGCACACCGTGCACCAAGATGACTTTTTCGAAACGCTCATAGGTTTCAGGGTCGCGCACGACGCTCAAGAACGGAGCCAAGCCAGTGCCGGTGCCAATCAAGTACAGGTTTTTGGCGGGCAACAGATAGTCGATCAGCAAAGTGCCAGTGGGTTTTTTGCCGATGACGATTTTGTCGCCCACTTTGATGTGTTGCAGCTTGGAGGTGAGGGGGCCGTCTGGCACCTTGATGCTCAAAAACTCCAAGTGCTCTTCGTAGTTGGCGCTGACGATGCTGTAGGCACGCAACAGCGGTTTGCCGTTTTCGCCACGCAGGCCAATCATGGTGAAGTGGCCGTTGGAGAAACGCAGCGAGGTGTCGCGTGTGGTGGTGAAGCTGAACAGGCTGTCGGTCCAATGGTGGACGGACAAAACTTCTTCGTCTAGGAATGCACTCATGACTTGGGTAAAAACAAGAGAAATTAAGCCCTCTAGTGTAGGCGAGGGCTTAAAACCTAGGGCTATATGTGTCTAGATTTGCCGCTATAAGGCTGGGCTTGTCCTTTGTTGTCAGCACGCGGGGCTGTCAGGCTCTGTCAGGCTTTGTGGGCGAAGCTGTTTTGTCGCCATGCCTCAAAGGTGATGACGGCCACGGCGTTGGACAGATTCAGACTGCGCTGGCCCTCGCGCATGGGCAGGCGCAGGCGCTGTGACAAGTCAAAACTGTCGCGAATGTCGGCTGGCAAGCCACGGGTCTCAGACCCAAACACAAACCAATCGCCAGGCTGAAACGCCGTGTCGTGCGCCGTGCTGGAACCTTTGGTGGTCATGGCAAACAAACGGGTAGGGTCGGGTTGGGCGTCCTTCAAGAAGGTGGCCCAGTCGGCGTGGCGCAAGACGGGGGCGTACTCGTGATAGTCCAATCCCGCGCGACGCATGTGTTTGTCGTCCATCGAGAAGCCCAGTGGCTCCACCAAGTGCAGGGTGCAGCCGGTGTTCGCCGCCAAGCGGATGACGTTGCCCGTGTTGGGCGGAATTTCGGGGTGGACGAGGACGATGTTGAACATGGAGGGCATTGTCCCGCATTCATTCGGGACGCCCTCGTGGCTTTCATGGCTGTATGCGTGACTGATGGCTAGCCAATACTAAATATGCTCTAGAACCAATCGACTATTGATCCATACCTTGTGTCAAATTAGCATTTCATCATGCTTAATTCATCGACTGTTTCAAATATTTTTCTGGTCTGTTGTCTCGTGGCGAACGTTGTCACTTTTCCCTCTGTCATGGCGGAGGTCAATCAATACAAAGATACTTCAAACGCACTGGGAAACGAAGAACGAGAGTTCATATTCGCTGGACATTGTCCAAACGGTGAGGCCTATCGAATCTTTGCTTACCAGATGGATGTGGATGGGCTAGCCCAATCGTTTTATGACTATGAGGGGCCTGCAGGCAAAGGCACGGTGAGAACGGGGGTGTCACCCAAAAAGATGGCCTTACGTGTTTGTCACGAATTGGCCGATATCACCGATGGCTCAAAGTACGACTGATGAAATCAAGATTGACTATTTAATTGGTAATTTATAACTAATATTAAGTGTATTGAAGCTTATCTAAAACCAAAGTTTAGTTGTCTTGGTAATCGCTAATGAGTAGCATGCCAAATACATGGATACAAGTTACAAAAATTCCCTTTTGATCATCGATGACCATCCGGTTTACCGTGATGCATTGAGCGAAAAATTAGCCATTGAATTTACGCCAGATGGGATTGAAGTTGCAGTTGCAAGCAACGCAAATCAAGGGCTAGAACTCATCGAGCAATCGAATAAACATTGGGTCATCGTGCTTGACATACTGATGCCGGGACTTAGCGGCCTTGCAGGGATCAAAGTTTTTAAAAAAATACACCATGTCGCGCACGTTGTCGCAATTTCAGGTTTAGATGAACATCTATGGGAGCCAAAAACAGTTTCTGCGGGTGCCTCTATCTTTATTTCTAAAAATAGCACGTCAGAATTCATTATTCGTAAACTCAGACCCCTACTGACCCATAGTGCTGACCTTGTCATTCCTCGCAGAAACGTTGAACCCAAAGAGTTTCGACTCACGCAAAGGCAGCTAGAAGTTCTTGATTTGATTTCACAAGGACATCCAAACAAAATCATTGCCGACTTTCTCGACATCAGTGAGCAAACCGTCAAGATACACATCAATCAGATATTTAAAGAGCTGCGTGTATTCAATAGAACACAAGCGCTGATCACAGCGCAGAAGAATCAACTTCTTAGAAGCCAATAGAGCTAAGAAAAATATTTCTCGCAAAATACATGACTGAAAAATCAACTGCAACAATCGATGAAGATTTGATGGATGACGCTTTGAATCACGTCTATCTATTGCGTGAAAAATCAGCGCACATCATCAAGGCAGCACGTTCAGCGACGCTGGCGAACGTGCTGGCACCTTTGCTCTGTATTCCAATGTTCAAGGATGAAGTAAGGCCTTCACATTTAAATATTTGGCTTGGTTATATGCTCGTGGTGGTGGTTATTCGAACGTGGATAGTTTTCAAATTAGAATATAAAGCTGAAAATATAATTAATCCTCAACGAGATTTGAAAAATATAACGTTGGGTGTCGGGATCGTCGGCTTCGGTTGGGGGCTGGGGTGGCTTTTGATGGCGCCGGATTTGCTAATGGTTAATCGCATGATCTATGTGTATATGACCACTGCCGCAATGATATCAAGCATGTTTGCATATAGTATTAATAAAGCTACTTTTTACGCATTCACCTTACCTATCATGATCCCCTCTTTGGGTACGGTTTTATGGTCTGGTGATATTTTTCCATGGCCATTCTCAGTAGGCTTGGCGTCTTTGTATGTTGTCGTTCTGAGTATTGCAAAAAGTTTTGCTAAAACTTTTGAAGATTCTGTTAGTTTACGATTTCGTAACGAACGGCTTTACCAGCAGTTGGCAAATGAGCGCGATCAATCTGTTGCTGCCAATGCCGCTAAATCTAAATTCATTGCGGTGGCAAGTCACGATTTACGACAGCCCATGCACGCAGTCAACGTTTATTTAGATTTAGTGAATCTGAATAACTTGCCCGTAGCAGAAAGCAAGTCACTGGTAAAAATTCAAAATAGCATCTCAACACTAAATTCCATGTTCGACTCTTTGTTAAACATTAGCAAACTTGATGCTGATGTCACGCAGGTCAATAACCGCGCTTTTCGCCTAGAGGAACTTGCAAATTCAATCCGTGATCTCACAGAAACAAAAGTCAAAAATAAAGGACTCGCTTTTCATATCGACTCAGAGGATTTAATTGTGCGTGGCGATAAATTGCTATTGCAGCAAATCTTGAATAATCTCGTCTCGAATGCAATTCAATACACTGAAAAGGGCGAGATTGAAGCTAGATTTGCAGCGCAGAATGATTGTTTAGTGATTGAAGTTCGAGACACAGGATGCGGTATAGACGAATCAGAGCAGCAACAAGTTTTTAATGAGTTTTACCGTGCTGACGCAACGCGATCTTTGCACGATGGACTTGGGCTAGGATTATCAATTGTGAAGCGATTGTGTGATCTTATTGGTGCTGATGTCCGTGTCTTTTCCGAAATGGGGCAAGGTACTCAATTTGTAGTGACTACCCCCTACGCCGTATGCTTTGGCGAAGATGAGATCAATTCAAGCAAGGTAACTTTGAAGACTTTCAATACCCATCGAAGTCTTCAAGGTAAAAAAATTGCAGTCATTGAAGACAATCCAATTATTGTTGAAGCCTATCGACAAGCCCTTGCAAGCAAAGGGGCGCATGTGTTGGTTTTGTCTGAGTTTGACAATGAGTTGAACTTTCAACTTGAGGCAATTGATCAAATAGATTGCATTCTGAGTGATTACCGTTTAAGTCAAACGACGGGTGACCTATTGATACAGAAACTGCGTGAAAACTATAACGAAGAAGTTCCTGCCATCATTGTGACGGCTGATACTTCACCTTCACACATCAATCTATTTGAGCGGTTGAATGTTCAGGTCATACATAAACCTATAAGTTTTCAAGAAGTTGCATGCGCAATTGAAAAATTAATTACCCCTGCATAGGGTTCAATCTATAGAATAGATGGTTTTAATCATCTGATTGAACTATCGTTCTAGAACGAAAAATCGATTCCAATTTTCATTGTATTTTTTAAAATACATGCAAAGGAATCAATGATGCAAACGACTAAACTCAATTTAATTTTACATTTTGTATTGACCGCTGTGATCGCTGTTTTGTTATACGGAAAAATAGATTATTCATCGAATAATGACACGCTTTGTCCTGCTATCACAGAGACTTTAATTTGTATGATTGGCCCTTAACCATTTATTCAGATCGCTTGTATATCGAAACACAAGGGCTGTGGTGACTGTCAGGCGTTGCTTTTTGCCTCTGTGCGAGCCAGTACCAAGCCGGTGATGTGCGCAGCCCCTGCGGCGCGTAGGGCGCGAGCGGCTTCGTACAGAGAGGCCCCGGTGGTCATCACGTCGTCCACCAGCACCACGCGTTGGCCATACACGGCTGGCACGCGCTCTGGCGCTATCCAAAATGCACCGCGTACATGGTCGAGCCGATCTTCGCGCGAGGCGCCCACTTGGTGGGCACGGTCGCCGCTGCGCAGCAGGGTGTGTGCATGGGTCTTGTGCGGGGCCAGCTGACGGGCCAGCTCTAGGGCTTGGTTGAAGCCGCGTTCGCGCAAGCGCGTGGCCGAGAGCGGCATGGGGACCACGAGGTTGGCTTCGTCTAGCGCGGGCTCGACCCATGGGGCATGACGCATCACATGCGCCAAGGCGCGGGCCACGCTGGGGTCAGCTTGGAACTTGAGGCGCGCAATGCAGTCGGACCACGGAAAGGTGTAGCTCACAGCGGCCACGCAGGCGTCGAGTGGGCTGGGGTGTTGGTCGCAGTTGCGGCAGCTGGGTTGGTGGGACGTGAGGGCGCAGGTGGGGCAACGCAAGGTGGGTTGTGCAAATCGTTCGATGCAAGACACGCACAACGGTTGGCTGGGCCAAGCATGGCAGACCTGACAGACGCTGGGCAGCATCAGCAGCTGGCGCCATTGCAAGCCGATTTGCCAGCGGAGTCGCAAGCCGAAGTGGGGCTTGTGCAAAGCCCTGCCGCGCTGAGGGAGTGTCATGTACTCAATATACTGCTGCTTAAATGTCTGATACCTCTCGCCCTGAGCGCCCTCCCACCTTAGACCCTGTCGCCAGCGCCCGTTGGTCCGCTTGGCCGCACACGCAATCGCCTTGGCTCAACGAAGAGATCGGGCAGCGCATGGAAGACCGCTTGCAGTGGATCCGTTTGCAGCCTCAGTCGTGGGTCGATTGGGCCCCCCTCAGTGGCGGCTTGCAGACGCACGGCAAGCTCCGCGCGCGATACTCACAAGCGGCGTGCCAAGTGATAGAAGCCAGCCCACGGCGCGAACGCCTTGCGCGTCAAGCCTTGCAAGCGCCTTGGTGGCAGCGTTGGCTCAAAACCAATGCCTTGACTTTTGGTGAACCCGCTGCAGCCAGTGCCAATATGGTGTGGGCCAATATGGCGCTGCACACCAGCGATGACCCGCAAGCCTTGCTCAAGAAATGGCATCAACTGCTGGCCGTGGATGGCTTTTTGATGTTTTCCTGTCTCGGACCGGACACGCTGCGCGAACTCAACGAGGTCTACCAACGCATGGGCTGGCCACCTGCTTGCCATGCCTTCACCGACATGCATGACTGGGGAGACATGTTGGTGCAAGCAGGTTTTGCAGAGCCCGTGATGGACATGGAGCGCATCACCCTGACCTATGCCAATGTCGACAGTTTGTTGGCCGAGTTTCGTGCGCTAGGCCGCAACCTGCATCGTGAACGCTTTGCGGGCCTGCGCGGCAAACAATGGTTGGCGCAGTTGAAAAATGCACTGCTGGTGTTAGCCAAACCGAACCAAGAGGGCCGCTTGAGTTTGACGGTTGAAGTGATTTATGGACATGCCTTGAAGCCTTTGCCACGTCTCAAAGTCAAGGGCGAGAGCACGGTCAGCCTACAAGACATGCGCACGCTACTAGGACAATCCCTTAGCAGTGAGTCTGTATGATTTTCTGTGTGAGCTTGTAGCGCAAACCAAGCTTGGACACTGTGTGCTAGATCAGTGTTTGACGGGTTTGCAGTCCTGAAGACAAAAAACATTGAGGCGATCAAAGTGACGAAGAACCATCTTTTACAAAAGTTGACTTCAGGTGTGTTGTTCCTCGCCACTTGGGTGAGCACAGCCGCTTGGGCGGTGAACGATTTGCCGGGCGGCCCTGCCGTGTGGCAGATGAACCTCCAACCTGGTGCGACCAAAATTGCGCAAGAGCAGGGCTGGCTGCATTGGTTCATGCTCATCATCTGCTCGGTCATTTTTGTGGCGGTTTTCGGTGTGATGTTTTATTCCATTTGGAAGCACCGCAAATCGGTGGGGCATAAATCGGCCAGCTTCCACGAATCGGTCAAAGTCGAAATTGCGTGGACCGTCATTCCTTTCATCATCGTCATCTTGATGGCCTTACCAGCGACCAGGGTGGTGGTGGCTCAAAAAGACACCTCCAATGCGGACTTGACGATCAAAGCCACAGGCTACCAGTGGAAATGGGGCTATGACTACCTCAAAGGTCAAGGCGAAGGCATTGGCTTCATCTCCACGCTGGACAATGCGCAGCGCGAAATGTCGAACAACGGCGCCAAGGGCGTGGACATCGACGATTACCTGTTGAAAGTTGATAACCCGCTGGTGGTGCCTGTCAACAAAAAGATCCGCATCATCACCACGGCCAATGACGTGATCCACGCGTTTGCTGTGCCATCACTGGGGGTGAAGCAAGATGCGATTCCCGGCTTCGTGCGTGACACCTGGTTCCGCGCCGAAGCGGTGGGCGACTACCACGGTCAGTGCCAAGAGCTGTGCGGCAAAGAACACGCCTACATGCCCATTCATGTGAAGGTACTCAGCGCGGCTGATTACACCGCTTGGGTGGCGGGTGAGCAAAAGAAGATGGCGGCCAAACTGGAAGATCCTTCCAAGATTTGGACTTTGGATGAAATCACCCAACGCGGTGCCAAGGTCTATGCCGCCAACTGCGCGGCTTGCCACCAGCCCAACGGAAAAGGCATGGGCCCCATCAAGCCCCTTGACGGTTCTGCTGTCGTTTTGGATGCGGACAAGACCCGTCAAATCAAAGTGCTGTTGAACGGTCAAAACAATTTGGCCATGCCAAGCTGGAAGATGCTCAGCGACACTGATATTGCTGCTGTCATCAGCTTCACGAAAAACAATTGGTCCAACAAGACCGGCCAGCTGGTGCAGCCTGCCGATGTCAAGGCCGCCCGTTAAAAGCTAGCGTTTCGAAGGAACACATCATGAGCGCAGTCCTCCATTCCCACGGTCACGACGACCACCACGGTGCCCCTCACGGCTGGCAGCGTTGGGTGTTTGCCACCAACCACAAAGACATTGGTACTTTGTATCTGCTGTTTGCCTTCACCATGCTGATGATCGGTGGCGTCTTGGCGCTGCTGATTCGTGCAGAACTGTTCCAGCCCGGGTTGCAATTGGTCAACCCCGAGTTGTTCAACCAGCTCACCACCATGCACGGACTGATCATGGTGTTTGGCGCCATCATGCCGGCCTTCGTCGGCTTTGCGAACTGGATGATTCCGTTGCAAATCGGTGCATCTGACATGGCTTTTGCCCGCATGAACAACTTCAGCTTTTGGTTGATGATTCCTGCGGCGGTGACCTTGGTCAGCTCGTTTTTCATGCCCGGCGGTGCACCTGCTGCGGGCTGGACGCTTTATGCGCCGTTGACCTTGCAAATGGGGCCGTCGATGGATGCAGGTATTTTCGCCATGCATCTGTTGGGCGCTTCGTCGATCATGGGTTCGATCAACATCATCGTGACCATCCTCAACATGCGTGCCCCCGGCATGACCTTGATGAAGATGCCCATGTTTGTGTGGACTTGGTTGATCACCGCTTATTTGTTGATCGCCGTGATGCCTGTGCTGGCTGGCGCGATCACCATGACTTTGACCGACCGTCACTTTGGCACAACGTTTTTCAACCCCGCAGGCGGGGGTGACCCCATCATGTACCAGCACATCTTCTGGTTCTTTGGCCACCCTGAGGTGTACATCATGATCTTGCCGGCCTTCGGCATCATCAGCCAGATCGTGCCAGCTTTTGCGCGCAAGAAATTGTTCGGTTATGCCTCGATGGTGTACGCCACATCGTCGATTGCGATTTTGTCGTTCATCGTGTGGGCGCACCACATGTATGCCACAGGCATGCCTGTCACGGGCCAGTTGTTCTTCATGTACGCCACGATGTTGATCTCCGTGCCCACGGGCGTGAAGGTGTTCAACTGGATCGCGACCATGTGGCGCGGCTCCATGACATTTGAAACGCCCATGCTGTTTGCGGTGGGCTTCATCTTTGTGTTCACGATGGGTGGCTTTACTGGCCTGATCTTGTCAATGGCACCGATTGACACCCAAGTGCAAGACACCTACTACGTGGTGGCGCATTTCCACTACGTATTGGTGGCGGGCTCTTTGTTTGCCATGTTCGCGGGCTTTTATTACTGGTCCCCCAAGTGGACCGGTGTGATGTACAACGAAAAGCGCGGCCAAATCCATTTCTGGTGGACCTTGATTGCTTTCAACGTCACGTTTTTCCCCATGCATTTCTTGGGTTTAGCCGGTATGCCACGTCGCTACGCGGACTACCCCATGCAGTTTGCCGATTTCAACGCGGTGGCCTCGATTGGTGCGTTCTTCTTTGGTTTTGCACAGGTTTACTTTTTCATCTTTGTGGTGCTGCCAACAATGCGCGGCCACGGTGACAAAGCGCCCGCTAAACCTTGGGAAGCCGCCGAAGGCTTGGAGTGGGAAGTGCCTTCACCTGCACCTTTCCACACTTTTGAAACACCACCCAAGTTGGACGCGACAGCTACCCGCGTGATTGGCTGAGCATGACCACGCCAGAGCAACGCAAAAACAACCTTCGCCTCGGGCTGATCTTGGCCTCAGTGGCGTTGGTGTTCTTTGTCGGCTTCTTTGTCAAAGTCATGTTGTTGAATCGCTGAAGCCATGGCTGCCCCTCGTCATAACTTGCTCATGTTCAAAAAGCTGCTCGTCGTGGCAGCGGGCATGTTCGCCTTTGGTTATGCCTTGGTCCCCATGTACAAAGCGATTTGCGAATTCACCGGCATCAACATCTTGGCCTTGGGTGAGCGCGAAATTCCGGGTTCTGGCAGCGCACGTTTCAACGCGAGCAACACGCAAGTCGATACCAGTCGCACCATCACGGTGGAGTTTGACGCCAACGCGCGGGGTCCTTGGAAATTCAAGCCCGCGCAAAGCTCCATGCAAGTGCATCCGGGCGAGATGATGACCGTGATGTACGAATTCGAAAATGTGCAAGACCGCGTCATGTCGGCCCAAGCCATTCCCAGCTATGCACCGCGCCAAGCGGCGGCGCATTTCAACAAGTTGGAATGTTTCTGTTTTAACCAATACACCTTGGCACCTGGCGAGAAAAAGCAGTGGCCTGTGGTGTTTGTGATTGACCATAAGTTATCCAAAGACGTGACCACCATCACCTTGTCGTACACCTTCTTCGAGGTGGGTTCTAAAACGCCAGCTGCACCGACTGCTGCGTTAGATGCACCGCACAAAGCCGAGGTGGGGGTATGAGCCAAAAAACATCACTGCTGCGCTCTGTCAAAGCGGTGGCTTGGTCGTTTTTGGGAATTCGCAAAAGTAGCGAGTTTCAAGAGGACATCGACAAGATCACGCCCTTGCATGTGCTGGGCGTGGGGTTGGTGGCCGTGTTCCTGTTTGTGATCAGCTTGATCGTGTTGGTCAATTTGGTCGTCGCGAAATAATGAAGGAGTGGAAATGAGTAGCACCGCACATGGCACAACGCCTTACTACTACGTACCTCATGCGTCACGCCATCCGGCGCTGGCCGCCTTAGGTCTGTTCTTTGTGATTCTTGGCGCAGGCCAGTGGGTCAATGGCGTGGCTTGGGGCAAGTACAGCTTGTTTTTTGGCCTCGTATTTTGGTTGGGGGTCCTCTACCAATGGTTCGGAGACACCATCCGTGAGAGCGAAGGTGGTCAATATGGGCACAAAGTTGACTTGTCTTTTCGCTGGAGCATGAGCTGGTTCATTTTCTCGGAAGTCATGTTCTTCGGTGCCTTCTTCTCTGCCTTGTGGTGGGCGCGTGCCCACTCTGTGCCCATGTTGGGCAGCTTAGACAATGCCGTGTTGTGGCCCGATTTCAAGGCCGTGTGGCCAACCGTTGCGGCTGGTGCGACGGCGTCACCAGCCGGCATCATTGAACCCTTCCAGGTGATGACGCCTTTTTGGTTGCCCACTATCAACACCGCATTGTTGTTGAGCTCTGGTGTGACATTGACCATCGCTCACCACGCGCTGATTGAAAACAAGCGAAGCACCACTATCAAGTTCATGTGGCTGACGGTGTTGTTGGGCATTGTGTTCTTGCTAGTGCAAGGCTATGAGTACTTCCATGCCTACCACGAGATGAACCTCAAACTCAGCTCAGGCGTGTATGGTTCGACCTTTTTCATGCTTACTGGCTTTCACGGGTTTCACGTGTTCTTAGGCATGTTGATGTTGTTGGTCATGACCTTGCGTTTGCAAAAGGGCCACTTCACACCTGAGAAACACTTTGGTTTCGAAGGTGCTGCTTGGTATTGGCACTTTGTGGACGTGGTTTGGTTGGGCTTGTACATCTTGGTGTATTGGATGTAAGCCTCTTTCACACACAACAAAGGCCGCATGTGCGGCCTTTGTTTTTGTGGGGCTGGCGATGTTTATTGACCTGCGGCAATCCCTGTGGGCTGAATCAGCCCAAAATGCCAACTCACCAAAATACACAGAAACAAGACAATCGAAATACCCACCCGAAGGCCTAGGGCTCTGACCATTTGGCTGGATTGAGTTTTGCCATGGCGCCCTTTGCGCATCATGAAGACCAAGGCAGATCCCAAGCTGGCGAGAATGGCGAAGAAGGCTATTGCAACAATGAATTTCATGCGTGTCATTATCTCTGTCCCACGCACCCGTGCCTTTGCATGGGTGACACTGGCCATGCTGATTGGTGTGACGGTGACGGTGCGTTTGGGGTTTTGGCAGCTCTCCCGCGCCGCAGAAAAGCAACAGCGCCATGATGCCATCGTGCAGCAGATGGCCGCACCCGAGCTAGACACGGCGGCCCTGTTGGCAGAGCCTGCCAACTTCCAGCATGTGCACCAACGCGTTGCCTTGCAAGGCGAATGGCTTGCCGACAACACCGTGTACTTAGACAATCGCCCCATGAACGGCCGCGCAGGGTTTTGGGTGCTCACGCCTTTGCAGTTGAATGCCACCACGCGCGTGTTGGTGCAACGCGGTTGGGTGCCGCGTCACCAACTGGACCGCACTTTGTTGCCTGAGATTCAAACGCCTGCAGGTGCCGTGAAAATTCAAGGGCGTCTCGCGCCGCCACCCTCCACGTTGATGGTGTTGGGCAGCGAGTCAGAGACCACAGCCGCTGCATCAGCGCCTGCCAAGATTCGTCAAAATCTCAACCTAGAGGCCTACGCTGCCCAAGTCGGCGGGGGATTCGCCGCCACCGTGCTGCAAACCGATGCAGCATCAGACGGTTTGTTGCGTGACTGGCCTGAAATCGCGACAGGGGTTGAAAAAAACCTCGCTTATGCCTTTCAATGGTTCGCACTCGCTGTGTTGCAGCTGATGCTCTACATTTGGTTCCAATTCATTCAACCGTATCGCCATGCAAGACGCTCCTCGTTCTAAATCACTGCACCCACTGGGAATGACGGTGTATGACATGCCATCTCCCGCCGAGGTGGTGCAAGTCGATAGCAAGCGCACGGCCTTAGGCCGCTTGCGCATGTTGCTGGTTTTGTTGGTGTGTGCGGCGCCTGTGGTGGCGTCTTATTTCACGTATTACGTGGTGCGCCCTGAGGGACGTCGCAACTTTGGCGATTTGATTGAGCCTGTGCGCCCCTTGCCCGATGTGAAGGTGCAGGCTTTGAATGGTGATGTTGTGCAACTGCCCGCGCTCAAAGGCCAGTGGCTGTTGATCAGTGTGGCGGGTGGCGATTGCCAAGCGGACTGCCAGCATCAGCTGTATTTGCAGCGCCAAATTTTGACGGGCTTGGGCAAAGACCGCGCACGCACCGAGTGGGTGTGGCTGGTGAACGACCAAGCCGAAGTGCCCAGCCGCCTCTTGCCCGGTTTGAAAGAAGCCACCGTCTTGCGCATCGATGGCCAAGCGTTGGCGCAATGGTTGCAAGCGGCTGATGGCCAACAGCTGCAAGACCATTTGTATTTGGTAGACCCGCACGGCCAATGGATGATGCGTTTTCCGCCCAAACTCAGCACCGAAGGCGCGTTGAAAACCAAGCGTGACATTGAGCGCTTATTACGTGCTGCCGCGTCTTGGGACGAGGCGGGCCGCTAAGTTCTGCACGCAATCAGCCCTGCATCTCACATGACCGAAAGCCTGTACAACCTCACGCCGATGCTGCACCTGCTCATCACGGGCGCCTTGGTGGCCATGGTGCCGCTGTGTTGGGTGTGGCTGCGTAACCCCCAGGCGTCGACCACGCGGCGTGTGCAAGCGCTGACCTTGATCACCTTGTTCCTCACTTTTGATTTGGTGTTGTTTGGTGCGTTCACCCGTTTGACCGACTCTGGTTTGGGCTGCCCCGATTGGCCAGGCTGTTATGGCCACGTCAGCCCCGTGGGCGCACAAGATGCAATTGCCTTGGCTCAAGCCCAAATGCCCACGGGCCCTGTGACACACACCAAAGCGTGGATAGAAATGGTGCACCGCTACTTGGCCATGGCCGTCGGTGGATTGATCTTGACCTTGGTTGTTTTTGCCTGGCTGCGCCGTTGGAGAGGCGACGTCAGCAGCAAGGTGCTGTGGCCCACGTTCACCTTGCTGTGGGTGTGTGTGCAAGGCGCGTTTGGCGCGTTGACGGTGACCATGAAGTTGTTCCCCCTCATCGTCACGCTGCATTTGTTCGGTGGCTTGGTATTGCTTGCTTTGTTGACCCTACAGGTGCAACGCCAACGCTTGGCGAGTGAGCGCAGTCAATCAATTTTGATGTCGCCTAGGTTGTATGCCGCGACCTTGTTGGGCATGCTGCTATTGACGGTGCAGGTGTTGCTGGGTGCTTGGGTCAGTACCAACTACGCGGTGCTGGCTTGCAACACCTTTCCGCAATGTCAAAACAGTTGGTGGCCGTTGATGAATTTTGAGCAAGGTTTTACCTTGTGGCGTCATCTCGGTGTCGATGCGACGGGTCAGCCTTTGGTGTTTGAGTCGCTCACGGCGATTCATTACGTGCACCGTTTGGCTGCTTATGGGGTGTTGGTTTATCTCACGGTGCTCGCGTTGTCATTGCGTCGTGTGCGTGCTTTGAAAACGTTGGCGCATGGGCTGCTGGCGTGTGTGTTGTTGCAGTTGCTCACGGGCTTGTCGAACGTGGTGTTCGGTTGGCCTTTGGCCGCTGCTGTGTTGCACACCGGTGGCGCTGCGGCGCTGGTGGTGGTGCTGATGTGGATTCTGACCGGTGCGCGGCCTTCGCGTAGCACGGTGTTGAATGGATTGTGACGAGACCCGTTTTATGAGCCTTGCTTCTCCTTCGTTGTCACGCTGGCGCCAATTCAATGCGCTGACCAAGCCACGCGTGATTCAACTCATTGTGTTTTGTGCCCTCATCGGCATGGTGCTGGCTGTGCCCGGTGTGCCGTCTTGGCCTGAGGTGCAACTGGCCTTGTTGGCTTGTTTGGGTATTTGGTTTGTGGCGGGTGCAGCAGCGGCCTTCAACTGCTTGGTCGAGAAGGGCATTGACGCGCGCATGAAGCGCACCGCATGGCGACCTACCGCCAAAGGCGAGTTGAGTGACCGCGAGACCTTGTTGTTCTCCACACTCATGTGCGCGATAGGCTCATTCATTCTGTATGTATGGGTGAACCCGCTCACCATGTGGCTGACCTTCGCCACCTTTGTCGGTTACGCGGTGGTCTACACGGTGATCTTGAAGCCGCTCACCCCACAAAACATCGTGATTGGCGGCGCATCTGGTGCCATGCCGCCCGTGCTGGGCTGGGCCGCGATGGCGGGCGAGGTGAGCCCCGAGGCTTTGATTTTGTTTCTCATCATTTTCTTGTGGACGCCGCCGCATTTTTGGGCTTTGGCGCTGTACCGCGTGGAGGACTATCGCAAGGCGGGCTTGCCCATGTTGCCCGTCACGCACGGCAACGCATTCACGCGCTTACAAATCTTGCTCTACACCTTTGTGTTGTTGGCCGCTTGCTTGATGCCGTTCATCTACCGAATGAGCGGCTGGTTTTACTTGGTCAGCGCAGTGATCTTGAGCTTAGGGTTTTGTGGCTACGCCTGGGCCTTGTGGCGCAACTACTCGGACGCGCTGGCTCGCAAGACTTTTCGCTTTTCTTTGATTCACCTCAGCCTGCTATTCGCAGCACTTTTGATAGATCATTACCTGTGATGCTGCTTCATTCCCGTCGATTCTTGTGTTCCGCTTTCGCCGTGTTGGCCTTGTCGGCGTGCAGTCCAGATCAGCCTAAGTTCAATGCCATTGACATCACCGGGGCTGATTACGCCAAGGGTTTCACCTTGACTGATCACAACGGCCAAAGCCGAAGCCTGACTGACTTCAAAGGCAAGGTGGTGGTGCTGTTCTTTGGCTACACCCAATGTCCCGATGTGTGCCCCACATCCATGGCCGAGTTGGCCGAAGTCAAACGCCTGCTAGGCGCAGATGGCGACAAGTTGCAAGGCGTGTTCGTCACGGTTGACCCAGCGCGTGACACCGCGGAATTGCTCAAGGCCTATATCGCCAACTTTGATCCCACTTTCGTGGCCTTCATCCCCACGCCCGAGCAGTTGGCTGCGGTCGCCAAAGACTACAAAATTTATTACAAAAAGGTGGA
Source organism: Comamonadaceae bacterium (assembly GCA_947373245.1). Lineage (GTDB taxonomy): Bacteria > Pseudomonadota > Gammaproteobacteria > Burkholderiales > Burkholderiaceae_C > Limnohabitans. The sequence goes on from CANBWY010000015.1 coordinate 30,756, forward strand.
CGGCAAAACGCCTACCAGCTATACCGTGGACCACTCTGCTGGCAGCTATGTGTATGACACGCAAGGCAATTTGCGTTTGTACAGCCGTTACGGCGTGGGGCCGCAGGTGTTGGCGCAAGACATTCAGACCTTGCTGAAAACCACGCCTTAAGTTGTGCGTATGAAGTTTTCGCTTTGATTGGCTTTTTCGATTAAAAAATCAATGCAAGTTTTAATGGCCCGGCTCCTATGTCTAGAGGGGAGATAGAGCAAATACATGTTCGTGCCAAATATGCTCAGGCGGTGGTCATCTAAGGCGGTCACTACTTGGCCGCTGGCAATCACATCACACACCAAATAGTCAGGAACCAGCCCTATGCCTAGGCCAGCAAGAATGACTTCTTTTAAAAATGGGTAATGGTCGGAAATCAAGGTAGGCGTCAAGATCACTTCTTGGCGTACATCACCTTGGTAGGCACGAAGTGACAGCTGACGACCCACCACATTCGCCGTGAGGATGGGCTGTGTTCGTAATTGCGATAGCTCGGTCGGCATGCCGTTGTGTTGTGCAAATTCTTTGGAAGCACAGGCAAGGTAGCGAACGGTGCCCATGTCTTTCGCCACCATGGTTTCGGGGGGCTGGGGCAAGATGCGAACAGCGATGTCCACGTCATCGCGCAAGTTGTCAATGCGGTTCTCGAACACCACATCGAGCACAACGCCAGGATAGCGTTGTTTGAACTCAATGAGCCAAGGAGTCATCACGATGTGGCCATAGCCACTCGGTACGCTGAGGCCAACACGACCTTGCAAACCTTGACCTAGGTTTGTCACAGTTTCATGGGCACTTGCCATTTCATGTCGGATTGCCCGTCCATGCTCACACAGACGCCAACCGAGTTCAGTTGGCTCCATACGCCGACTGGTCCGCCGTATGAGCTCCGCACCTAGTGCTTTTTCGAGCTGACGCAGGTGGTAGCTGACATTGGCCCGAGTCATCTTTAGCTTGCTCGCTGCTTTGCTGAGATTGCCAGCGTCAATGATGTCGACAAGTAGGGTGAGTGAGGCGAAATCAACTTTCATAAGTAAATATATTTTGACATAGCGTCAATAAAGTTTGTGATTGTCAAGCAAAACTATCTACTGAACAATCCTATTTAAGACAAAAAGAATGAAGAGACACCATTTGCTAACCCAACCTGTAATTCCTTTCGTACACACAGCCAGATCGGGTGAGCTGTTGGTCGTCACGATTGACCACCCGCCCGTCAATGCCCTCAGTGAGGAGGTTCGCCGCGGATTGATGGCTGCCATGGATCAGGCCGAGGCGGATTCAAACGTGAAGGGCGTGTTGTTATTGGGCGCCGGGCGCGCGTTCATTGCGGGTGCAGACATCCGTGAGTTTGGTCGACCGCCGATGCAGCCCATCTTGCCCGTGGTGTGCAATCGCATCGAGGCGTGTCGCAAGCCAGTGATTGCCGCCATTCACGGCCCAGCCTTGGGTGGCGGCTTAGAGGTGGCATTGGCTGCGCACTACCGATTGGCCATGCCAGGTGCCAAGCTTGGCCTGCCCGAGGTGCAGCTGGGCTTGTTGCCAGGGTCAGGCGGCACGCAGCGTGCACCGAGAGTGATGGGGGTCGAAGCTGCGGTGAACTTGATGTTGAGCGGTCGGCACATGACAGCGCAAGAAGCGCTGACCAGCCAATTGGTCGATCGGCTGGGTGAGGGGACTGATGTCTTGCAAGCCGGCTTGTCTTACGCGCGTGAGTTACTTGCCAATGGTGCGCCGGTTCGACGTACCCGTGATTTGGCGGCATTCAAGGCCGACCACGCTCATCAAATGGATGTGCTGGAAAAGATCCAAAAAGACGTTGAAAAGAAATCGCGCGCATTGTTTTCGCCTCTCAAAGTGATTGAGGCCGTGAGAGCTGGCTTAGAAATGTCGTTTGACGAGGCGTTGGCCAACGAGCGCACCTTGTTTCTGCAATGCATTGATAGCCCACAGCGTGCAGGTTTGATCCATGCATTTTTTGCAGAGCGCGAAGTGCTGAAAGTCCCAGAGGTGAAAAACGTCGCGCCGCGCCCCTTGGCAAGTGTTGGGGTTGTTGGCGGAGGGACCATGGGGGCGGGCATTGCCGTGTCCGTGTTGGATGCGGGTCTGCCCGTGACGATGATTGAACGTGATGACGAGGCGCTGGCCAAAGGGCGCTTCAACGTTGAAAAGGTTTACAACGGCTTGATGGCCAAGGGACGTATGACTGCGCATGCAAAGGCTCAGTTGATGGCGAGATTCAGCACCAGCACCCATTACGATGCCTTGGCCCATGCGGATTTGGTGATTGAAGCCGTTTTTGAAGAGATGTCCGTCAAGAAAGCCGTGTTCGCTGAGTTGGACCGTGTTTGCAAACCCAATGCAGTGCTCGCGACCAACACGTCTTACTTGGACATCCATGAAATTGCAGCCAGCATTGCACGACCGCAAGATGTGATTGGGCTGCATTTTTTCTCGCCTGCAAACATCATGAAGCTTCTTGAAATTGTGGTGCCTGAGAAAGCAAGTGCAGATGTTGTGGCTACCGCCTTTAGTTTGGCAACCCAACTCAAAAAAATGCCGGTCCGTGCAGGTGTCTGTGATGGGTTTATCGGCAACCGAATTTTGGCGGTTTACCGAGCTGCAGCGGATCACATGATGGAGGATGGCTGTTCTCCCTATGAGATTGATGCAGCGATGCGTGACTTTGGCTATCCCATGGGGCCATTCCAAGTGTCTGATTTGGCAGGAGGTGACATTGGTTGGGCCACGCGTAAACGACGCGCGTCTACACGTGCCCCCAACGCACGCTATGTACAAATTGCAGATCGTATCTGCGAGCGCGGTTGGTTTGGCCAAAAATCAGGACGTGGCTATTACCTCTACCCAGACGGCGCTCGCACGGGCGTGCCTGACCCAGAAGTTTTACAAATCATTGATACAGAGCGCATACGCGCCAACATCAAACCTAGCGCTCTGCCCGCGGAACATATTGTTCGCAAATACATGGCTGCCATGATCAACGAGGGAGCAAATGTGGTGCATCAAGGTATTGCATTACGCCCCTTGGATGTGGATGTCACGTTTGTTCATGGCTATGGTTTTCCGCGATACCGTGGTGGCCCGATGAAGTATGCGGATATGTATGGTTTGGAGAGGGTTCTTGGTGACATTCAAGAGTTCGCCAAGCAGGACCCGTTGTTTTGGCAGCCTTCGCCCTTGCTTGTGAAGCTGGTTGAAGATGGCAAAGACTTCGCGAGTCTGAACTGATCAGTCGAAATTATTTCAAGGATATTTATGCGTGAAGCCGTCATTGTTTCTACCGCTCGTACACCTCTAACCAAATCGCACCGTGGTGATTTCAATGCCATTTCTGGTGCAGAGCTTGCCTCGCATGCCGTTAAAGCGGCGGTCGATCGATCGGGTGTGGATGTGAATTTGATAGAAGACGTCGTCCTAGGCTGTGGCTACCCCGAGGGGCGTTTGGGTCGCAACGTGGCACGAGCCAGTGTGGTGCGTTCCGGCTTGCCTTTAAGCATTGCAGGCGCCACTGTCAGCCGTTTTTGTGCATCTGGTTTGCAGGCCGTTGCCATGGCGGCGGGGCGCATTGTGGTGGATGGTGCACCTGTGATGGTGGCGGGTGGGCTTGAGAGTATTTCCGGTTTGCGTCGAGGCGCTGGAGCAAGCGTGGATGAAGGCATTGATCCATGGATCGCGCAACACAAACCCGACTTGTACCTGCCCATGATTGAGACGGCTGATATCGTGGCGCAGCGCTACAACATCAGCCGTGAAGCGCAAGATCTATTTTCTGTAGAGAGCCAACGTAAAACAGCACAAGCGCAAGCTGCGGGGCGCTACAAAGAAGAAATTATTTCCGTGACCACCAAGATGGCAGTGACGAACAAAGACACCCAAGAGGTTTCGCATCAAGAGGTCACGGTTGACCACGACACCAGCAACCGTCCTGGCACGAGCTATGAATCGCTGGCCAAGTTACAGCCAGTGCGAGGCGCTGGCCAATTCATCACCGCTGGAAATGCTTCTCAACTCTCCGATGGTGCATCTGCTTGCGTGATGATGGATGCAAAGCGGGCATCGCAGTTGGGTCTGCAAGCTTTGGGCGCGTTTCGCGGCATGGCACTGGCCGGATGTGAGCCAGATGAAATGGGCATTGGCCCGGTGTTTGCTGTGCCTAAGTTGTTGGCGCGACATGGCCTCACGGTGGACGACATTGATCTGTGGGAATTAAACGAGGCCTTTGCATCGCAATCCATTTACTGCCAAAAAAAGCTAGGTATTCCTGATGAACGTTTGAACGTGAACGGTGGTGCGATTTCTATTGGGCATCCATTCGGCATGACAGGTGCCCGATTGGTTGGGCATATCTTGCTTGAGGGGCGACGTCGCAAAGCCAAATGGGGCGTCGTCACCATGTGCATCGCTGGCGGCATGGGTGCTGCTGGTTTATTTGAAATATTTTGAGAAGGGGACGCTATGGATTTGAACTTTACCCCTCAAGAAGAAGCATTCCGAGGCGAAGTGCGGGCTTTTCTGGGGCACAAGCTTTCGGCTGAGTTGTCTGCCAAGGTCCGTGCGGGTGAACATTTGTCGAAGGCTGAGATGGAGGGTTGGCATGCCACGTTGAATGCGCGTGGCTGGCTGGCTAACCATTGGCCCGAGGAATGGGGTGGGCCGGGTTGGAGTGCCGTCGAAAAGTTTATTTTTGAAAATGAGTGTGCCTTGGCGCATGCCCCGCGCATCGTGCCCTTCGGTGTCAGTATGTTGGGGCCGGTCTTGATGAAGTACGCAAGCCAAGCGCAGAAGGCGCACTGGTTGCCACGCATTTTGGATGGTTCGGACTGGTGGTGCCAAGGCTATTCTGAGCCTGGCTCGGGTTCTGATTTGGCATCGGTCAAAACAACGGCGGTGCGTGAGGGTGACCATTACATCGTGAATGGCCAAAAAACTTGGACTACGCTGGGTCAGTACGCCAACATGATTTTTTGCCTCGTACGAACAGATCGTGAAGCAAAGGCGCAATCGGGCATTAGCTTTCTACTGGTGGACATGAACTCGCCCGGTGTTGAAATACGCCCCATCATCACACTGGATGGTGCGCACGAAGTCAATGAAGTGTTTTTCACGGATGTCAAGGTTCCTGCTGAGAACTTGGTGGGTGAGGAAAACAAAGGTTGGACGTATGCGAAATACCTGCTGACCTATGAACGAACCAACATTGCGGGTGTTGGCTTTTCGGTTGCCGCTTTAGAAAAACTCAAGGTCGTGGCTGATCGTGTTTTTTGCAATGGCAAGCCACTGTCACACGATGCTTTGTTTTCAGCGCGTTTGGCCAAAGTCGAGATTGATTTAGAAAACATGAAAACCACCAACTTGCGTGTCATCGCCGCTGTTGCTGGTGGCGGGGCTCCAGGCGCTGAAAGTTCCATGCTTAAGATTCGTGGCACCGAAATTCGCCAAGAAATTTTGTCATTGACGCGACGCGCCATGGGACCTTACGCGGCGCCTTTCTTTCAAGAAAAGCAAGAAGACACAAGCCATCTTTCACCGCTGGGAGATGAGGCTGCGGCGACAGCTGCTTGCATGTACTTTAACAATCGCAAACTGTCCATCTTTGGTGGTTCAAACGAAATTCAGAAGAACATCATCTCTAAGATGATCTTAGGCCTGTGATGGCCCGCTGAGTGAAGAAAGGAAAGACGAATGCAATTCGAACATACCGAAGACCGTCGCATGTTGACGGACAGTCTGAATCGTTTTGTCTCTGAGCAATACGCCACAGACATGCGTAACAAAATCGCCTATGGCGCTGAAGGTCATAGCCCAAAGTTGTATGCACAGTTCGCAGAGTTGGGAGCGATTGGTGCGCTATTTCCAGAATCGGTGGGTGGCTTTGCTGGCGAAGGATTCGACATCAGTGTGGTGTTCGAGTGCCTTGGCAGAGGCATCGTGCCAGAACCACTTTTAGGCGCTTTGCTGGTCGGTCGTGCGCTGATGTTGGCCGGCAGTGATACCCAAAAATCTCAATTGGCAAGTTTGATCGACGGGACGGCACTTGCCGCTTTGGCGCATGACGAACCGGGTACACACTATGAATTGAATCACGTGGCCACGGTTGCTACACGCGTGGGCAGCCACTGGGTTCTCACGGGCACCAAGGGCTTGGTGAGCTTTGGTGAAAAGGCGGACTGGCTGTTGGTGTCTGCGCGCACAGCAGATGCCAAAGACAGCACGACAGGGATTAGCCTGTTTCTCATACCAGGCCATACGGCGGGTATCACGCACCGGTCTTTCAATCGCATCGACGGCGGACGCGCTTCTGAGCTGGTGTTTGACAAGGTGCAAGTGCATTCAGATGCCTTGTTGGGCGTCGAGGGTGAGGGCTATGCCGTGCTTGAGCGTGTGCGTGGCTATGCTTTGCTGGCCTTGTGCGCGGAGGCCATTGGCGCAATGGATGTCGTCAAGGACCAAACCTTGGAATACCTGCGAACGCGCAAACAGTTTGGCTCACCCATCGGAAGCTTTCAAGCCTTGCAGCATCGCATGGTGGACTTGCTGCTGGAGGTCGAGCAGGCGCGTTCAGCCGTCATCAATGCTGCCGCAGTCATGGCGTTAGAGGACCGAGTGGTGCGTGAGAAAGCGTTGTCTGCGGCCAAGTTCAGCATTGGACGCATTGGCGCTCTAGTGGCTGAGGAAAGCATTCAGCTGCATGGCGGCATTGGCATGACTTGGGAATTGCCCTTGTCTCATTACGCCAAGCGTTTGGTCATGATTGACCATGAGTTCGGCGATGAGGACCATCATTTGGCACGTTTCATTGCATTGAGCCAAGCGCACTGAACAGAGGCGGCTATGTCACACGTATTGGTTACGCGTCGCGAAGGGGCAGTGTTGGTTTTGTCCCATCACAATGTGGCCGCTCGTAATGCGTTATCCCCAGAGTTCTACACCGCTGTGGGGCATGCGCTGCGTGAGGCTGCCGATGACCCATCGGTCGGTGCCATTGTTCTGACCGGTGCAGGTGGGCATTTTTGCGCCGGTGGCGACTTGCGACAATTGGTGAAGCGGCGCGAATTGCCCGTTGAAGCGCGTCGCGCTCGGCTCGAAGACTTGCATGATTTGATTCGCTCCGTGCGTGATTGCCCCAAACCGGTGATCGCTGCTGTTGAAGGGGCGGCCGCTGGTGCGGGTCTGTCCTTGGCCATGGCTTGCGACATGCTGGTTGCAGCCAAAGATGCTGTATTTACTGTGGCTTATGTGAAGGTGGGACTAACGCCTGATGGTGGCGCAACCGCTTTTCTGGCCGAATTCGTTTCGCGACAAGTGTTGACGGAGTTGTGTTTGACCGGCGCACCGCTCAGTGGTGAGCGCATGCACGCCTTGGGGGCGGTGAACCGGCTTGTGGAATCCGGCGCTGCGCTTTCACATGCGATCACGCTTGCCACCGAAATTTCAAAAGGGCCACAAAAGGCGATGGGGCGCATCAAGCATTTGTGTCGCTTGACGATGCATCATTCTTTGGAAGAACAACTCGAACTTGAAGCACAGTCCATGGTCGATGCCATGGGGAGCGATGAGTCGATGGAAGGCATTCAAGCTTTTCTAAATAAAAGAGCACCCAATTACATTCAATTACGCGAAGGCAGTGAATGAACATACCCAATCCAAATCTGGAAAACGACCTTCCGCTTCAGGGGATACGCGTCTTAGATCTTTCCCGTGTATTCGCGGGTCCCATGTGCGGCATGGTCTTGGGGGACTTCGGTGCTGAAGTGATCAAGGTCGAACACCCGGGGCGTGGTGACGATACGCGTGACTGGGGGATCCGCATCGGCAAGACTGAGACCACTTACTACAACAGCATGAACCGAAACAAACGGTCCATCACGATTGATCTTCAGTCACCGCAAGGGGTGAAATTGATCCATGAGCTGGTGCCTCAGTTCGATGTGGTGATTCACAATTTCAAAACGGGTGGCGCTGAAAAATTAGGCATTGGTTACGAGCAACTCAAAGCACTCAAGAACGATCTGATTTATTGTGCAATTGCGGGCTACGACAGCAGTGGGCCAGAGGCAAGTCGCCCCGGCTATGACCTCGTGATTCAGGCAGAAGCCGGCTTGATGGCGCTCAACGGTGACGCGTCCATGCCGCCCCTGAAATTTGGTGTGGCCGTTGTTGATCTCATGACGGGTATGTATTCGGCTCAAGCAATTCTTGCCGCCTTGTTGCGTCGTGAGCGTCGCGGCATGGGGCAGCTCATCGAGATGGCGTTGTACGACTGTGGTTTGTCCATCTCTGGCTATTACGGATTAGATGCATTGCAGCTCGGTCATGATCCAGAGCGCTACGGCAATGCGCATCCTTCCATCGTGCCTTATGGCATGTACGAAGCGGCGGATGGTCCATTGATCATTGCCGTGGGCAACAACGCACAGTTTGAAAAGTTTTGTCGTCAAGTCATACAGCGACCTGATATTGTCGAGAACCCGCTTTTTGCCACCAATGTGGAGAGGGCAAAAAACCGTCAGGCCTTGGGACCCATGCTCAAGGCCTTGATTCATTCATTTCCACGCGAAGTATTGCTTGAGCGCTTGACCTCTGCAGGCATTCCTTGTGGCAAGGTGGCAGGTTTGCATGAGGCCTTGACCAATGCGCGCGCACAACGCAGCCATATGGTGCAAAACATCCCTCATCCTGTTGTTGGTACGACGCCAGTTTTTGCACCCCCTTACCGTTTGGATGGACAGCGCTTGCCGATACGCAGCGCGCCTCCCACTTTGGGAGAGGGGACGCGTGCTGTGCTGCAAGAACTGCTGTCTATGAGCGATAGCCAACTCGAGGCCTTGCAGACGGCAGGGGTGTTGACACTGCCGAACCCGTGATGAACCCACTGTCTGGAGATTGCTATGTTTTCTAAACACATGACGGATGCCATGTTTCGATGGATTTTGAGCAGCGTTTGCTTGGCTGCTTCATTGGGCTGCGTGCACGCCCAGCAGGGGAGTTGGCCCGACAAAACAATCAAATTGATCGTTCCTTTTCCCGCGGGTGGGCCGACGGATACAGCCTCTCGCATTGTTGGCCAGCGGCTGGCTGATCGGCTCAAGCAGACCGTGGTTGTTGAAAACAAAGCCGGTGCCTCTGGCGCGATTGCCGCCGCACAAGTGGCCAAGGGTGCCGCGGATGGTTATACCTTGATGATGCTTGCAACGCCCACGATGTTGGCACCACACTTCAACAAAGCGGCAGGCTATGACACGACAAAAGATTTCATGCCCGTGGCAACGGTTTACGACCTGCCGATCGTGATCGTTGTCAACACGGCGCTGTTGCCCGATGTGACTGATTTGTCCAAGCTCATCGCGCACGCCAAGGCACAAGCGAAGCCGATGAACTACACAAGTTCAGGCGTTGGTAGTTTTGGTCATTTGAGTATGGAATTGCTTCAGCAATTGGCCGGTTTTGAAATGCAACATGTGCCATACAAAGGTGGCGTACCTGCCATCACCGACACGATTGGTGGCGTCGTGCCGGTCATGTATTCAGACCTCGTTGCTGCGCTGCCGCACATCAAGTCGGGTAAGTTGCGTGCCATTGCGATTGGTTCACCGCAACGCGTGAGCGTAGTTCCCGATGTGAAGACTATCTCTGAGCAAGGCTTCAAGGGCTATGACGCAGTTTCTTGGGGCGGCTTGCTCGTCACCAAAGGTACGCCTCAGGCGATCGTGGACAAGCTGGCGAGCGAGGTGCAAGACATATTGGCTGCAAAAGAGATCCAAGATAGATTGCGCGATGCGGGCTGTATCGCCAACTTTCAAGGACCCGCTCAGATGGGGCAACGTATTCAGAGCGACGATGTCAAGTGGGGGCGCGTGATTCGCGAGAGAAATGTTTCAAATGATTGATGCAAGTCGTGATGGCTGCATGAATGGGTCAGAGAAATCAAATACAAACAGGAGACAACCAAGATGAAAAGCTACTTACGACGTCAGGTGCTGGCCAATGCCGCGATGGCCTTGATGACCTTGTGTGTTGGGTCGCAAGCTCAAGCTCAAGCCTATCCGTCCAAGCCTATTAAATTAATCGTGCCCTACGCGCCGGGTGGTGCGACGGACATCATTGCGCGCACCTTGGCTGAAAAGCTTTCAGACCGTTTGGGACAGCCTGTATTGATCGATAACCGAGCTGGGGCAGGTGGCGTCACAGGGACTGATGCAGCGGCCAAATCTGCGCCAGACGGTTATACCTTCTTGGTGTCGTTGGGCACCACGGTTTTGATTAATCAGTTCTTGTATGAAAAACTGCCGTACAACCCAAGTCGTGATTTTGCACTTGTCTCGCAGCTGGCTTTGGCGCCTGTCACACTCTTGGTGAATCCAAACTCTCAGATCAAAAATGCCAATGATCTCAAGGCGCATATCCTCAAAAATCCAAGCAAATTGTCTTATGGTTCTTGGGGAATGGGGTCGTACGCGCATCTTGCGGGCGCCTATCTCAGCCAAAGTCTGAATGCAGACATGACCCATGCTGCTTACAAGGGCGAGGCACCGATGCTGCAAGACTTGGTGGGTGGGCAAATTGATTTTGCGTTTGCCAGTGCACAAACTGCAAAGCCTTATATCGACTCGGGCAAGCTGCGTTCAATCGCCGTGACCGGCGAGCAACGCATGAGTGTCTTGCCAAGCATCCCAACCATGCGTGAGCAAGGTTTCAAGGATGATATTTTTCACGTCACGGGTTGGATCGCAATGGCTGCACCTGCAAAGACGCCCAACGATGTTTTGCAACGTGTCTCGGCTGAAGTGCGTGCCATCGTGGCTTTGCCAGAAACGCAGGATCGAATCAATAAGATGGGATTCATCCCAGTGGGTAATACCCCAGAGCAATTTTCGGTCATTTACAAAAATGAATTCCCTGTTTGGGAGCGTGTGGTGAAGTTGTCTGGCGCTAAACTGGACTAAGAAGAGAGATATTCAAATGAGTTCTACTAGTTTTTCTTGGTCTGATCCTTTTTTGCTCGACCTGCAACTGAGTGACGACGAACGCCAAGTCAAAGATGCGGCCGCTGCCTATTGCCAAGCGCGTTTAGCCCCTCGCGTTTTGGAGGCTTTCCGTCACGAAACAACCGATGTCGCCATCTTTCGCGAAATGGGTGA
>CANBWY010000016.1 GCA_947373245.1 Comamonadaceae bacterium
GACTTCCGGGGCCATGATTTCCCGGTTAAGGCGGTGTTTGCGTTCCTCGCGCTGGCGGCGGTCGCGAAATTCTGTAGCGATGGTGACTATCCTTAAAAATCAAAAACAAACCGACACAGGTGTGCGACGCACAACTCTTGGCAATTTCTAGATGAAATCAGCTTTTGAGAGCGATGTCAGAGGCAATCTTTTGACAGAAGGCATCTAGGGACATCACACCGAGGTCTTGATTGCCTCGGGCGCGCACTGCGACGGCGCCAGCTTCCTTCTCTTTGTCGCCTACGACCAAGATGTAGGGAAGCTTTTGCATTGAATGCTCACGTATTTTATACGTGATTTTCTCGTTGCGGAGGTCTAAATCAACCCTAAGCCCTTGATTCCGCAGTGTTTTCGCAACTTCTTTGCAATATTGCGCCTGTGAATCAGTGATATTGAGCACCGCGACTTGGGTTGGCGCCAGCCAAGTGGGCAAGGCACCGGCGTGCTGCTCGATCAAAATCCCGATGAAACGCTCCATGCTGCCCACGATGGCGCGGTGCAAGATGACGGGGCGTTGGCGTGAGCCGTCTTCTGCGGTGTACTCAGCATCCAAGCGCTCAGACAGGTTGAAGTCGACCTGAATCGTGCCACACTGCCACTCACGGCCAATCGCGTCTTTGAGCGTGTATTCAATCTTAGGGCCGTAGAAAGCGCCGTCGCCTTCAGAGATGACGTACTCGCAACCCGCAGCGGTCAAGCTGTCCATCAAAGCCTTTTCAGCCTTGTCCCACAAGTCGTCCGAGCCAATGCGGGCTTCGGGGCGAGTAGAGACTTTGTACAAGATGTTGGTGAAACCAAAATCTTCATACACCTTCTTCAACACCTTGGTGAAGGTGTCGCACTCGGGCAAGATTTGATCTTCGGTACAGAAGATGTGACCGTCGTCTTGGGTAAAGCCGCGCACGCGCATGATGCCGTGCAAGCCGCCCGAAGGCTCATTGCGGTGACATTGGCCAAACTCGCCGTAGCGCAGAGGCAGGTCGCGGTAGCTCTTGATGCCTTGCTTGAAAATCAAAATGTGGCCGGGGCAGTTCATCGGCTTTAAAGCATAGTCACGCTTTTCAGACTCGGTGGTGAACATGTTGTCGCGGTACTTGTCCCAGTGGCCGGTTTTTTCCCACAGCGACTTGTCAATGATTTGCGGGCCTTTGACTTCGAGGTAGTCGTTGTCGCGATAGACCTGACGCATGTACTGTTCAATGGTTTGCCAAACAGTCCAGCCCTTGGGGTGCCAAAACACCAAGCCAGGGGCATGCTCGTCGATGTGGAACAAGTCCAACTCGCGGCCTAGCTTGCGGTGGTCGCGCTTTTCAGCCTCCTCCAGTCGCTTGAGGTACATCTGCAAATCATCTTTGCTGGCCCAAGCCGTGCCATAAATGCGTTGCAGCATTTCGTTTTTGTGGTCACCACGCCAGTAGGCGCCAGCCACTTTCATCAACTTGAAATGCTTGAGCTTGCCCGTGCTGGGCACGTGGGGGCCGCGGCACAAGTCTTCAAAATTGCCTTCGCGGTACAGGCTCACGTCTTCATTGCTAGGAATGCTGGCAATGATTTCGGCTTTGTAGTGCTCGCCCATGCCTTTGAAATAAGCCACCGCCTCATCACGTGGCAGCACGCGGCGCACCACAGCTTCGTCTTTGTTGGCCAACTCGGTCATGCGCTTTTCAATGGCCACCAAGTCTTCAGGGGTGAAGCCACGGGTGAACGAGAAGTCGTAAAAGAAACCGTCGTCAATCACAGGGCCAATGGTCACTTGCGCTTCTGGGTAAAGCTCTTTCACCGCGTAGGCCAACAAGTGGGCGGTGGAGTGACGAATCACCTCCAAGCCTTCGGGGTCTTTGGCCGTGATGATGGCCAAGTTCGCATTGCCGCTCATGGTGTAGCTGGTGTCCACCACCTTGCCATCGACCTTACCGGCCAAAGCCGCCTTGGCCAAGCCAGCGCCAATCGACGCAGCCACTTCGGCCACCGTCACGGGACCTGGGAATTCACGCTGCGAACCGTCGGGAAGAGTAATCTGAACCATGTGTCTTCAATAAAAAAAGCGCGGCAAAGGCCGCGCTTGGAATGAGTGTCTAAACGCTGGAGCAGATTTTACGCGCCCCAGCATTGGCCTCTTGAAATCAGCTCAGTGGAACTGCTCTTCTTCAGTAGAACCTGTCAAGGCTTTCACAGAAGACGCGCCGCCCTGGATTACCGTGGTCACGTCATCGAAGTAGCCTGCGCCCACTTCTTGTTGGTGCGACACGAAGGTGTAACCCTTGTCGCGCGCTGCGAACTCAGGCTCTTGCACCATATTGACGTAGTGCTTCATGCCTTCGCCGTTGGCGTATGCATGGGCGAACTGGAAGGTGTTGTACCAGTTGATGTGGATACCGGCCAAGGTGATGAACTGGTACTTGTAGCCCAAAGCCGACAGGTCTTCTTGGAACGAAGCGATTTGGCTGTCGTTGAGGTTTTTCTTCCAGTTGAAAGAAGGTGAGCAGTTGTAAGACAACAGCTTGCCTGGGCAGGCCGCATGCACGGCTTGTTCGAATTCACGAGCGAAACCAATGTCTGGCACGCCTGTCTCGCACCACACCAAATCGGCGTAGGGAGCGTAAGCAACGCCACGGCTGATGGCTTGTTCCAAACCGTTTTTAACGCGGTAGAAGCCCTCAGGTGTGCGCTCGCCGGTCAAGAAAGGCTTGTCGTTGGCATCGTGGTCAGATGTGATCAAGTTGGCAGCTTCAGCATCGGTGCGTGCCAACACGATGGTGGATGTGCCCATGACGTCAGCGGCGAAACGTGCAGAGATCAATTTTTCGCAAGCCTCTTGTGTTGGCACCAACACTTTGCCACCCATGTGACCGCATTTCTTCACAGCAGCCAATTGGTCTTCGAAGTGAACGCCAGCTGCGCCAGACGCAATCATGTTCTTCATCAACTCAAACGCGTTCAACACGCCGCCGAAACCGGCTTCAGCGTCAGCCACGATGGGCAAGAAGTAGTCGATGAATTCTTTGTCGCCTGGGTTGACGCCACGGCCCCATTGAATTTCGTCAGCGCGCTTGAAGGTGTTGTTGATGCGGCGAACCATGGTGGGCACAGAGTCATACGCGTAGAGCGATTGGTCTGGGTACATGGTCTCGGACGTGTTGCCGTCAGCAGCCACTTGCCAGCCGGATAGGTACACGGCCTCCAGACCCGCTTTGGCTTGTTGCATGGCTTGGCCAGCGCTGATCGCACCGAAAGCATTGACGTAGCCTTTCTTAGCGCCGCCGTTGACTTTTTCCCAGAGCTTTTCTGCACCGCGCTTAGCGAGCGTGTGCTCGATGGGCATGCTGCCGCGCAAACGCACGACGTCTGCCGCAGAGTAACCACGCTTCACACCTTTCCAGCGTGGGTTGGTGGCCCAGTCTTTTTCGAGGGCGGCAATTTGTTGTTCGCGGCTGAGTTGTTCAGACAAAGATTGAGGCATGGTTCACTCCAAGAGGTTGAGGGATTGTTGATGGATTCACTATAAGTCTTATAGAAGACACGAATCACGTCTTATGTCTTATATAAGAATATATTTTTTACGTTTTAAATCAATGACTTACAAATTAAATTCCGCAATGCGAAGTTGATTTTCTCATATCAAGAAAAAATACTGCAGTGCAGCAAATCGAAATATCACAATGCAAAAATGACTTTCAAGATAAAGAAGACCAACGCACGTCAAAAAACAGGGTGCTGTTGTGCATCAAGTCGATGTAAGCGGAAACACATTCACAAAAACAACATTTAGCAGTGAAAAAAGTCGTTTTTCACTTGGAAAGATGATTGTTCTCAATTAGCATCCGCAATGCTCTAGAGCGATATCTCTAAGGGCTTGAACAAAACACTTCTAGAAGGAAATCGACCATGGCAACTGCAAAGAAAGCTCCGGCTAAAAAAGTAGCAGCAAAAAAAGCTGCCCCCGCTAAAAAAGTAGCCGCCAAGAAAGCTGCGCCTGCTAAAAAAGCAGCCCCCGCAAAGAAGGCCGCACCAGCCAAAAAAGCAGTGCCAGCGAAGAAAGTTGTTGCGAAAAAAGTAGCTGCCAAAAAGGCTCCCGCAAAAAAACGCACCCCGAACGCCGCATTCATGAAAGCCATGACGCCTAGCGCTGCTTTGGCTGCGGTCATCGGTAACACTGCCGTGCCACGTACTGAAGTCGTGAGCAAGATGTGGACATACATCAAAAAACACGGCCTGCAAGACAAAGTCAACAAGCGCAACATCAACGCTGATGACAAACTCAAAGCCGTGTTCGGTAAAGCCCAAGTCACCATGTTTGAATTGGCTGGCTTGATTGGCAAACACCTGTCGTAATACAGCTGCTGCAAAATCTTAAGGGCCGCAATTGCGGCCCTTTTGCTTTGTCCTAAGACATCTATTCCAAGTCGATTTAGGCGTGCACTGTCCTACGCCCCACGCCCAAAGCAACCACGACACTGAGCAGCAAGACCAACGCGGCTCCCATCAAAGTCGCACCATACCAGCCGTGGTCCATGAACACGCCAAAGATGAGTGGCGAAATGGCAAAGCCTGTATCTAGCCCCGAATACACCATGCCATACACACGCCCAGTGGCACCTTTGGGCGTGGCCTTCTTGATCATCATGTCACGTGATGGTCCGCCTACGCCGATAGCCAATCCCGTGGCAGCCAAAATGACCATCGTGAGGGTCGCATCAAACAAGCCACTGCCACACAACGCCATGAAGAGTGCCGCGACGGTCATGCAGCAGGCCACCACTTTGTCACTGTGACGCGGCCAGCGTGACGCTACAAAGCCCCCCACAAACATGCCTGCGGCAGCGCACAGCATGTAAGCGGTCAAAGTGAAGGTCGCCGCTTCAAACGTCACATGGTGCAGAGCTTGCAGAATGGACACCGCAAAACTTTGCACCACCGCCAGCGTCATGGTGGAGAGTAAGAAAAAGCTAAAGCACCACCAAACCACAGGAATTTTCAAAAAAGCCAAGGTACTGGCACTGGTTGTGGCTTGCGTGTGGTCCACCACCTCGGCATGCAACAACTCACGTTGCCAGACCAGCATCACAAAGATGCTCAATATCATCACCGCTGCGGCTACGTAGGCAGTGCGCCAATCAAACGCCGCGCTCAAGCCCACCATGAACACAGGGGCCAGTGCCCAGCCCAAATTACCCGTCAAACCGTGCGCGCTAAAGGCGTAGCCCAAACGCGGGGCAGACACTTTTTGATTCAGGATAGTGAAGTCGGCTGGATGAAACGCACAGTTACCCATGCCAAGCAGGGACGCGCCCAACATCAAGCCAACATAGCTGTTGGCCACAGAGACCGCCAAACACCCCGAGGCCAAGATCACCAGCGAGCCCAATAGCACGGGACGCGCACCAAATCGGTCCACCACAAAACCCGCTGAGGCTTGACCTAAACCTGAGACGACAAAAAACACCGTCATCAAAAAACCCAACTCCGAAAAGCTCAAACCAAAGCTGCGCATGAACACGGGGAACATGAGTGGCAACAACAGCTGCGAGAAGTGCGAGCAGGCGTGAGCAACGCCAACCAAACCAATGACAGCGGCGTCCTTGCGCCAAGGGGCAGAAATAGGGTTCAAAGTGGTCATAAAAAAAGTGCAGCAAAAAGGATGGAAGTATCCTAACTGCTGCACTTTTAGAGCGCCGTCTGCTGAGGGACAAAGCCCTCACCTGCCAAGGCACATGCCGACGATCAGACGGCTACTTTGGTGAACACAAACTCGCCTGGCGCGCGCACGGGGTCGACGTTGACGGCAATCGTGTCTTTGGGCAAGAACTTGCCCTCCAACAGCAACTTGGACAACGGGTTCTCAATGCGCTGTTGAATGGCACGCTTCAAAGGACGCGCACCAAACACGGGATCAAAGCCCACCTTCGCCAACTCCGACAAGGCGGTAGGCGACACGTTGAGACCCAAATCCATCTTGGTCAAACGTGTGGCCAAAATTTTGAGTTGAATGCCTGCTATGCGGGCAATGTGCTCGGCATCCAAGGCGTGGAAGACCACCGTCTCGTCGATGCGGTTCAAGAACTCAGGGCGGAAGTGCGATTTGAGTTCATCCCACACCGCGTCTTTGATGTCTTGCGCATCTTGCCCCACCATGCTTTGAATGATGGGCGAGCCGATGTTGGACGTCATCACGATGACCGTGTTTTTGAAGTCCACTGTGCGGCCTTGGCCGTCGGTCAAGCGGCCATCGTCGAGCACTTGCAACAAGATGTTGAACACATCGGGATGGGCCTTTTCCACCTCGTCGAGCAGCAACACGCTGTAGGGGCTGCGACGCACGGCCTCGGTCAAATAACCGCCCTCGTCGTACCCTACGTAGCCGGGAGGCGCACCCACCAAACGGCTGACCGAGTGTTTCTCCATGAACTCGCTCATGTCGATGCGAATCATGTGGTCTTCGCTGTCAAACAAGAAGCCTGCCAAAGCCTTGCACAACTCGGTCTTGCCTACGCCGGTTGGGCCAAGGAACAAGAACGAGCCGGTGGGACGGTTGGGGTCGCCCAAGCCCGCGCGCGAGCGGCGGATGGCATTGGCCACGGCGGTGATGGCTTCTTCTTGACCCACCACGCGGTCGTGCAATTTGTCTTCCATTTGCAAGAGCTTGTCGCGCTCACCTTGCATCAGCTTGGACACAGGAATGCCTGTGGCACGCGCCACCACTTCGGCAATTTCTTCTGCGCCGACTTGCGTGCGCAACAAGCGGTGACCGCCGGCCGCATTGGCCTTACCAGTTTCGCGCGCGTTGGCCTCTTTCATACGTTTTTCAAGCTCAGGCAACTTGCCGTATTGCAGCTCGGCCACTTTGTTGAAATCGCCCTTGCGGGTGAGCTCTTCAATTTGGTGGCGCAAGCGGTCAATCTCTTCTTTGATTTGCGCGCCGCCGTGTGCGGATGACTTTTCAGCCTTCCAAATTTCATCGAGGTCGGCGTACTCTTTGCCAATTTTGTTGATCTCGTCTTCTAACAACTCCATGCGTTTTTGCGAGGCTTCGTCTTTCTCTTTGCGCACGGCTTCGCGTTCAATCTTGAGTTGAATCAAGCGACGGTCCAGCTTGTCCATCACCTCGGGTTTGGAGTCAATTTCAATTTTTATTTTGGCGGCGGCCTCGTCGATCAAATCAATGGCTTTGTCGGGCAAAAATCGGTCGGTGATGTAGCGGTGCGACAACTCGGCCGCTGCCACGATGGCAGGGTCGGTGATCTCCACGCCATGGTGTACTTCGTACTTTTCTTGCAGGCCACGCAAAATGGCAATGGTGGCTTCAACGCTGGGTTCACCGACAATAATTTTTTGGAAACGGCGCTCTAGCGCGGCATCTTTTTCGACATACTTGCGGTACTCGTCCAGCGTGGTGGCCCCCACACAATGCAACTCACCACGGGCCAAAGCGGGCTTGAGCATGTTGCCCGCATCCATCGCGCCTTCGGCTTTGCCAGCGCCCACCATGGTGTGCAACTCGTCGATGAACACAATGGTTTGACCTTCGTCCTGCGCCAACTCTTTGAGCACGCTTTTCAGACGCTCTTCAAACTCACCACGGTATTTCGCCCCCGCCAGCAAGGATGCCATGTCCAGCGAGAGCACCCGTTTGCCTTTGAGCGAATCAGGCACCTCACCCGCCACGATGCGTTGGGCCAAGCCCTCGACGATGGCGGTCTTACCGACACCGGGCTCACCAATGAGCACAGGGTTGTTTTTGCTGCGACGTTGCAGCACTTGAATGGCGCGGCGAATTTCATCGTCACGGCCAATGACGGGGTCGAGCTTGCCTTGACGCGCACGCTCGGTCAGGTCCATGCAGTATTTCTTAAGCGATTCGCGTTGGCCTTCGCTCTCCGCGTTGTCTACTTTTTGGCCGCCACGCACGGCCGTCACCGCTGCCTCTAGCGCTTTGCGGCTCAAGCCGTTTTGCATGGCGAGCTTGCCCCAGTTGCCTTTGTTGTCGCACAGAGCCAACAAGAACAATTCGCTGGCAACAAACTGATCGCCGCGCTTGATGGCTTCCTTCTCGGCCGCTTGCACCAAGGACACGGTGTCGCGCCCCACCTGCACTTGGTCTTGGCCTTCGACCTTGGGCAGACGGTTCATCGCATCTTCAGCGGCAGACAGCAAACCTGGCACATTGGCACCGGCGCGCTGCAACAGGGATTTGGGCCCATCTTCTTGGCGCAGCATGGCGACCAACACATGCGAGGGTTCGAGATAGGCATGGTCACCTCCGAGCGCGAGCGACTGTGCGTCGCCCAAGGCTTCTTGGAACTTGGTGGTGAGTTTGTCGATGCGCATGGAAACTCCGAAACATAGATTGAATTGACTCTTAACTGAGGCCCGCAACTGCTATTTCAAGGGCAACATCGACTCGCTGAGTTGATGTGGGTCAACAAACGTCTGTTACTTGGCGACGGAGTTAAGAGTCTCAATGCCCCAACGGGCCAAGGCGTGGTCGTCGCTCACGCGGGCATCCACCCAGCGTGCGCCTTCGGGTGTGACTTCTTTTTTCCAAAACGGTGCTTGGGTTTTGAGGTAGTCCATCAAAAACTCGCAGGCTTTGAAGCTCTCGCCACGGTGCGCCGAAGTGACGGCCACAAGCACAATTTGGTCTTCGGGGTGCAGCAAGCCCACGCGGTGCATCACGCGAGCGGCATAAATATCAAACCGTTTTTTCGCCTCATCCATCATGGCTGAGATGGACTTCTCAGTCATGCCTGGGTAGTGCTCTAACGCCATACTCGCCACAGAGTTGCCGTCGTTGCGCTCGCGCACGGTGCCTAAGAATACACACACGGCTCCCACACGTGCATCGCCCGCGCGCAACACAGCAAGTTCTTGGCTCACGTCAAAGTCTTGGGTTTGGATGCTGACCGTGAAAGACATCTGTCGCCCTATTTCTACCCGCCCGTGACAGGCGGGAAAAAAGCCACTTCGCAGCCGTCGTGCAAGACGGCGGTTTCTTCACACAGCTCTTGGTCCAAGGCCATGCGAATGGCACGCCCTTGAGCCAGCGCTTGCGCGTAGGGTTCACCACGGGCCATGAGAGCATGGCGCAAGTCTTTCACCGTGGTGGCAGAGGTGCTGACGCTTTCACTGCCTTGACCCATGGCTTCTCGAATGGAGGCGAAGTATTTGACCGTCACGTTCATGTCAGCCACTCCGCAAATGAGATGAAGTGCACGGTGTCGCCCTTGGCAATGGTTTGCCCCACGGGGTTGTCCACCACGCCATCGCCCCACACCGCCGAGGTCAGCACGCCTGAGCTTTGGTTAGGGAACAAGTCGAGCCCCCCTTGTGCGTTGCGTTTGACGCGCAAGAACTCGCGACGCTTGTCGGCACGGGGCCAATCAAAGTGAGCCGGCAGTGCGGTGCGCGCTATGTCGGTCTGTGTCACGCCTTGCAGGGCCAACACAAAGGGGCGCACCAACAACAAAAAAGTGACAAAACTAGACACAGGGTTGCCGGGTAGGCCCAGAAAGTGACAAGCATCGGCTTGTCCATCCGCCTTGCGGTTCACCCGGCCATAGGCCACGGGTTTGCCCGGTTTGATGGCCAGTTGCCACAGGTTCAGCTCACCCAAGGCTTGCACCGCGGGTTTGATGTGGTCTTCTTCGCCCACCGACACGCCGCCGCTGGTCAAAATCAAATCGTGGTGCTGGGCCGCATCGCGCAAGGCGGCGATGGTGGCTTCGCGGTTGTCGGGCACGATGCCCAAGTCGGTCACCTCGCAGCCCAAACGCATCAACATGGCGCGCAAAAAGAAACGATTTGAGTTGTAAATGGCACCGGGCGGCATGGCCTCTGGCGCCACATCGCCAGGCATGACCAACTCATCGCCCGTGGAAAACAAAGCCACGCGAGGCCGCGCTGCGACTTGGAGTTGGGCCAAACCAATGCTGGCAGCCAAGCCCAACTCAGCGGGTGTGAGGCGCGTGCCTTGGGCCAATACCTTGGCACCGCGTGCGACATCTTCACCCGAACGACGAATGCACAGGCCTGCAGACACGGCTTTGCCAATTTTGACATGCGTCCCCCCGTCCAGCGACTCGCATTCCTCTTGCATGATCACGGCGTCTGCGCCCGGGGGAATCGGTGCGCCGGTGAAAATGCGTGCGGCCTCACCAGCACTCAACTGGGTGCCGTGTGCACCGGCTGGAATGCGTTGCGTCACCCGCAGCACCGCGCCTGCTTGCACACAGTCGGCCGCGCGCACAGCGTAGCCGTCCATCGCACTGTTGTCTTGCGGTGGCACATGCAGGGCAGACACCACGTCTTGCGCGAGCACCCGACCATCGGCGTCAAAGGTCGAGACCGTTTGCACACGGCTCAACGCTTGGGCGTGCGCCAGCAACTGAAGCAAGGCGTCATCGAGCGAGAGAAGTGCAGGACGGGACATATCAGCAGTGTTCAGCGATGTAGGTCTTGATTTGCGCCACATCCGCCTTCATCACAAGCACGCGTTTGGGCAAAGCTTCGATGCCTTCAAACTTGGCTGGGCGATTAGGTTCTTGGCCCAAAGCTTCCACGATGGTGGCTGCAAATTTGATGGGCAAAGCAGTTTCCAACACGATCATGGGTACATCTGCTTTGACGTGCTCGCGCGCCACTTTCACGCCGTCTGCCGTGTGGGTGTCGATCATCTGGTCGAAGCGCTTGTACACGTCTTGGATGGTGGCCAAACGGTTGGTGTGGCTGCTCTTGCCGCTGGCAAAGCCATAACGGGTTGCGGCTTCCGCGAAGTGCGGGTTGCCGCTCAAGTCGAACTTGCCGTTGCTTGAAATTTGCGCGCCAAACAAGTCGTTGGTCAACGCAGCGTCGCGACCGAGCAGATCGAACACAAAGCGCTCGAAGTTGCTGGCCTTAGAAATATCCATTGAAGGGCTGGATGTTTCGTGCGTATCGGCACTGCCGCGCACGCGGTACACGCCGGTGCGGAAGAACTCGTCGAGCACATCGTTTTCGTTGGTGGCGGCCACCAAAGTGTCCACAGGCAAACCCATCATGCGGGCCACATGGCCTGCACACACGTTGCCAAAGTTGCCGCTGGGCACGGTGAAGCTCACCTTCTGGCTGTTGGCCGTGGTGACTTGGAAATAGCCCGCGAAGTAATACACCACCTGAGCCAACAAACGTGCCCAGTTGATGGAGTTGACGGTACCAATCTTGTATTTGGTTTTGAAGTCCAAATCATTCGACACGGCTTTGACCAAATCTTGGCAATCGTCAAACACGCCTTCGATGGCGATGTTGTGGATGTTCTCGTCCATCAAGCTGAACATTTGCGCTTGTTGGAACGGGCTCATACGGCCGTGCGGGCTGGTCATGAAGACGCGCACACCTTTTTTGCCACGCATGGCGTATTCGGCTGCGCTGCCCGTGTCACCACTGGTGGCACCAAAAATATTCAGCTCTTCGCCACGGCGCGCCAACTCGTATTCAAACAAGTTGCCCAGCAGTTGCATGGCCATATCTTTGAACGCCAACGTCGGGCCGTTGGACAAAGCCTCAACGAACAAACCGGCTTCCAAGGCGCGCACAGGCACGATGGCCTCGGTGCCGTAAACCTCTTTCGTGTAGGTCTTGGCGCACAAGGCTTTCAAGTCAGCCGCTGGAATGTCGTCGATGTAGAGCGACAGCACTTCAAACGCCAAGGCGGCATAGCCTTGTGTGTTGAACGTGTGGCGCAAACGCGTGAGCGCTGCATCGTCCACCTGCGGGTAGTGCTCGGGCAAATACAAACCGCCGTCGGGGGCCAAACCTTCGAGGAGGATTTCACAAAAACGCTTGCGCTCAGCATGGCCGCGCGTGGACAAATACAGCATCAGTTCAACTCTTCTTTGCGGATGCGGGTGATGGGGGCCAACACGGTGGTCAACTTTTGCATTTCAGCGATGGCTTGGTTCATCTTGGCTTCCACGCAGTCGTGGGTCAAGATGATGAGGTCGGTGTGGCTCTCGCCCTCACCGGCTTCGCGCTGCAACACCGCATCAATGCTGATGTCAGCGTTAGCCAAAATACCCGTCACCTTGGCAAGCACGCCGGCTTGGTCGGCCACGCGCAAACGCAGGTAGTAGCTGGTGACCACTTGGTCCATCGGCAGAACAGGCAAGTCGCTCATCGCGTCGGGCTGGAAAGCCAAATGCGGCACGCGGTTCAACGGGTCTGCGGTGTGCAAACGGGTGATGTCCACCAAGTCGGCAATCACGGCGCTGGCGGTGGGTTCGCTGCCCGCACCTTTGCCGTAATACAGCGTGGTGCCCACGGCATCAGCGTGCACCATCACGGCATTCATTGCGCCTTCGACATTGGCAATCAAACGCTTGCTAGGCACCAAGCAGGGGTGCACGCGCAGCTCAATGCCTGCGGGGGTGCGCTTGGAAATACCCAATAACTTGATGCGGTAGCCCAGTTGTTCGGCGTACTTGATGTCTTGTGATTCGAGCTGGGTGATGCCTTCGACATACGCTTTGTCAAACTGCACAGGCACGCCAAAGGCGATGGCCGACATGAGGGTCGCTTTGTGCGCCGCGTCCACACCTTCGATGTCGAAGGTGGGGTCAGCTTCGGCATAGCCCAAGGCTTGGGCTTGCTTGAGCACATCATCAAAGGTGAGCCCTTTGTCGCGCATCTCAGACAAGATGAAGTTGGTCGTGCCGTTGATGATGCCAGCCAGCCACTGAATACGGTTGGCGGTAAGACCTTCGCGCAGCGCTTTGATGATCGGAATGCCACCGGCCACAGCTGCTTCAAACGCCACCATCACACCTTTTTTGTGAGCGGCTGCAAAAATTTCTGTACCGTGCACGGCCAGCAATGCTTTGTTAGCCGTGACCACATGCTTGCCTGCCTCGATGGCTTCGAGCACCAACTGCTTGGCAATGCCGTAGCCGCCAATCAACTCCACCACGATGTCGATGTCTGGGTTGGCGATGACTTTGCGTGCATCGTCCACCACTTGCACGTGTGAGCCCACGATGCTTTTGGCACGTGCCACATCGAGGTCGGCCACCATGGTGACTTCAATACCGCGACCGGCGCGACGTTTGATTTCTTCTTGGTTGCGTTGGAGCACTTCATACGTGCCGCTGCCCACAGTGCCAATGCCTAACAGGCCTACTTGAATCGGTTTCATGCTTTTCTATTTCGGTAGTTTTCGAGGAATTTTGCAATGCGCGAGATGGCCTCACGCAAGTCGTCTTCGTGCGGTAAGAAGACGATACGAAAGTGGTCCGTGGTCTTCCAGTTAAAGCCCGTGCCCTGCACCAACATGACCTTGGTTTCTTGGAGCAATTCCAAAAAAAACTGTTGGTCGTCTTTGATGGGGTACATCTCGGGGTCCAAGCGCGGAAACATGTACAGCGCGGCTTGTGGCTTGACGCACGTCACACCAGGAATGGCGGTGATGAGTTCATAAGCCAAGTCGCGCTGCTTGCGCAAGCGACCGCCCTCACCTACCAAATCGTTGATGCTTTGATAGCCGCCCAAGGCCGTTTGAATCGCCCACTGGCCTGGCACGTTGGCACACAGGCGCATGTTCGAGAGCATGTTGAGGCCCTCGATGTAATCAGCCGCTGGCTTTTTGTCGCCCGACACCACCAACCAACCCGCGCGGTAGCCGCAGGAGCGGTAGCTCTTGGACAACGAGTTGAAGGTGAGCGTCAACACGTCTTCACTCAAACTGGCAAGCGGTGTGTGTTTGACGCCGTCGTACAAGACCTTGTCGTACACCTCATCGGCAAAAATGATCAAACCATGCTTACGCGCGAGCTCAATGATTTGCAGCAGCAACTCGTCTGAATACAAAGCACCGGTGGGGTTGTTGGGGTTGATCACCACAATGCCCTTGGTGTGCTTGGTGATCTTGGCGCGGATGTCGTTGATGTCAGGCATCCAGCCATTGGCTTCGTCGCACATGTAATGCACGGGCGTGCCGCCTGACAAGCTGACCGCCGCCGTCCACAGCGGGTAGTCCGGTGCGGGCAGCAGCAATTCGTCGCCGTCGTTGAGCAAACCGTTGGTCGCCATGACGATGAGCTCACTCGCGCCGTTGCCAAGGTAAATGTCGTCGAGCGTGACGCCTTTGATGCCCTGCTTTTGCGTCTCGTGCATCACCGCTTTGCGGGCGCCAAAAATGCCTTTGCTGTCCGAATAGCCCGCCGAGTTGGGCAGGTTTCGGATCATGTCTTGCTGAATTTCTTCAGGCGCATCAAAGCCAAACACGGCCAAGTTGCCGATGTTGAGTTTGATGATCTTGTGGCCTTCCTCTTCCATTTGACGCGCTCGGTCCATGATGGGACCGCGAATGTCATAACAGACGTTGGACAGCTTGTTGGATTTTTGGATCTTCTTCAAAGTCCCTCCGAGGGCTCTTTTACAGGGTGAAACCTATAATTTGACCACAGTTCTTAAGGCATTTATGAAATTACAACCCGATCACATCGCGTCCCAGTCCATCACTGCCTATGGGCCGGGATGGGTGGCCATTCAGGGCGAAAAAATTGCGCATAGCGTGTTGATCACCTCTGAGGGGCTGCGCGTCAACTGGGACTGCACGCGCTTTGAGGATTTAGGCCCACAACACTTTGCGCAACTCGCCGCCTTGGATGTGGAGTTGGTCATCTTTGGCAGCGGCGAACGCCTGCGTTTTCCCAAGCCCGAATGGCAAATCAGCTTGATGCAACGCCGCATCGGCTTAGAAAGCATGGACACACAGGCTGCCTGCCGCACCTATAACATCTTGGCAGGCGAAGGCCGCAAGGTGGCTGCTGCCTTGCTAATAGAACCCGCAACAAGTAATAACTAAGAACACTTTTATCCCAACTTGAAGTTGAGGACAGCGCCTGTCGACGATGGCCGGGTTTCTAAGTTAAAATAAGAGGTTGCCGGAAGGAGGCTGTCTAGACAGTCGCCTCCTTCATCCGGCCATCTGAACTGTCACATCTGATTGAGCGCTATGGCAATTGTTGTCAACAAACCCCTCCCCGAATTTGAAGCCAATGCAACAGGCGGCATCAAGGTCAGCAACACATCGCACAACGGCCAAGTGATGGTCTTGTACTTCTACCCCAAGGACAACACCCCAGGTTGCACCACGGAGGCCATGCAGTTCCGCGACAAGTACAAAGACTTTGTCAAAGCGGGTGCCTTGGTGTTTGGCGTGTCACGCGACAACATGAAATCGCACGATGAGTTCAAACTCAAGCTTGAGTTGCCTTTCGAATTGATTGCCGACACAGAAGAGAAAATGTGTCACATGTTTGGCGTCGTGAAAAACAAAATCATGTATGGCAAAAAAGTCAAAGGCATTGAACGCAGCACGTTCTTAGTCGGTGCCGATGGCCTGCTGAAAGAAGAATGGCGCGGTCTGAAAGTGCCCGGCCATGTCGATGACGTCCTCAAGGCCGTGAAAGCTTTGAAAAAGGCAGCCGCCGCGGCGACGGCCGCCTAAAACAGAACGAACGGTCACGGAGCTCGGTTATAGTGGCTTCATGACCTTGACAGAAGCGCACACGTTTCAAACGACAAGCCGCCTTGGCCTTCAGGCGGCTTTTTCGCTTTTTAAGTCTGTCTTTTGCGTTCCAACTCTTTAAGTTTCATCTATGCCACTGCCTCCCGCCCCAGCCAAACGCGCCGCCTTGTTGAACACCGAGGGTTTAGACAGCGCACCCGCCAAATCGCGCAGCACACGCAAATCGGCCCCGCGCCATGAGACGCGCGTCGTAGAAGAACAGATCCCCCCCACCGTTCGGGAAACAGCGGTTGCGGTGACACGCCACAAATCGGAGCCCTTGCCCGCCTACAAAGGGGAGCGCAAAGCCAGCGCACCCGCACGCGCGACGACAGCGAAGAAGAAACACACCGGCCCTGCCAAGTTGTTTGTGCTCGACACCAATGTGTTGATGCACGACCCTATGTGCTTGTTCCGGTTTGAAGAACACGATGTGTTCTTGCCCATGATCGTGCTTGAAGAGTTGGACGGTCATAAAAAGGGCATGACCGAAGTGGCGCGCAATGCCCGCCAAACCAGCCGCTCACTCGACGCACTGGTCGCCTCACACAATGCCGACATCATCACGGGCATCAAACTCGATGGCACGGGCCACATCGAGGTGGGCGGACGCCTGTTCTTCCAAACAGAACCGCTTGATTTCAATCTCCCCGCCAGCTTGCCGCAAGGCAAGGCGGACAACCAAATCTTGGGCGTGGTGGAGGCGCTGCGCATCAAGCACGCACCACGCGAAGTGGTGCTGGTGTCCAAAGACATCAACATGCGCGTCAAAGCCCGCGCACTGGGTCTGGCTGCAGAGGACTACCAAAACGACAAGACCTTAGAGGACGGCGACTTGCTGTACTCCGGCGCCCTCGCTTTGCCAGAGGATTTTTGGATCAAACATGGCAAATCGGTGGAAAGTTGGCAAAGCGGCAGTCACACCTTCTACCGCCTGAGCGGCCCCTTGGTGCCCGAGCTGCACATCAACCAATTTGTGTATCACGAATCGCCTGGCGAGCCCAGCCTCTACGCACGTGTGACTGAAGTTCGCGGCGACACCGTGGTGCTCAAAACCCTCAAAGATCTCACACACCTCAAAAATGCCGTGTGGGGCGTGACCTCACGCAACCGCGAACAAAACTTCGCGCTGAACCTGCTCACAGACCCAGAGATTGACTTTGTCACACTCACCGGCACGGCAGGCACAGGCAAAACCTTGATGGCCTTGGCCGCTGGTTTGACCCAAGTGTTGGATGACCGCCGCTACACCGAAATTATTATGACGCGCGCCACCGTGAGCGTGGGCGATGACATTGGTTTCTTGCCCGGCACCGAGGAAGAAAAGATGGGCCCATGGATGGGCGCCTTGGATGACAACCTCGAAGTACTGGCCAAAACAGAAACCAGCGCAGGCGAATGGGGTCGTGCAGCGACCAGCGATTTGATTCGCAGCCGCATCAAGATCAAGAGCTTGAACTTCATGCGTGGACGCACGTTTTTGAACAAGTACCTCATCATTGATGAAGCACAGAACTTGACGCCCAAGCAAATGAAAACGCTGATCACGCGCGCAGGCCCGGGCACCAAGATTGTTTGCATGGGTAACTTGGCACAGATCGATACGCCCTACCTCACCGAAGGCTCGTCAGGCTTGACGTATGCCGTTGACCGCTTCAAGGGCTGGCCACATGGTGGTCATATCACGTTAGCTCGTGGTGAGCGCTCACGATTGGCTGACTTTGCCAGCGAAGTGCTTTAAGAGGCTGAACTAACTTTTAGTAATCGCCGTTGTTGTAGCCACTGGCCAAACTCTCAAACTTGGTGAGTGGCTTCAAGAAAGCCAGCTTGACGGTGCCCGTGGGGCCGTTACGCTGCTTGCCGATGATGATCTCAGCGACGCCTGGCTCTTTGGACTCTTTGTTGTAGTAATCATCGCGGTAGATGAACATGATCACGTCCGCGTCTTGCTCAATGGCGCCTGATTCGCGCAAGTCACTCATCATGGGGCGCTTGTCGGTGCGTTGTTCCACGCTTCGATTGAGCTGAGACAAAGCAATCACGGGGCATTGCAGCTCTTTGGCGAGCATTTTCAAACCCCGCGAAATTTCGCCAATCTCTGTGGCGCGGTTGTCACCACCGCTGCTGCTGGAGCCGCTCATCAGCTGCAAATAGTCAACCACGATGAGGCCGAGCTTGCCGCATTGGCGCGACAAGCGACGCGCGTTGGCACGCAACTCGCTAGGCGTGAGGCCGGGCGTTTCGTCAATATGCAGCGACACATTGCGCAGCTTCTCAATCGCTTCGGTCAAGCGCGGCCATTCGTCGTCGCTCAACTTACCCGTGCGCAAATGGCCTTGGTCCACGCGACCAATCGAACCTACGATACGAACGGCCAGCTGAGAGGCACCCATTTCCATGGAGAACACAGCCACAGGCAAACCTTCGTTCAAGGCCACGTGCTCAGCAATGTTGATGGCCAACGCAGTTTTACCCATGGACGGACGCGCCGCCAACACGATCAAGTCGCCAGGCTGTAAGCCCGAGGTCATGCGGTCAAAGTCGATGAAGCCGGTGGGCACGCCCGTGATGTCGTTTTGGTTGTCTGCCATTTCTTGCACACGATCGAGCAATTCGACCACCAACTGCGGCATGGCTTGAAAGCCCTGCTTCATGCGCGAACCTTCTTCACCAATGTTGAAGATTTTTTGCTCAGCTTCGTCCAAAATTTGAGCCACGGCCCTGCCCTGCGTGTTGAAGGCGTTGGTGGCAATTTCATCACTGGCAGTCACTAGCTTGCGCAAAATCGAACGCTCACGCACGATCTCGGCATAGCGGCGAATATTGCCCGCACTCGGCACGTATTGCGCCAAGGCATTCAGGTAGCCCAAGCCGCCAATTTCTTCTGCCTTGCCCAAGGTTTGCAAGTGCTCGTAGACCGTGATCACGTCCGCCGGACGGCTGGCATTCACCAATGTGCCAATCGCGGCATACACCTGTTTATGTTCGTAGCGGTAAAAATCGCCATCTACCAACAAATCGCCCACGCGGTCCCACGCACCGTTGTCTAGCAACAAGCCCCCCAACACACTGGACTCGGCCTCGATCGAGTGCGGTGGAATGCGCAGTTGCGCAATTTGCTGGTCGTGGGAGAAGCTATCTTCAAAGCTGGACGAAGCGGCTGACATAGGGATCCTGTAAAACACACATCCTAAGCCCACAGCGGCCAAGCGCTTGGGATAACTCTGTGGATAAGAAGTGGGTTAGCTGGGGAAAAGCCAAGAACCCATAAAAAAAGCCGCCCCGAAGAGCGGCTTTGTCGGTGCGAGGAAACTTAAGCAGTTTCGCCGTACACAGACACGGTGATCTCAACGATCACATCGGTGTGCAAAGCCACGCCCACGGTGTTGTCGCCAACAAGCTTGATCGGGCCATGAGGCATACGGATTTGTGCTTTGGCAACTGGGAAACCTTCTTTGGTCAACGCTTCAGCGATGTCGTGGTTGGTCACAGAACCGAACAAGCGGCCATCCACACCAGCTTTTTGGCTGACTTTGATGGTTTTACCGGCGAGCTTTTCGCCTTGCGCTTGTGCAGCAGCCAATTTCTCGGCAGCCGCTTTTTCAAGTTCAGCGCGGCGCACTTCGAATTCTTTGATCGCAGTTTCAGTGGCGCGACGTGCGCGGCCTGAAGGGATCAAAAAGTTACGGGCGTAACCATCCTTGACTCGGACGATTTCGCCGAGGTTGCCGAGGTTCACGACCTTGTCGAGCAGAATAATTTGCATGGTCGGTCTCCTTAGATCTTGTGCTGGTCGCTGTATGGCACCAAGGCCAAGAAGCGCGCGCGCTTGATGGCAGTGTTCAGCTGACGTTGATAAATAGCGCGTGTGCCAGTCAGGCGTGCGGGGATGATCTTGCCATTTTCGGCAATGAAGTCACGCAAGGTATCGACATCTTTGTAGTCGATTTCTTCAACGCCAGTGACGGTGAAGCGGCAAAAGCGCTTGCGCTTGAAAAGCAATGATTGCGTGTTGCGCTTGGGGCGCTTGTCTTTGTTGAATTTCTTGAATGTGGCCATGATATGGGCCTCCTATGAAATTTGCTGAAAATCTTGAATGTGAAAAACGACGTTTTTGCTGTTACGAGGTGAGGCTAAAAAGCCACTGAATTGCCAAAGACTACCAAGGGGAAGTTGAGCTAAACGCTCAGCCAATGAACCCAAGGCGACTGTTTTGACGGTTGCTTTGACTTGTCGCTTTTGCCCTGCTTCTTGAATTTCAGACTCGTGTTCGAGACTCAAATTAATGGCGGGTAAACCGGCTGGCGTGTATCGCAGGGCCGAAGCCTCCACAACACAAGCATTCAAAACAACGTGATTCAAACCTTGTAAATAGTCAGCAATTAGCCCGCGAACTCAGCTTGCTGGTTCTTGCGAGCTTCTTCGCGCTCAACTGTCTTCATCATGACGGAAGGCGTTGTATCGGCCTTCTTACGCAAGACAGTCATATGGCGCAACACGGCATCGTTGAACTTGAACGCGTGTTCGAGTTCAGACATCACAGCTTGGCTAGCTTCGATGTTCAAGCAAATGTAGTGAGCTTTGGCAAGCTTGTTGATCATGTAGGCCAACTGGCGGCGACCCCAGTCTTCCGTACGGTGAATAGCACCACCAGCGGTGATCATGCCTTTGTAACGCTCCAGCATGGCTGGAACTTGCTCGCTTTGATCCGGGTGGATCAACAAAATGATTTCGTAATGACGCATGGACACTCCTTGTGGATTTGAAGCTGCCCGCGGCGTCTGACGCGTGGCAGCAAGGGAAAAGCCCTCCATTATAGTCAATTTTTTCGACTAGAGAGCTGGCTCCCCACAAACCCGAAGAACAAACCTGCAGGAACGCCAAATACACCGGCGCACACGGGGTCTAGTCCCAGCCACAAGGTGTCATCGGGGTTCAAATGCAAACGCATCTGGACCCAGGGATGGTTGGCCGCGATGTAATACAAACTGAGGGCCAGCCCAGAGACCATGGCCAACAAAGCCCCCACCCGATTCATGGCGCGCCAGTAGATCCCCAGCAAGAGCACAGGAAAGAATGTGGAGGCCGCCAGCGAGAAGGCACAGGTAACCCAAAACAAAATACTCACGGGCCGGTTGGTGGCAAACCAAGCCGCTAACAAGGCCACCACCATCAGCAAAATTTTGGACAACATGACACGGCGCAACGGTGGCGCATCGGGCGCGGCGGTTTGAAAATACAAGTCTTGCGCCAAGGCGTTGGAAATGGTCAGCAGCAAGCCATCCGCCGTAGACAGCGCCGCTGCCAGCGCTCCCGCCGCCAATAGCCCCGTAAACACGGAAGAAATATGTGTGATCTCAGGTACACCCAAGACCAAGTAGTCGCTGAACAAACGGATGTCTGCAAACTGCACAATGCCGTCGTGGTTGTAGTCTTGAATGCTCAGCAAGGCCAGCTTGCGCAACTTCAAACGATCGGCCCAATCAGGCAGTTGGTCTAAATGTGAGCCCACCAACTCCGTCAAGACGAACGACTTAAGCAGCACAGCGAGTGATGATGCGCACAAATACACCACAACAATGATGGCCAAGGCCCACACCACGGAGCGCTGCGCCTCCATGGGCGTCGGCGTCGTGTAGGAGCGCACCAAGATATGTGGCAACGCGGCAGTCCCCAACATCAAGCAAAACACCAGCGCCAAACTATTGAACAGCCCTTGGTTCAAGCCATTCAAATGAGGGGCTTGAAAACCCACGGGACGATCCATCGCCTGAGCCAACACTTCGCGCTCGGCCTGCCATGCGCCGACCAAGCGATCCACAGAGTTTTCCCGCCAAGCAGGATTCGCCTCTAATTTTTGAATCTCACGCAAGGAGGCGTTCTCGGCCTTGGCCTTGCTCACTTGCTTGGCCACTGTTTGGCGCTCTACATCGCGCGCATACACGGGCTCGGCAATTTTCACGGTCAAGTCACTCATACGCAAACTGATCACATCGCGTGTGGCGAGTTCAGCGGGGTCCGATTCAATTTGCTTGGCGCGCGCTTGAATTTGCGGCAGCGATTGCACCGCAGCCACCGTCACAAACGGGTGGCCCTGCGTCTTGAAGGACACAGCCATGGCGAGCACGACCATGGAAACCACAATCACCACACACTGCACCCCCTGCGTCCAAGTCACCGCGCGCATGCCGCCTAGAAAGGAGCACAACAACACGCCCCCCAAAGCCAAAAACACGCCCAACTCAAACGTCAAGCCCGAGAGCATGGAGGCCACCAAGCCAATGCCGTAAATTTGTGCGACCAGGTAAACGCTGGAGCACAAAATCGCACCCCATGCCGCCAGCCAACGTACGGCTGCGCTGTCAAAACGACGGCCTAGAAAATCGGGAATGGTGATGGCTTGCGAGCGGTTGAGCTTGGCCGCAAACAAAACCCCCAGCAAGCAAAACCCGCCCGTCCAACCCAACAAATAAGCCAAGCCACCGGGGTGCTGGCCGTCACCGACAAAACCATCGGACAGCAACAATCCCGTCAAGCCTAGAAATGAAGCAGCCGACAACCAATCTGCCGCAGTGGCCATGCCATTCAAGGGCGCACTGATGCTGCGCCCCGCCACGAAATACTCTTCGAGTACCGTCGTACGACAAAACATGCCAATCACCGCATAGCCGATGATGGATGCCACCAAAAAGAAGCCATTGACCACGGCCTTAGGGACACCCGCGAAATCGGCAGCCAAGAGCAACAGCGTCAGCAACACAAGCCCAGCAAAGCCGATCAACAAGAGCGGCCAAGGCCACGATTTAAATCGCATCATCATCAGAATCAGCGGGTTGAATGCCCCACCACAGCAAGACCAAATACAGGACGGGCACAATTTGCCCGACCCATAAAAAGTGCATCAAGGTAGCATCAGGAAACAGCCAAGCAAGTCCTAAAGAACCCACCGTCAACAGCACCAAACCCAGCACGCCCCACATCGACCTAGCAGGCAAGCCCAACGACGCATCCATCGTGGGGGTCGGCTGAGCCTCAGAGGCTTCGAAGGGGGCCTGCATCAGGGCTGATTACTTAGCCAATGACTTCCATGTCTCAATCACACTGTCTGGATTGAGCGAAATGGAGCTGATGCCCTGGTCCGCCAACCAATGCGCAAAGTCGGGGTGGTCACTGGGGCCTTGGCCACAAATGCCCACGTACTTGCCCTGCGCTTGACACGCTGAAATCGCTTTGCTGAGCAAGGCTTTCACAGCGGGGTCACGTTCGTCAAAGTCAGCCGCCAACAACTCCAAACCGGAGTCACGGTCCAGGCCCAAGGTGAGTTGGGTCAAGTCGTTCGAACCAATCGAGAAGCCGTCAAAGAACTTCAAGAAGTCGTCAGCAAGGATGGCGTTGCTTGGCACTTCACACATCATGATGACCTTGAGCTCGTTCTCACCGCGCTTCAAGCCGTGCTCGGCCAACAAGTTGGTCACGCGTTCGGCTTGGCCCAAGGTGCGCACGAATGGCACCATCACTTGCACGTTGGTCAAGCCCATGTCGCTACGCACGCGACGCATGGCTTCGCACTCCATCGCAAAGGCTTCGCCGAAGTCTTCGCTGATGTAACGCGCAGCACCACGGAAGCCCAACATGGGGTTTTCTTCTTCTGGCTCGTAGCGGCTGCCGCCAATGAGTTTGCGGTATTCGTTGGACTTGAAGTCGGACAAACGCACGATCACGGGCTTGGGCCAGAAAGCGGCGGCGATGGTGGCAATGCCTTCGGCCACTTTGTCCACGTAGAACGCACGGGGTGAGGCGTGGCCACGGGCCACAGACTCAACCGCTTTCTTCAAGTCGGCATCCACATTGGGGTAATCAAGAATAGCTTTAGGGTGCACACCAATGTTGTTGTTGATGATGAACTCCAAACGCGCCAAGCCCACGCCGTCGTTGGGCAACTGACAGAAGTCAAACGCCAACTGTGGGTTGCCCACGTTCATCATGATCTTGGTGCTGATCTTGGGCATTTCGCCGCGTTGCACTTCGGTCACTTCGGTTTCTAACAAACCGTCGTAAATCATGCCGGTGTCGCCTTCTGAGCAGCTGACCGTCACCAACGTGCCGTCTTTCAAACGCTCGGTCGCGTCACCGCAACCCACCACCGCAGGAATACCCAACTCACGCGCAATGATGGCGGCGTGACACGTACGGCCACCACGGTTGGTGACGATGGCGCTGGCGCGCTTCATCACGGGTTCCCAGTTGGGGTCGGTCATGTCGGTCACCAACACATCGCCGGGCTGGACCATGTCCATCTCGCTGATGTTGTGCACCAAACGCACGGGACCAGTACCAATTTTTTGGCCAATCGCGCGGCCTTCGGCCAACACCGTGCTGTGGCCTTTGAGCTTGTAGCGGAATTCAGACTGACCTTTGGCTTGACTCTTCACGGTCTCAGGGCGCGCTTGCAAGATGTACAAAAGGCCATCCGTACCGTCTTTGCCCCATTCGATGTCCATCGGGCGGCCGTAATGGGCTTCAATCACCATGGCGTAGTGCGCCAATTGCTCGACGTCTGCGTCGGTCAATGAGTAGCGGTTGCGCAACTCGGTAGGCACGTCCGTGGTCTTGACCAATTTGCCTGTGGCGTTTTTCTCTTCAGCAGTGGAGAACTCCATTTGCAAGAGCTTGGAGCCCAAGTTGCGGCGAATCACCGCACGCTTGCCCGCCTTCAAGGTGGGCTTGTGCACATAGAACTCGTCGGGGTTCACAGCGCCTTGCACCACGGTCTCGCCGAGGCCGTAGCTCGAGGTGATGAACACCACGTCTTCAAACCCCGATTCGGTGTCGATGGTGAACATCACACCGGCAGCGCCCAAGTCAGAGCGCACCATGCGTTGCACGCCAGCGGACAAGGCCACATCGGCGTGGGCAAAGCCCTTGTGCACGCGGTAGCTGATGGCGCGGTCGTTGTACAACGAAGCAAACACTTCTTTCATCTTGTGCAGCACTTCGTCAATGCCGTGCACATTCAAAAAGGTTTCTTGTTGGCCTGCGAAAGACGCGTCTGGCAAGTCTTCAGCGGTCGCGGACGAGCGCACGGCGAATGTGGCTGCGGCGTTGCCCGCAGACAAAATCGCAAATTCATCGGCGATGGCTTTTTGCAAATCAGCAGGAAAAGGCTGAGCCTCCACCATGGCACGAATTTCAGCGCCGACTTCGGCCAACGCACGCACGTCTTCGGTGTCGAGCTTGTCCAAACGGGCATTGATTTTGTCGACCAAGCCGTCATACGCCAAGAACTCGCGGAACGCATGCGCCGTGGTAGCGAAGCCCGTGGGCACGCGCACGCCTGTAGGCAGCTGCGAGATCATTTCGCCGAGGCTAGCGTTTTTACCGCCCACCGACTCGACGTCCGTCATTCGAAGTTTTTCAAAAGGTACAACCAAGGCGGTTGGGCTGAAAAGTGCAGTCATCGACAAGCTCCAAAAGTTAAAACGGGTGCAGCCATGCAGCGCGGCGACTTTATAGTTTTTTGAATGGGTCGCAAAGTCTGCGTGGCGAAATTCGGATAATGGGGCATTGTAGGTGGCCGACAATGCGCCTCACCCGCCAAACCTGACTTTTTGACCTTGCCCACTTTGAAAGTTTTTCATGCCCAACCCCACCGTTTTCTTTGTGTCTGACGGCACTGGCATCACCGCAGAAACTTTTGGCAACGCCATCTTGGCGCAGTTCGAGGTCAAATTCCGCCACATCCGCATCCCCTTTGTGGACTCGGTAGACAAAGCGCATCAAGCCGTGCGGCAAATCATCCATACGGGCGAAGTGGAGGGGCGTAAACCCATTGTGTTCACCACCTTGGTGAATATGGAAGTTTTGAATGTCATCCTAGATGGCTGCAAGGGCAAAAGCATGCTAATGGACATGTTTGGCACCTTTGTGAACCCCTTGGAGCAAGAGCTGGGCATCAAGTCAAACCACCGCGTCGGCCGCTTCTCAGACGCCAGCAAAAGCAAGGAATATCACAACCGCATCGAAGCCATCAACTTCAGCTTGGCCCATGACGATGGCCAGCTCAACCGTGACTTGGAGTCTTCCGACGTGATTCTGGTCGGCGTGAGTCGCAGTGGCAAAACCCCCACCAGCCTGTACTTGGCCATGCAACATGGCCTGAAAGCCTCGAACTACCCACTGATTCCCGAAGACTTTGAGCGTCGCCAGTTGCCCCCGGCCTTGATGCCACACAAAAAGAAAATTTTTGGCTTAACCATTCAGCCCGAGCGACTGAGCGAGATTCGCAACGAGCGCCGCCCCAACTCCAAATACGCCAGCCTGCCCAACTGCCGCCACGAAGTGGCGGAAGCCGAGGCCATGATGCGTCGTGGTGGCATCCGTTGGTTGTCCACCACCAACAAGAGCATCGAAGAGATTGCCACCACCATCCTGCAAGAAATCAGCCCTGAGCGCCTGATTTACTGACAGCGAGGTTGCTGATTACAGGCCGATGGCAGCGATGCCCGCCTTGGCAATTTGCGCGTCTTCGTTGGACTTCACACCGCTCACGCCCACAGCGCCAATGCATTCGCCGTCTTTCATGATTGGCACGCCGCCTTCGAGCATGCCCTTGATCTCAGGTGCGCTCAAGAAGGAAGTGCGGCCACCATTGATGACGTCCTCGTAACCCTTGCTCTCGCGACGCCCCAAAGCAGCCGTGTGTGCTTTGGCTGGTGCAATGTGGGAAGAAATGGGTGCTGCACCGTCCAAACGCTGCAATGACAGCAAATGGCCGCCGTCGTCCACGATGGCGATGGTGACAGCCCAATTGTTTTTCAAAGCCTCGGCTTCAGCGCCTGCGGCAATGGCTTTGATGTCGGCAGATTCGAGAACGTGTTTGGTTTTCATGAGAAACAAATGTGAAAAGTAAGAAAGACTCAAGCATACCGAGTCTGAGCCGCGCACTCCCTCACTCAAACGCAAAAGAAACCTCCACAAAAGTACGCGATCCACCCTGGGCCCTTGAAAGCTCTAGAATGCGCCTCATCTGTATCGTCAGGTTCTATCTGGAGAAACTAAACATGAATGACAACATTCAA
Source organism: Comamonadaceae bacterium (assembly GCA_947373245.1). Taxonomy (GTDB): domain Bacteria; phylum Pseudomonadota; class Gammaproteobacteria; order Burkholderiales; family Burkholderiaceae_C; genus Limnohabitans. Next base: position 26,656 of record CANBWY010000016.1, read on the forward strand.
AGCGTTGACTACTACGCTTTACCCGCAGCAGAACGCAACCGCGTGGTGCGCAACACTTACTGGCTTCTGGCCATCAGCATGCTGCCCACCGTCTTGGGCGCTTGGGTTGGCGTGTCTACTGGCATCAGCTACGCCTTCTCTGGTGTGATGGGCATGATTTTGATGATGGCAGGCGCGTTCGGCTTCATCTATGCCATCGAGCGCACCAAAGAAAGTGCCACCGGCGTGTATGTGCTGCTGGGCTTCACGTTCTTTATGGGACTGATGCTCTCGCGCATGATCGCTATGGTCTTGGGTTTCAAAAACGGCTCTGAATTGGTGATGACCGCATTTGCTGGCACAGCTGGCGTGTTCTTTGTGATGGCCAGCTTGGCCACCGTCATCAAACGCGACTTGTCGGGCATGGCCAAATGGCTCATGGTTGGCGTGGTGGTGTTGATGGTGGGCAGTATCCTCAATATGTTCGTTGGCTCGTCCACGGGCATGGTGGTGATTTCCATGTTATCGATGGCCATCTTCAGTGCCTTCATGTTGTATGACCTCAAGCAAGTGATGGATGGCGGCGAAACCAACTACATCAGCGCCACGCTGACTTTGTATTTGGATCTGATCAACGTGTTCCAAAGCCTGTTGGCTTTGTTGGGCATCTTTGGTGGCGAGCGCGAATAAACGCGGCTCACACGACCACAAAAAAGGGACCGCGAGGTCCCTTTTTTACGTTTCAGACCAAGTCAAACACAGCCATGCTCTCGACGTGTGCAGTGTGCGGAAACATATTCACCGCGCCTGCAAACGACATACGATAGCCCGCTGAAGTGACCAACACACCGGCGTCACGTGCCAAGGTGGATGGATTGCAGCTCACATACACAATGCGCTGAGGTGGCGTCCATCCTTGGCGCAACGCCGGCTGTTGATGCATGTCGGCCAAGACCTGCACCAACGAGAACGCACCTTCACGCGGCGGGTCCACCAGCCACTTGTCAGCCGAACCATCTTGGCGCAGCAACTCCGGCGTCATTTCAAACAGATTACGCGCCACAAAATTCGTCGGCGCCAAAGGCTTTTCGCGGTTGGCTTGGTTGATGGCGTAGTTCTCACCCGATCGAACCACCAACGCCTCGCTGCCCTCAATACCCAACACCTCACGTGCGAGCGTGGCCAATGGCAAGGTGAAGTTGCCCAAGCCACAGAACCAGTCAATCACACGTTCATGCGGTTGAACATCCAGCAAGCGCAGAGCGCGCGTGACCAACACGCGGTTGATGTGCGGGTTGACCTGCGTAAAGTCGGTCGGCTTGAACGGCATGGTGATGCCAAATTCAGGCAAGGCATAAGACAAGGTCTCACCCAAAGCGCCCTGCATCAAACACACGGTGTCCGGGCCTTTGGACTGCAACCACCATTGAACTTGGTGTTTATCGGCAAAGGCACGCAAGGCGGCCAAGTCACTTTGGCTCAGTGGTTCCATGTGGCGCAGCACCAAGGCTGTGACGTGGTCCCCACACGCTAGCTCGATTTGCGGCAAGGTTTCGCGCGCCTCCATGCTGCCAATGAGTTTGCGCAGCGGCAACAGCATGGCGTCGACATGCGGCGGCAGAACAGGACACTGGCGCATGTCTGCCACGTAGCGGCTCTTGCGTTCGTGAAACCCCACCAACACCTCGCCCTTCTTCACCACATAGCGCACCGACAAACGGGCGCGGTAGCGGTAACCCCATGAGGGACCTTGAATGGGGCGCAACATGGTGTCAGGCTTGACCTTGCCCAAATGCCAGAGGTTGTCTTCCAAGGCGCGTTGCTTGACGGCAATTTGCGCAGAGGCATCGAGGTGCTGCATCTTGCAACCACCGCATGCACCTGCATGCAAGCCAAAGTGCGGGCAGCCGGGCGTCACGCGCTGAGATGACTCTTGCAAGACCTCGAGCAGCGAAGCCTTTTCCCAGTTGTCTTTCTTGCGGTGCACATTGGCGCGCACCACCTCAAAAGGCAAGGCACCTTCCACGAAAACCACTTTGCCATCGGGACGATGCGCCACGCCCTGCGCTTCCATGTCCATCGATTCGATGGTCAGCGTGTTATCAGGCCATTTTTTTTCTGTCGCGATCTCAGTCATCAGTTGCTTGGTAAATATTTAGCGGGATCCACTGGCTTGCCTTGACGGCGAATTTCAAAATGCAGCTTGACTTGGTCGGCATCGCTGTTGCCCATTTCGGCAATCTTTTGACCGCGTTTGATGGCTTGGTCTTCCTTGACCAACAAGGTTTGGTTGTGGGCATAGGCCGTCAAGTAGGTGTTGTTATGTTTCAAGATGATCAGGTTGCCATAGCCACGCAGGCCTGCACCGGCATAGACCACACGGCCATCGGCGGCGGCCAGCACAGGGTCGCCTGCTTTGCCTGCAATGTCCAAACCCTTGTTCTTGGTTTCATCAAACCCCGACAGCAAGTTACCACGCGCAGGCCATTGAAAGCTAAGTGCATCTTCTACCGCCTCTGTCGCAGCAGCAACTGGCGCGGGTGGGGTAAGAGGTGCTGAAGCAGCAGGCTTGGCGGGTGTTGCAGCCGGTGCAGGCACAACTGATGGCGAAGTCTGCGGCGCGGCTGGGCGTGATGCCAACACCTCCGGCTGAGGCGGTGCCACGCGCAAAACTTGCCCTGTTTCGATCAGGTTGGGGTTCTCTAATTTGTTCCAACGAATGATGTCGCGCCAGCTTTGACCGTTGTCCATGCCAACGCGAATCAAGGTGTCTCCGGGCTTGACGGTGTAGTAGCCGGGTTTGCCGGCATTTTCTGCGCCAGGCATCACACGGACGGCGCCATGCACACCGCCATTGGAGTGATCATCCACGGGCGCGAGGTGGCCTTTGCTGGCACACCCCATCAGCACAAGCGCTGACACTAGGGCGGAAAGACCCCACATTCCGGCATGAGACATTCTTATTTCTCCGTTATCAAGCAATGCCTGATTTTAGAGGTACAAAGTTAACGGCTTCGAGGAGTGTCTGCTGCAAACCCTGGGGGGTTTTGTCAATCACCACCAAAGCTTGCTGACCCGTGCTGGTGTGCGTGGGCGCGACCAGTCGGCCGCCCATCGCGAGTTGGTCAATCCAAGCTTGTGGCACGTTCTCACCTCCGGCAGCAGAGATGATGGCGCTGTAGGGCGCACCTTGCGGGTAGCCCAGCATGCCGTCACCAAAGATCACATGCACATTGGGCAAACGCATGGGGCGCAAGTTCTCTCTGGCTTTGTCGTGCAAGCCACGCAAGCGTTCAATGCTGTAGACCTCACGAGCCACACAGGCCAACACCGCGGCTTGATAGCCGCAGCCCGTGCCAATTTCTAGCACCCGGCCCATCTGTTTTTCGCCTTGCAAGCCCGGTGCTTCCCGGAGCAATGCGATCATGCGCGCTACCACGTTGGGCTTGGAAATGGTTTGACCCAAACCAATCGGCAAGCTGGTGTCCTCATAGGCTTGATTGGCCAAAGCGCTGTCCACAAAACGGTGGCGCTCCACACGGCCCATGGCTTCGAGCACCACGGCATCATCAATGCCTTGGTCTGCCAGTTTGTCCACCATGCGTGCGCGAATCGCCGAAGAATCCAAACCCACGCCTGTGGGGCTGGCCAAGCTCAGCGGTTTGGCGCGTGCAAACGACTGCGGTGTGAGCACACGTGTGGCACCTAACAATGTTTTAGGAACGACCTGTGGTTGAGCGGAATCTAAACGCGCTGGGAAGCTGGGGCGTTGCTTCATGCCCCGGTCCCGCACAAACGCTGCGACCACACAGGCAAGCTGGCGTGCTCGGTCAAATCCACATGCAGCGGTGTGACCGACATATGGCCTTGAAAAGTGGCATGGAAGTCGGTGCCATCGCTGTCGTCTTTGGCCGCACCTGCACTGCCAATCCAATACATGGTTTCACCACGCGGGCTGATTTGTGTGATGACGCGTTCAGCCGAATGTCGGCGCCCCAAGCGGGTGACTCGCAAAGGTTTGATGTGTTCTAGCGGTTGGTTGGGGATGTTCACATTCAACAGCCAAGGCGCGCCAGCCGATTGGCGTTGCGTCATCATTTGCAGCACCAGTTCGCGGGCTTTGACAGCAGCGGCATCAATGTGGCCCCAGTTTTTTTCCACTTGCGAGAAAGCAATCGCCGGAACGCCAAACAAATAGCCTTCCATGGCCGCACCCACGGTGCCCGAGTAAATCGTGTCGTCGCCCATGTTGGCGCCGTTGTTGATGCCAGACACCACCAAGTCGGGTTTGTAGTCGAGCAAGCCCGTGAGCGCCACGTGCACGCAATCGGCGGGTGTGCCATTCACATACCGAAACCCGTTGCTACCTTGGTTCACATACAAAGGTGAATGCAAGGTCAGCGCGTTCGACTTGGCGCTGTTGTTGTGCTCGGGGGCGACCACGTCAACGCGGCCCAAATCTTTGAGCGCTTCGTACAGCGCCACGAGGCCTGGGGCTTGAAAGCCGTCGTCGTTTGAAATCAGAATGTTCATGATGCCTTTGGCGCAAAAGGCTTCGTGCCGTGTGGCATTACTTTTGGTTCATATTGCCTTTGAACTTACCGCCGCGTTGAATCTCCAACTCGTGGTACTCCAAAGTGCCCGAGACCTTGCCTGTGCTGTGAATCAACAAGTGGTCTTTGCAGACGATGTCCTCGTTGAGTTCGCCATGCACATCAATCTCGCGGGCGAGCACGGTGCCCGTCACGTTGCCTTTGATGCCAATCAACAAATCGTCCGCCGTCAATTCGCCCGTGACGTTGCCGTTGATCACCGCTTTACCAGGCGCAGAGATAGAACCTTTGAAGGTGACGCCCTCACCGATGACGAGGTTGTTGTTGGTTGGATTGATATCAGCCATGCAGAGCTCCTAAGTTACAACCATCATACCTAAGCCACCATAGGCTCAGGCTGCGCGCGCTGGCTGTCATTAAACTCGCACCATGCCACGCTTTGCCGCCAACCTCAGCATGCTCTATCCAGAGCACGATTTTCTTCATCGCTTCACAGCCGCCGCCCAAGATGGGTTCCAAGCCGTGGAGTTTCTCTTTCCCTATGCCTTCGACGCCCAGGCCTTGCGACAACGCTTGGACGACAACGGCTTGAGCCAAGTGCTGTTCAACGCCCCGCCTGGGAACTGGGACGCTGGCGAACGCGGCTTGGCCTGCTTGCCCGGGCGAGAGCAGGAGTTTCAAACTGGCATTCTCCAAGCCTTGGACTACGCCGAGGCTTTGAACTGCCCACGCATTCATGTCATGGCAGGTATCGTCCCCCAGCACCAAGCGCGGCAAAGTCTAGAGCAAACTTACCTCACCAACCTCGCATGGGCCGCAGAACAGGCGCAAAAAGCCGGACGCGATATTTTGATTGAGCCCATCAACACGCGAGACATACCTGGCTTTTTCCTTAACTTCCAAGCGCAGGCGCACCACATCGTGGCGCAAATCAACACGCCTCATTTAAAAGTACAAATGGACCTGTACCACTGCCAGATCATGGAAGGCGATGTGGCCACCAAAATTAGGCAATATTTACCTACAGGACGGGTAGGCCATTTTCAAATTGCAGGTGTGCCTTTGCGCCATGAGCCCGACTTAGGCGAACTCAATTACAGCTACTTGTTTGACGTGATCGACGACGTCTCGGCGGCCTGTCAATGGCAAGGTTGGGTAGGCTGTGAATACCGCCCTGCCAGAGCAAGCGCTCCCAACGGCACGCGCGACGGGCTCGCCTGGCTGCAGGCGCCCAAGCTTAAATAAATCTCTCAAGGGTTGACATTGGTCAACCCCATCGTGGCCTACGCTTATGAAAATAGCTGCAGCGCACGGAGAAAGCTATGCCCACAACACTCGGAACACGCATCGGCTTGTACAACAGTGACGAGCTCAAAACCGTCATACAAGAGATGGCGCGCGCCACAGCGGGGATGATTCAAGAGGCCGACAAAGTGGCCATCGTGGGCATCAAACGCAGGGGCGCACCACTGGCTGATCGCTTGACCGAGCATCTGGTCAAAGACCATGGCGTCGCGCAACCTCTGCGACTCGATTTGCAAGTCAAACGCTATGCCGATGATTTGACGCTGCTTTACCCCAACACCGAGCTCACCGAGCAAGCCCAGCATGCGACTCTGGATTTGAAAGGCTACGCCTTGGTGGTCGTCGATGATGTGCTCTACACAGGACACTCCATTCTCAAAGTGGTTGAGTACCTGTCTCGCAAACAACCCGCCTGTATTCGTGTGGCGATGTTGGTTGACCGAGGCATGTCCCTGCTGCCCATGCGTGCCGATGTGGTGGGCGTTCAACTGGAAGTCTCGTCAGCGGACATCATTGAGTGCCATGTGCCCCCCTATGAAGCCGAATTCAAAATTGAACTCCTCAAACCAGTCCGTCTTGCAGACTGAAGCGCATCGCATTTGGCCAGTGTCGCTGTCATCTGCAAGACAAGCACGTCCATGCGAAGGCTGTATGGTGTTGTAACTTAAAAACTTCAACACATCACAGTTTCACCGACATGCCAACATCAGACACCCCCGGCCACACGGCTGTGATTCATGGGCCAGCAAGTTCTAAAGCAACGACGCCCCGCACTTGGCCCGCCGAAGGTGACACACGGGCCCCCTATTGGGCCTACACAGACCCCGACATTTACGCCCAAGAACAAGTCAAGATTTTTCGCGGCAAAACATGGAGCTATGTCGGCCTCGAAGCCGAAGTGCCAGAAGTCGGCAGCTTCAAAACCACCTACATCGGCGAACAATCTGTCGTCCTCACACGCGCAGAAGATGGCTCGTTGCATGTGGTGGTGAACCGTTGCGCACACCGAGGCAACATGCTGTGTCGCGATGCATTTGGCAAAGTCAAAAAACTGTATTGCGTCTACCACGCATGGAACTACAACCTCAAAGGGGACCTCACCCACGCCGCATTCAGCCACGGTTTGCGCGGCGAAGGCGGCTTACCCAAAGACTTTCAATTGTCTGAGCACGGCCTGCACAAACTGCGTGTCGCCACCTTTTGCGGACTTGTGTTCGCTACCTTCTCTGACGAGGTAGAGCCTCTGGAAGACTGGCTTGGCGAAGTGGCTGCCGGCATCCAACGTGTGTTGCACAAACCCCTCAAGGTGCTGGGCTACGACACCCAGCGTATCCACGCCAACTGGAAGGCCTATCACGAGAACCCGCGCGACTCGTACCACGCCAACATCTTGCACACGTTTTACGGCACCTTTGGCTTGTCACGCCAATCGCAAGAATCCGGCATGACCTTAGACAAAAGCGGGCGCCACGTTTACTTCTATACCAAGGCGGGGACCGAGAAGAAATCAGCAGACTTCGACACCACCAGCGCCGCATTGCGCTCGGTCAACGACGCCATGCAACTGGAAGACCCCAGCATTTTGAAATGGCGCGACGAGTTTGGCGATGGCGTGAGCGTGCAAGTGCTGACCACCTACCCCTCGTTTGTGCTGCACCAAATTGCCAACAGCTTGGCCACGCGACAACTCATTCCTCGAGGCGTGGGCGAGTCGGACCTGGTGTGGACCTACTTCGGCTTTGCAGACGACGACGAAGCCACCACCCAAGCCCGTTTGGTGCAAGCCAACTTGGCCGGCTCAGCTGGCATGATTTCGGTGGAGGATGCGGCCGTGTGCGAAATGATGCAACGCGCCATGGCGGATGGCCAAACCGGCGAGTCATTCATTGAGATGGGTGGCAAAACCCTGGACAGTGGCGGCAACACCAAGCTCTCCGAACGTGCCATACGCAATTTCTGGCACAACTACCGCTTAGATATGGATTTGGCATGACCACGCAACACGACACACATTTCAGAGCCGTCGAAAACCTGATCTACGAATGGGCCCGTGCCATTGACGAAGACCGCGTCGAGGCGATCGCAGACTTGATGCTGAGCGAAGGCCGCTACACCGTCAAATCGCGCTTCAACCACGACCGTGATTTACCCATGGCCATCATCGACAGCCGCAGCGCAGCGCAGCTGCGTGACCGCATCAAGTCCATGCGCATCGCCAACATTTACGAGCCACACCACTACCGCCACATGCTTTCGGGCGTCCAAATCGTGGGCGAGCAAGCGGGCGTGTTGCAGGTGCGCTCCAACTACTTGGTGGTTCGTACCATGGCACTCGACGGCGATATGAAAATTTTCTCCACCGGTCAATGCCATGACGACGTGGTGCTGACGCCCGAGGGCCCCAAGTTCAAACAACGTTTGTTTTTGTACGACTCGCGCATCATCGAAACCTTGTTGGTCATCCCCATCTAAGCCACGGAACACACCCCATGAACCACACCACTCGCCGTGATTTTTTAAGCACCTCACTCGCCCTCGCCCTACCCCTGTCTGTCACACACGTCAGCGCACAAACCAGCAGCGCATGGCCACAAAAAATCATCAAGATCGTGGTCCCCAACCCTGCGGGCGGCAGTGCCGATTTGTTCCCCCGCTTGATCTCTGAAGCCTTGATGGCCAAACTCGGCCAAAGCATCGTGATCGACAACAAACCCGGCGCGGCTGGCAACATCGCTGCTGAATATGTGTACAACGCAGAACCCGATGGCTACACCTTGATGGCAGCCCCACCCCCGCCCCTGTCCATCAACGTGAGCTTGTACCCCAAGCTCAACTACGAGCCATCGAAATTTGTCCCCATCACCATTTTGTCGATCGTGCCCAATGCCTTGATGGTCCACCCCTCTGTGCCAGTGAGCACCGTCCAAGAACTGATCGCGTACGCCAAAGCCAACCCAGACAAACTCAGCTACGCCTCACAAGGCAACGGCTCCACGGCCCACTTGACCGCCGAATTGTTCAAACAAAAAACCGGCGTGAAGATGGTCCACGTGCCCTACAAAGGGGATGCACCGGCCATGGCTGACTTGTTAGCGGGCCACGTGAACGTGATGTTTGGCAACGTGGCGCAAGCCTCCGCGCATTTGCGCAGCGGCAAACTCAAAGTGCTGGCGGTGACCAGTGCCAAACGCATCAACAGCATGCCCACGATTCCAGCCATGCAAGAAGTGGTGCCGGGTGTGGTTGCCGTCGCCTGGTTTGCCATGGTGGCGCCGCCCAAAACACCCGCAGCCATCGTCAACCGTCTGTCCAGCCTGATCGGTGAGATATTGCGCACCCCCGAGATGGCGCGACGCTTTGCAGAAGTCGGGGCAGAGCCCGTGGGCAACACACCCGAGGAGATGGCGCACTGGATGAAAGAAGACACTGAGCGCTGGCGTCAAGTCATCAAAACGGGTGGTGTGACGATCGACTGACGAAAGATTGAATCACGATATTGATTTTTCGCAATGTTTGAATGCGCGGTTTGAAATACCCTGAACTTCGGCAATACGCCAACTACAGGGGAATCGTGATGAACCAGATCCAACGCATTTTTTATAAGTCGCTCTTGCTAAGTGCCTTCGCCTTTCTTTTTTGTACCTTAGGTAACTCAGCCATGGCATCCACAGCTGAGGAGCTTAATCAAGAATCGACACTCGCGCTTCAAGCGCTCTACAAAACCAACCCATCAGCCGCACTGGTTTCTAAGCAAGCCAAAGCGATTTTGGTATTTCCTAAAGTGGTGAAAGCGGGACTTGTCTTCGGTGGCAGTTATGGCGAAGGTGTGCTGATGAAGGGCGGGCATGTGACCGAGTACTTCAATACGGTCTCTGCTTCATGGGGCTGGCAAATCGGCGCACAGTCGTATGCTTACGTTGTCTTCCTGATGAATGACAAGTCCGTCAAATACCTTGAAGAGTCCAAGGGATGGGAGTTTGGAGTTGGTCCCACGCTTGTGGTGGTCAACGAAGGCATCGCGAAGAACATGACCACCACAACGCTCAAAGACGACGCTTACGCCTTCGTGACTGACCAAGAAGGCCTGATGGCCAGTCTCAGCTTTGAAGGCACGAAAATCAGCCGTATCAAACGATGAAACCCAAGCTAGTGTTGAAACATGAACACTTGGTTCGTACGCATCACTGGATATTTGTTAAAGGTTGGATCGTGATACGGAATTTCACGAATCCAAAAATCCATGCGTTGCTCGGGGTCATCGTGGAAACGCTCATCGCGGTCCATCCGCGTTTGGTATTCCTTACGCAAGGCAGGCAATTTAAGGTGGAGTTCTTCGCCGTACCTTTCACGAATGCGTTTGTCTTGCGCGTACATCCACTGGGCAATTTGAAGTTGTCGATGGTTAGAAATGTGGTCTGTAATTTCGTAGGCCGTATTAAATAGCCCCCACCGAGACAAGGAGTCAGGTGACACAGGCTCTAGCAAATGCGCGACGAGCAATGCGCGCGCTTGGCGAATAGGCACATACAGTGAGCCTTGCAACACATTGACTCGCCCCGCCTCCCATTCTCCGCTGACATTGGTGCGCAGTCGCCCCTGAAATGTCCGCGCCTCAAACGAAATGCTGTCTTGATCAACATGCAGCGCTTGCACGTCAACCCCTTGCATGGAATGAGGAAAGACTTGGTAGGTGATGTTGTGCTTTCGCAGATACGGCAACACCACGGACACCCATCCCGCAGGAATGATGTAGCCCGTTTGAGGCAACGTGACGATCGCATCGTTGACGGGTTGAATGTCACTGTAAACAGGCACATGCCACACGACAGGCTGCTTCAAGTGATAGCTGATGTGGCGCCCTCCCACCACGGGTGCATTGTTGTGGATGGTGTATTCGTAGCCCAACAAATCTGCATGGCCCGAAGGTATGTCAATCCCCGTCTCAAGCATGTTTTGCCAGTCTAAGGTGACCACTTCGTTGTTCATTTTGACGGCATTTTCATCTGCTTGAAGTGCGACCTTCAGCAGGTGCCGGCCTTGTACAGCCACCAATTCAAGCGCAGCAGTCAAGACATCTTTGCTCGTTTGCACGCGCTTGGCATAGGGATCCCATGCATGGTCTTCCACCAAAATTCCAATGCGATTGCGAAGGACCGCATACACATGGGAAAACCGAGGTGCGTCCGCATCACGCATGATGCCTGCACGCGGATCTTCAAAATCCAGCAACACGGGCGTGAAGTCCAGCGGATGCAGACCCTTTGCATGCAGGCGCGCCATCATGTCAACAGAAACTTGATCTGAGGCTTCGCGAAGCACATCATCCGCAGAGAACATCGGTGACATCGACAACGAAACTTCGTGGCGGAAACGCACGCCATCGGTCACATGCAGATCCAAAGTGAGCAAAGGATCCCACTGTGAAATCAAGTCAAGCATGGCATTCATCTCTGATGTCTGCCCTAGCATCCAATCACGATTGAGGTTAATACGCTGCGCGGTTACTCGCTCCCCCTGCAAACTGGGTCCGTTCTGATTAGGCCGGTTATAGGGGCTCGGCCGCTCGTGCCCATCGACATTGAAAACAGGCACAAACAAAAATACCTGTTGCTTCAAGGGGTCGTTGGGCAAAGGTTGACTCAGCAAGTCCCGAACAAGAATTAACCCTGCGTCCTTACCGTCAATTTCACCTGCATGCGTACCACCAATCGCGAGCACAACAGGCACACCTAAGCGTCGCGCTTGCGCAGGGTTCAAGGCACCACTGCGAGTAACCGCCAACGCCCAAATTGAACGCCCCTCTTCGGTTCTTCCAATACTGAAGCAACGAACAAGGTCTGGGTAATTTTTTGCAAGGTTTTGACAGGCAACTTCGACCTCAGCGTAAGCCCCTGTTTTACGAAATTGGCTAATTTCTGCTTGAAATAGCTGAGCAGTATCGAGCTTTGTCTGTGCCGCGGCCTCAACAGCCATCAAGACCGCGAAACACAAACAACTCAAAAAATTTATTTTCTTCATCCACTCAACTTTAACAGCCGCCTTATTTCTTCATATCTGAATCATGGTCCCTGTCTTTGTCCATGTGTTTGTTCCTAGACTTGACCCTTTTGTGCTCGCGCCCTTCTTCACTCATGCGGTCCTCAGCCCTTGCCCGGCCTTTGTCGCGGTCGGTAGACATCGGACCATTTGTATTCTCTCGCCCCTCAGCACTCATGTGTGCCCCCGACATGCCACCTTCACCACCGGGACGGGCAAATGCAGTCAGGCCCGTTCCGCAAAGTACAAGCGTTACAGCGATGACGTTCAATTTACAGATAGACATAAGTTTCCCCTTTAAGCAATCAAACCATTGATGAAGCTCCAGTTTCAGACTACGCCGAATTGACTCGCAACTCAATCAATCTGATTTGAAACAACGATCTTCTTTGATTTTTCTCAACTCGCCGTCGTACTGAGCGAGGACTTCGTTGGTTTGCGGCCCCTTGGGAAGTCCAGTTTTGACATCGGCTTTATCTACTCATTTGGGGGAATACCAGTTTGGAATTCTCGATTGAAAAAAGAAAATTCTTGCAAAATTTGAAGAAGCTTAAACGACGTGTGGATGCACTCAGTTTTTTCCAAGCCAAACAGCCACACCAGCCCCCAAAGCTGGTGGTGCCAGTTCTGCAGTCAAGCGCTGACCATTCATCAGCATAGGGTGTGCAATCATGGGCGGAATGGCTGGATCAGCAGAGGTGAGCTTCATCCCACGTGCCAGCACATGCGGATGCTTCATCACTTGTTCCACATCCAAAATTGGAGAACAAGGCACACTGACGCTATCCAGTAACTGCACCCACTCGGCCGTATCCCGTTGCATCGTCCAACTCGTGAGCATGGGCACCAAAGTTTGACGGTTCTGAACACGTGCTGGATTCGTTTTGTAAGCAGGATCAGTGGCTACTTCTGTTTGCCCAGCGGCGCGACAAAAACGTTCAAATTGACCATCATTACCGACAGCCAGCACCATGTGGCCATCTCGTGTTGGAAAAACCTGATAAGGCACGATATTGGGATGTGCATTGCCCATGCGAGTGGGGTGGGTGTGACCAACCAATTCATTGCTTGCTTGATTAGCCAGCATAGCAACCTGAACATCAAACAGTGAAGCGTCAATGTAACACCCCAACCCCGTGCTGTTTCGTTCATACAGCGCAGCAAGAATCGCAGTGGTCGCGTACACGCCTGTCATGAGATCAGTCACGGCGACGCCTACTTTCTGAGGTTCTCCAACTTTCTCGCCCGTGATGCTCATCAAGCCCGCTTCGGCCTGAATCGCAAAGTCATAGCCTGCTTTGCGTGAAAGCGGGCCGTCTTGACCGTAACCTGTGATTGAGCAATAAATCAAACGTGGATTCAATTTTTGCAAACTGGGTGCATCAAGCCCGTATTTAGCCAACTGCCCCACTTTGTAGTTCTCGATCAGCACATCTGCATCAGCAACCAACTGCTTGATTTGAGCAATCCCATCAGAACTTGCAATGTCTATTACAACTGAGCGCTTGCCGCGGTTAGCGCACAGGAAATAAGCAGCCACCCGTTGATCCCCCTCGCCCCACCAAGGCGGCCCCCATGTACGGGTGTCATCACCCAAGCCAGGACGCTCAACTTTGATCACTTCAGCGCCGTAATCTGCCAGCATCTGACCAGCCCAAGGTCCAGCCAGCACACGAGACAAATCAAGAACGCGCACGCCTGCCAGCGGCTTAGGCGGCGACAAATTAGAAAAAGCAGTCATGCAGAGGTTCCCTGAAGTCAGTTTGAGAACGCCGCAATGCCGGTGATGGCTCGGCCCAAGATCAAGGCGTGCACATCGTGCGTACCTTCGTAGGTATTGACCACCTCCAAGTTCACCAAATGCCGGGCCACGCCGAACTCATCAGAGATGCCATTGCCCCCCATCATGTCGCGCGC